>JACMPQ010000044.1 GCA_014377425.1 Microbacteriaceae bacterium | reverse complement strand
GCTTGGCGGCGGTGCGGGCGGGGTACCAGTGCTTTGTGAAGCTGGACTCCGCGAGGTGGTTGCTGTGATTGTGCGCATGGAATAGCAGAGCTTCGGGGTCGAGGTCGGTGAAATTCTTGAGGTGCTCCACGATGAAGTGATTCACGTGGGGCGGTAACACGATTGAGCGCACACCTGCCGCGCTTTTTGTCTTGCCAACGATGAAGCCCTCGCCGGTGGTGTGTGTCACTGCCCGGGTCACGTGGATGATCACGTTAGCGACGTTGCCGCCTGCAAGAGTCACCGTTATATCTTTTCGGCGTAACTCGGTGACCTCGCCGAATCGGCATCCAGCCCAAGCGCCGATTATTACAGCGGCTTTGTATCGGGGCGCGATGGCTCCCAGGATCACGGCAAGCTCGGCGTCGGTCGGCGGGATGACTTTGCGACCTGTCTTGGATGTCTGCGCCCCGCGAACCATGCACGGGTTCTCGCTGATCAATTTGTCAATCACTGCGGAATTGAGGATTGCCTTGAGGAGTCCGTAGGAGCGAGCGGCCTGTGTGGCTTTTCCATCTTTTCGTTGAGCGGCATTCCATTTGGTAATTGACGCGTTGGTAAGCGACATGAGGCGCTCGCCGCTGAGGGACTTGAGGGCTGTCCCAAGCAACCGTTCGTATTCGACACGTGTTCGTGGGCGCAACGGTTCGCCGTGAGCGTTCATCCGAGTCGCAAGCCATTGGGTCGAATAGTTGCCGAGTGTCTCGGACTGGGCCGCGGCCTGTGCCGCAAGTTCGGCATCGACAGTTCCGGGTGCCTTCCAGAGGCCCCGTGCGAGCTCGGATTGGGCAATCGATAGCCAGGCTTTCGCGCCCTGGCGATTGTCCTTGTCGAAGGTTCCGGGGGCGTAATAGCGAACCTCGTCAGTACCGACATACGAGACTTGGAGGCGACCTGAGCGCTGAGCCCGAATCGTGCCAAAGCTGCCGCGCCTTACTGGTGCTGTGGTGTCTTTTGATTTGGTCACGTTCAGCCTATTCTCGTCTGCACCCTTAGCGCACCCTTAGCTCTGTCGCTTAGTGTCCACTTATGGATTACAGTGACCTTAGCAGAGGTCGCAAAAAGTCAATGAATACATGGCTATATCGCCCGACAGCCCTGCAAGCGTATAGAAGATGGACAGTGACCTAAATACTGGTTCGATCCCAGTATCGCTCACAGAAAAAGCCCCGGTTCTCCGGGGTTTTTTTATGCCCAAAACCGGTTCGGCAATAGACACCCGGAGGTGGGTGATTTCGATCGCAAACCGTCGACACGCCCGACTGAGATATTTCGCTAATGCTGAGACTGCTTCACCCAAAGGGACAAGCTCGGGTTTATTTGAGATTACGCTCAAATTGAGCTGGGCATTAACCCCATTTTTGCTAGAAATTTCTCGATAAAACAAACTGAGTCCGGGTCATGGTTTTCGCGTAATTTCACGGACTGGCGTCGAGGGCAACGGCGAGAGCTTCCCGCATTCCGGAGCCCACTACTTTCTCAAGAGCGTGGGTAACTTGTACCCCTGCTCCGTGTGATTGCGGATACGTTGTCAGTTTGGGGATCTCGATGTTTGTCACGAGTTCAGAATTTGTACCTCGATCCAAGAAACGACGCACGGCATCGTTCGGTCGAGTAATCGTGGCAATTCTTGCCAGCTGCATGGTTGTGGCCAGCTCCCAGACAATCGCTCTCCCGGCATTCGCAACGCCGGGCACCTCACCCGCATCTGGTGTTCCCGCCTTCGGCGCTGCTGCCGCCTACTCCGTGCTCGGGCATGAAACGGTGACGAACACCGGCAACACTGTGCTTCGCGCGGATTTGGGTGTCTACCCAGGAACATCAATCACCGGTTTCGCGCCGGGGATCGTGCGGGGCACCCGTCACAACACCGATGCCAATGCGCAGTCTGCTCAATCCGATGCAACCGCGGCCTATCTTGACCTCCAGGGTCGGGCGGCCACGGCAACACCACCCGAGCAACTTGGCGGCTTGACGCTCACACCCGGCGTCTACACCTCAGCGAGCACGATGCAGATCACCGGCACCCTCACCCTTGATGCTCAAAACGATCCCAACGCGATCTTCATCTTTCAGATCGGCTCTGCGCTCACGACTGCGACCGCCAGCTCGGTTGTTCTTACCAACGGGGCGCAGGCATCCAATGTCTTCTGGCAAATAGGGAGTTCCGCGACCCTCGGCACCTACTCTTCCTTCACCGGATCGATCGTTGCGCTCACCAGCATCACGGTAACGACCGGTGTGAGCGTGGTGGGTCGCGCAATCGCCCTCAACGGCGCAGTGACCCTCGACACCGACAATTTCTACCCAGTGGTGTCCGCAACCACCACCATTGCCGGCGGGGCCAGCTTCACAACGGGCAACCCGTTCGTGCCGCTATCCGGGGTGAGTAACCTACGTGCGGGTAGCGCAGTCGTGGTTACCGTGAGCGGTCAAACGCTTAAAACCACCGTGCAAAACGATGGCAGCTGGCGTGTCATCCCTCAGCGTCTGGCAGATGGAAATTGGCCGATCATCGTGACGATCACCGATGCCGACGGTAACTTGGCGCGGGCGACTCAAAACGTGGTGGTGAACACTACTGCTCCGACCGCGATCATGGATGGTGGCGCAAGTAAAGTTTCGACCACCTCTACCCCGGTCATCTCTGGCACGACCACCGCTCCGATCGGCACGCCCGTTACGGTCACCGTGGCCGGACAGACGCTGACGACCGCGGTGACAAAAGCCGGAACGTGGTCTGTCCTCTCGGCGAGACTTCCCGACGGGCTGTATCCCGCCACCGTTTCCATTACGGACGTCAACGGCAATGTGGGCCGTGGCACCCAGTCGATCAATGTCGACACGGCAGCGCCGACCATTGTTATCACCGGGGGACTGGCGAAGACGGTCAACGATCCCTCCCCGACAATTTCAGGTCTAACTAGCGCAATTCCGGGAACACCGGTCACCGTGGCAGTTGGCGGACAGACGCTTTCCACGACCGTTCAGGCTGATGGAACCTTCTCGGTCAGGTCTACCCCATTGGCTGACGGCACGTTCCCCGCCGTTGTCTCCATTACCGACGCGGCAGGTAATCTCAGCAGAGCCACACAGACTGTGACGGTCAACACAGTCGCCCCGGTAATTACCATCACCACCAAGCCTCTCCTCAGTTCCTCGACGCCGGTGATCGCCGGTACCTCGAATGCCGGAGCAGGTTCACCGATTTCGGTGCTGATTGCCGGACAGACGCTTACGACCACAGTGGGCAACGACGGCACTTGGCAGGTGACCGTGCAGGCGATTGCCGACGGCCCCTACCCCGTGGTCGCCAGCGTCATCAATGCGGGCGGGGTGACGGGCACTACTCGGCAAAACCTCAGCATCAACACCGCACTTCCCCTGGTTGCAATCACCGGGGGCCCGACAGCACTGACGAAGAGTGCGACCGGGCCAATCTGCGGAACAACTACCGCCGCTTCAGGCTCGCCGGTCACAGTGACCGTCGGTGCACAAAAGTTGACTAGTTCCGTGCAGCCGGATTCAAGCTGGTGCGTAACTCCGCAGAAGATCGCGGATGGCACGTTCCCCGTGGTTGTCACAATCGGTTCGGGATCCGCCGCGGGCACCGCTATGCAGTCACTCACCGTCGATACCCTCGCGCCCGTCATGACGATCGCCGGGGGAACGGCAGTGATCACGAACAACGCCGCGGCGAGCATCCTCGGTTCGACTACCAACGCACCTTCTGGTTCTCTGGTGACCGTTACTGTCGCCGGTCAGATGCTCTCGACCACGGTGAACTCGGCCGGTATTTGGCTGGTCACGCCTCAGCCGGTCGCCGACGGTACCTACACGATCGTTGCCGTTGTTACCGACACCGCCGGAAACCTGGCAACAACGAGCCAACGGCTCACCGTTGACACCGTTGCGGCTGCGATCACCATCAACGCCGGGACGACAACCCCGCGGAGCAGCTCCGTGGTTCCCATTACCGGCACGAGTGCTGCGCCGAGCGGATCGCCGGTAACCGTTACCGTTGCTGGGCAGACACTGCTGACGCTTGTCTTGCCGGACGGTAGTTGGAGCGTGACCCCGAAGAAGTTCATCGACGGCGCCTACCAGGTGACCGCGAGCGTGCGTGACAGTGCCGGGAACATTGGAACCGCAACGCAAACGCTCAGTGTGAACTCCAGCCCGCCCTGCATCTCGATCACCGGCGGTTCGTCTCGGGGAATGACCTATGTGTCGAACACCCTGGCCCGCATCTCCGGTCTCACCGATGCCCCGGCCGGTTCGGCACTCAGCGTTACCGTCAACGGGCAGACGGTTGCGGGCACGGTCTATTCGAACTACGCCTGGGCGATCGTTCCGCAGATGCTGCCGATCGGTAAGTACAACATCGGAGTGAAGGTTACGACGGCAACCGGTGCGGTCGCAACGACGTCGCAGACTCTTACGGTTAGCGCTGCGACGGTGTATAAAGCAAGCGCCTACTCGAAGATCTCCATTGACGGTGCCTCGCCGATGTTCACCAGCGATGCCAACCCGACGATCTCCGGAAAAACGGATGCCCCGACCGGTACTGCCATCACGGTGACCATCAACGGTGCGCCGTTTTATACCACGGCACTGTCAAACAACACCTGGTCGCTCAGTGGGTCGCTTGGCGATGACATGACTTACATCGTCATGGCCTACGTCACGAACGCGGCAAAGATGACCAGCTCGGCCAAGCAGTGGCTCACGCTGGCATCGGGAACGCCGGGAATCACGATCACCGGCTTGGAGAAGAATTTCACGAGCAAAGCAAAACCGAGCATCTCCGGGTTCACGAGTGCGCAGGTTGGCACGGTTGTCACGATCATGGTGGATGACATGACCTACTCCACCACGGTGAGAATGGGTGGGCATTGGGGGATTCGCACTGACACTCTGGGCGACGGTCCGCATACGGCCACGGCCTCGGTGACCAACGGATATAACCGCACGGGTTCGGTTACGCAGAACTTCTCGGTCAACCAGTGCGGTTGCGTGGCTGTCATCTACTAGGCCAGCAGTGCCGCAGATTAGGTTTGTCCGTTCCGTTGCGTGGTCTCTCAGGCTCCGCGCGGGGCGGACAATTCAGTTTTATCGGTCGAGGGTTTGTCTCACCTTGCCAGCGCCGCAATGTGGGCATTGTGGCCACCGCTAAAGTGGTAACTACTGCAAATCGCATCTCAAGGAGTCTCTTCATCGTGTCTGAAATGCCCGAAATTGCCGTGGTTGACGTGGCGCCGATGCTAGCGACCGAAGAGACCACAGGATTCGCACTGTTCACCGACCGAAGTGTCGTCGCAGTGCGAGTAGACGGCCAATTACGCGACCTTGCCGCGGCGGTCACGGTGGGCGAATTGGTAGAACCGGTTCTTCTTAGCTCGCCGGACGGCCTCAGCATTTTGCGCCATTCCGCAGCCCATGTGGCAGCTCAGGCCGTGCAGTCCATCAACCCGGCGGCCAAGCTCGGGATCGGCCCGCCCATCACCGACGGCTTTTACTACGATTTTGACGTCGAAGTGCCTTTCACCCCGGAAGACGTGAAAGCCATCGACAAAGCAATGGAACAGATCATCAAAAGCGGTCAGCGCTACGTACGGCGAGTAGTTACCGAAGCTGAGGCCAGAGCGGAGTTGGCAAGCGAACCGTACAAATTGGAGCTTATCGGCCTGAAGGGCGCGGCTGCCGGGAGCGACGAGGCGGTTGAGGTTGGTGCGGGCGAGCTGACCATTTACGATAACGTAGATCCAAAAACCGGGGAGACCGTCTGGAAAGATCTCTGCCGCGGGCCGCACCTGCCGCACACCCGCATGATCGGTAACGGCTACGCGCTCATGCGTACTGCCGCCGCATACTGGCGGGGGTCGGAAAAGAACAAGCAGCTTCAGCGCGTTTATGGAACGGCCTGGGCGAACAAGGACGATCTGCGGGCCTACCAGGCTCGGCTTGAGGAGGCCGCGAAGCGCGACCATCGCAAACTCGGCCAGGAACTCGATCTGTTCTCCTTCCCCGATGAAATTGGCTCCGGGCTCGCCGTGTTTCACCCGAAGGGCGGAATCATCCGTCGGGAAATGGAAGACTACTCGCGGCTTAAGCACGAAGAAGCCGGCTATGACTTCGTATACACCCCGCACATCACCAAGGCATCGCTGTTTGAAACATCCGGTCACCTCGGGTGGTACGCCGAAGGAATGTTCCCGCCGATGCATCTCGATGAAGCCCGCAACGAAGAAGGCGAAATCACTCGCCAGGGTGCGGACTACTACCTCAAGCCAATGAACTGCCCGTTCCACATCCTGATTTACCGCTCCAGCGGGCGCTCCTACCGCGATCTGCCGCTGCGACTATTTGAATTTGGCACCGTTTATCGCAACGAGAAATCCGGCGTGATTCACGGTCTCACCCGGGTGCGCGGTCTGACGATGGATGACGCCCACATCTTCACTACCCGCGAGAAGATGAAGGAGGAGCTCACCAACACGCTCGATTTTATCATCTCGCTGCTCAAGGACTACGGGCTCACCGATTTTTACCTCGAGCTGTCCACTCGCGACCCCGAGAAGAGTGTTGGTAGTGACGACATTTGGCAGGAGGCCACCGACACGCTGGCCGAGGTCGCCGCGGCATCCGGCCTGGAACTCGTTCCCGACCCAGGGGGGGCCGCCTTCTACGGCCCTAAAATTTCCGTGCAGGCGCGAGACGCGATTGGCCGTACCTGGCAGATGTCAACGGTGCAGCTTGACTTCAACCTGCCGGAGCGATTCGACCTCGAATACACCGCGGCAGACGGCAGCCGCCAGCGGCCGGTGATGATTCACCGTGCGCTCTTCGGGTCGATCGAGCGCTTTTTCGGAGTCCTCACCGAGCACTACGCCGGGGCTTTCCCGGTGTGGCTGTCGCCGGTGCAGGTTGTCGGCATCCCGGTTGCCGAGGAATATGGCCCGTATCTCGAACAGGTGTTCGCTCTTCTGAAGGCTGCCGGGGTGCGTGCCGAGGTCGATCATTCGAACGATCGGATGCCGAAAAAGATCCGCACCCATACCAAGGCGAAGGTGCCGTTTCAGCTGATCGCCGGAGAAGATGATCGGGTCGCGGGCGCCGTAAGCTTCCGGTTCCGCGACGGCACGCAGGAAAACGGCGTGCTCATCGCCGACGCCATCACGCGCATCACTCAGGCCATCAGCTCCAGGGCGCAGGTGTAGCGGTGACACCGATCGATGATGACGAGCTGCACGAGAGCATCCGCGTGGATGGTTCCTACGAGTTGGCGGGCGTTCCCGACGAGTTTCAGCGTCTCTGGACCCCCCACCGCATGGTCTACATTCAGCACGGTCAGCAGCCGCCCGAGCACGAGTGCCCATTCTGTGTGGCACCATCAATGTCGGATTCCGACGCCCTGATAGTTGCCCGCGGCACCCACGCCTACGTGCTGCTGAACCTTTTCCCCTATAACAGCGGGCATTTGCTCGTGTGCCCGTACCGCCACGTCGCCACCTATGACGAGGCCACCGAGGAAGAGGTTGCCGAGATCGCTAGCCTCACCCAAACGGCGATGCGCGTGATCAAGAAGGTCTCCAAAAACGAAGGCTTCAATATCGGGATGAATCAGGGTCGGGTAGCGGGTGCCGGAATCGCCGACCACCTGCACCAGCACATCGTTCCGCGCTGGGCGCTGGATTCCAATTTCTTCCCGATTATCGCCAAGACGAAGGCGCTACCACAATTGCTCGGGGACGTTCGGCAGTCAATTGCCGAGGCATGGCCGCGCTAGCCAGCTACGTTCAGGCTGCGCCAGTACGATTCAAATAGGACACGAAAAGGACAACATGAGCGAGACAGCACATCAACAGCTCGGAACCAGCCGCGTCAAGCGTGGGCTTGCCGAAATGCTCAAGGGCGGCGTCATTATGGACGTCGTCAATGCCGACCAGGCAAAGATCGCAGAGGACTCCGGCGCCGTAGCCGTGATGGCGCTCGAGCGGGTACCCGCCGATATTCGGGCCCAGGGCGGAGTAGCCCGAATGAGCGATCCAGACATGATTGATTCCATCCGTGCTGCGGTTTCGATTCCGGTTATGGCCAAGGTACGCATTGGGCACTTCGTTGAGGCGCAGGTGTTGGAGGCTCTCAAGGTCGACTTCATTGACGAGTCCGAGGTTTTGAGCCCGGCCGACTACGTCAACCACATCGACAAGTGGAAGTTCACCACCCCCTTCGTCTGTGGGGCCACCAACCTCGGCGAGGCACTGCGTCGCATTAACGAGGGCGCTGCGATGATCCGGTCAAAGGGCGAAGCCGGCACCGGGGATGTCTCCGAGGCCACCAAGCACATTCGCACCATCAACGCCGAGATCCGGGCACTCGCCGCGCGCAGCCCCGAAGAGCTTTATGTCGCTGCGAAGGAATTGCAAGCGCCCTACGAGCTCGTTCTCGAAGTTGCCCGCACTGGCAAGCTTCCGGTGGTCTTGTTCACTGCCGGAGGCGTAGCAACTCCTGCGGATGCTGCCCTCATGATGCAGCTCGGCGCCGACGGTGTGTTCGTCGGATCCGGCATCTTCAAGTCGGGAAACCCGGTTGCCCGCGCTGCTGCAATCGTGAAGGCGACGACCTTCTACCAGGACGGTCAGGTCATCGCCGACGCCTCGCGCGGACTCGGCGAAGCCATTGTTGGCATCAACGTTGCCGACATCCCGGCGCCGCACCGCCTTGCACAACGCGGTTGGTAACGCAATGTGGCTGGTGAAGCAGCGCGGCTGGTAATTTAAACGCTGTGAACAACGCGGCTGTAAACGTAGCCGACGCTCACGCCCACCCCCTCCGGGTGGGCGTGTTGGCGTTGCAGGGGGACTATCGGGAACATCTGGCGATGCTGGAGACGCTGGGTGCAGACGCTCGGCCGGTGCGGCGGGTCGAGGAGTTCGAGGCGGTAGCCGCGCTAGTGATTCCCGGGGGTGAGTCCACGGTGATCGACAAACTCTCGCGCTTGTTCGGTCTTGCCGAGCCGATTAGAGCGGCAATAGCATCCGGCCTTCCGGTGTACGGCACCTGCGCGGGCCTCATCATGCTCGCCGACCGCCTGCTGGATGCGGCCCCCGGCCAGCAGAGCTTCGGCGGGTTCGATGTCACCGTTCGGCGAAACGCTTTCGGGTCGCAAGCCGACTCCTTCGAAACCGATCTCGCTGTGGCGAAACTTACCGGTGGTACCGTGCGAGCGGCTTTCATCCGGGCGCCGGTGATCGAACAATTCGGTGCGGATGTCGAAGTTCTGGCCTCATTGCCCGATGGTCGGGTAGTGGCGGCGCGTCAGGGCAACATCCTCGGCACCTCATTTCATCCGGAAATGACCGGTGAGCCGCGTTTTCACGAGCTTTTTTTGCAGATGGTGAAGCGGGCCACCTACCGGTCTAAGCGCACCGCCTGAATTAGACTGGCGGTCGCTAGACCGTCGTCGAAGGAGCATTATGTCCGGGCATTCCAAGTGGGCCACCACCAAACACAAGAAGGCGATTCTCGACTCGCGTCGCGCCAAGTCGTTCGCCAAGCTGATCAAAAACATTGAGGTCGCGGCAAAATTAGGCGGCGCGGATCTGTCGGGTAACCCGACCCTCGTCGACGCCATTCAGAAGGCCAAAAAGACCTCGGTTCCGATCGACAACATCAATCGCGCGGTGAAGCGCGGCTCCGGCCAGCTCGGTGTCGCCGTCGACTACCAGACCATTATTTATGAGGGCTACGGTCCGCACGGCGTGGCTCTTTTGATCGAATGCCTCACCGACAACAAAAATCGTGCGGCTGCGGATGTTCGTACCGTCATGTCGCGCAACGGCGGCACAATGGCAGACCCGGGCAGCGTTGCCTACAACTTCAGCCGTAAGGGTGTCATTGGCGTTCGGAAGGTGGCCGGGGTAACCGAGGACGACATTCTCGCTGCGGTTTTGGATGCCGGAGCCGAGGAGGTCAACGACCGCGGTGAAGGGTTTGACATCATCACCGAGGTTGGCCAGCTCGTCGCCGCCCGGACCGCGCTACAAGCCGCCGGAATCGACTACGAATCCGCCGACGTGGAATTTGTTCCCGCGCTCCACGTCGAGGTTGACGTCGATACCGCACGCAAAGTGCTGCGCCTGGTTGATGCGCTCGACGACAACGACGACGTGCAAAACGTGTACGGCAACTTCGACATCCCGGCCGAGGTACTTGCTCAGCTTGACGAAGACGAGTAGTTTTCGGCGATGACAATTCGGGTGCTGGGCATTGATCCGGGACTCACCCGATGCGGGGTGGGAGTCGTCGACGTCGAACCCAATCGCCGGGCCACATTGGTGGCGGTCACGGTGATTCGTACCGCGATTGATTGGCCGCTGGAACAACGTCTGCTGGCGATCGGTGATGGGCTCGCGACGCTGCTCGACGACTGGAAGCCGGAAGCCGTGGCCCTCGAACGCGTCTTTGCCCAACAGAACCTCGGCACGGTGATGGGCACGGCGCAGGTGAGCGGGGTGGCTCTATACCATGCGGCTAAACGCGGTCTCGCGGTAGGACTTCACACCCCGTCGGAGGTGAAGGCTGCCATCACCGGTTATGGTGCGGCCGAGAAGAAACAGGTGGGCGCGATGGTCGCGCGAGTCTTGCGGCTGGCCGCACCACCGAGCCCCGCGGATGCCGCCGACGCCTTGGCGATTGCGATCTGCCACGCCTGGCGACGCGCGACCGTGCCGGAAATCACCGGTAGCGGTGCCGCCACCCCCGCGCAACAGGCGTGGCTGGCAGCCGAGCGGCGCGCAGCGATGCCGCTGCTCGACCGTAGGCTGAGAAAATGATTTCTTCTCTTCGAGGCACGGTCAGCGCCATCAGTGGAGGCACCGCCGTGATCGAAGTCGCCGGGATCGGGCTGTCGATCGGTATCACCCCGCCACATGCCCTCTCGCTGCGCGTGGGCGACCAGGCTCAGGTGTTCACCGCCCTCATCGTGCGTGAAGACGACCTGTCATTATTCGGCTTTCGAACCGGTGATGAACTGGCCATCTTCGATCTTCTTCGTGGGGTGACCGGGGTGGGGCCAAAGTCTGCGCTCGGCGTGCTGGCCGCCCTGACGCCCGCCGAGATTGCTCAGGCCGTGGTCACCGAAAATGACGCCGCGTTCAGGAAAGTGACCGGGATCGGACCCAAGACCGCCAAACTCATCGTTCTGTCTCTTGCCGGAAAAACCATGGTGTTTGCCGGGTCCGCCGCGGGTGCTCCCCGAACCATCGTCACCTCGGTCGATGCGAGCGTGCTCGCTGCCCTCGTGGGGCTGGGCTGGTCGGAACGGGTAGCAACCCAAGCCGTTGATGACGCAACCGCAGCGGCATCCGAAACCGACAAAGCAACCGTCTCGGCACTGCTTAGACTGGCGCTATCGACGCTTGGTCCGCAGGGGAGCGCGGCGTGACCCCCGAGTTAGAGAGCATCGACGCCGATCCTGGAGTGGCGATTGTTCGGCCGTTGGTGGAATCCGAGTCGGAGTTGGTCTTTGAGGGGGCGCTTCGACCGACGAGCCTGGCCGAGTTCGTGGGCCAGGTGAAGGTCCGGGCTCAGCTACAGCTGTTGCTTCAGGCCGCTAAGTTGCAGAACCGCACGCCAGATCACATTCTGTTGGCCGGCCCGCCAGGACTCGGTAAGACAACCCTCGCGATGATCGTGGCTCAGGAGAGTGGACGGCCGCTGCGGATGTCCAGCGGGCCGGCCATCCAGCATGCCGGCGATCTCGCGGCCGTGCTTTCCTCGCTCGTACCGGGCGAGATTCTGTTTATCGACGAAATTCATCGGATGGCTCGCTCTGCCGAAGAAATGCTGTATCTCGCGATGGAAGATTTTCGAATTGACATCATGGTGGGAAAAGGTGCGGGGGCGACATCCATCCCGCTTGACCTCTCGCCGTTCACTTTGGTGGGCGCCACCACTCGCTCGGGCATGCTCCCGAACCCACTCCGAGACCGATTTGGTTTTACCGCAAATCTCGAGTTTTATGCCGATTCGGAACTGGAGCAGGTGCTCGTGAGGGCAGCATCCCTGCTGAACCTTCCGATCGACCGGGCGGCTCTAGCTGAAATTGCCGGCCGATGCCGGGGTACACCGCGCATTGCCAATCGGCTTCTGCGTCGAGTGCGCGACTACGCACTCGTGAATGGTGGGGGGGCCGGCCTCGAAGCCGTTCACGGGGCGCTGGCCCTATACGACGTAGACGAGCTCGGGCTTGACCGTCTCGATCGAGCGGTGATGGACATCATTCTTAACCGCTTTGACGGGGGCCCGGTCGGACTCAACACCCTGTCGGTATCGGTCGGGGAAGACTCCGAGACCATTGAGAGTGTCGTTGAACCTTTCCTCGTGCGGATCGGACTTCTCACGCGAACTCCCCGAGGTCGTGTGGCCAGCAGACTCGCGTGGAAGCACTTTGGTTTGGTGCAGGCGACCCCCTCGCTTCTTGGCGATGTTCTATAATTCATAGCGGCGGAGCGAGTCGTACCTCAAACCTTGATGAAGCCGCCGCCTACCTCGAAACCCCGGAAGGGTTATTTTCTCCATGGATCCCCAACTGATTCTGATCGTGCTTGCCGCCGGTGCCTTTATTGTTTTCCAGATTTTTCAGGGCCGCAAGCGTAAAAAGACCACCGAAGATCGCCAGCTCGCCTTCGTTCCCGGGGTCGAAATCATGACCAACTACGGCCTCTACGGAACGATCCTCTCGATCGACGAGGAGACCAACGTGGCAATCATCGAGACGACTCCGGGTACCACGCTCATGATTCACCGCCAGACGATTCTGAAGCTTGCCGACTATGCGCCGGTTGCTGAAGACCTCGACGATGCCGCGTCCGACGAGGCCACCGCGCCCGACGCTCCCGGAACCGTAGAGCCGCAGTTTGGGGAGCGCACGAACCCCGCCGCTCCCACCAACAACACCAAAAAGAATGACCTCGACAACTAGCGTTTTCGGCATTCGGTCGGATCGATAGTCTGACCCCGCCCGGTCTGGGCGGGGGCTAATTGTGTGCAACGCGCGCTTCGCGCGGCCAGAAGAAAGCTGAGTTACCACGTGGCCAGATCGACCCCCGTCAAGAAGGCGTGGCGTTCCCTCACGTGGCTCTTGGTGATCATTATCGCCCTCGTCGGACTGAACGGTGCCCAGGTACTGTTTGCCGGGGGAGCGTGGGCTCCGAAGCTAGCACTGGATCTTGAGGGTGGCACCCAGATTGTCTTGGAGCCGCAACTTACCGCCGGCCAGACGGTCTCTGCGGAACAGCTCACGCAGGCCGTGTCGATCATTCGCCAGCGAATCGACGCCAGCGGGGTCTCGGAATCGGAGATCAACACCCAGGGCAGCCAGAACATCGTTGTTTCGATTCCTGGTAAGCCAAATCAAGACACTCTCGACCGCATCAAGTCTTCCGCGAAACTTGAGTTTCGTCCGGTACTGGTTACCGACGTGGCTCCCGTGGCCGCAGTCGGCGGCAAAGGTGCAAGCGCCAGCCCGTCGCCAGCCGCCGTCGTCGACCCGAATCTTCCCTCCACCCCGAGTGTGAAGCCCACCGACGGTAGCGACATCAACTACGTGACTCCGGCGCTGCAGGCGAAATTCACGACCTTTGACTGCGCTTCTAAGGCCGGACTCGCGACGAACCTCGCCCCGGCCGCCGAGCCGCTAGTTACCTGCGACACCAGCGGTGCGTACAAATATATTCTCGGTCCGGTCGAAATCTCGGGCCAGAATATTTCGGACGCCAGCAACAGTCTGGTCGCGAACAGCCAGGGTGCCACGAGCAACACCTGGGGTGTGAATCTGGTCTTTGATGCCGTTGGTACCAAGAAATTTTCCGACGTCACCACGCGGATCTTCCCGTTGACCGGTGCCCGTCACCAATTCGCAGTGGTACTCGACGGCCGCGTGATTACTGCTCCGACGGCCAATGCCGTCATCTCCAACGGGAAGGCGCAGATCACCGGGTCGTTCACTCAGGAATCGTCGAAGACGCTCGCGAACCAGCTCAAGTTCGGGGCGCTACCAATTGGATTCAAGGTACAAAGCAGCGAAATTATATCGGCCACCCTCGGGGACAGCCAGCTACAGGCGGGACTCCTCGCCGGCCTTATTGGGCTCATTCTGGTGGTCATTTACTCCCTAATTCAGTACCGCACCCTTGGCGCGGTAACGATTGCCTCCCTCGTGGTCTCGGCGGTCATTACCTACCTCTTCGTCACCCTGCTCTCCTCGCGCGACGGCTACCGCCTGTCGCTGGCTGGGGTCGCCGGGTTGATTGTCGCCATCGGAATCACCGCGGATTCTTTCATCGTGTACTTCGAGCGCATCCGCGACGAACTGCGCGAGGGTCGTGGGCTGGAGTCCGCTATCGAGACCGGCTGGAAGCGCGCCATCCGCACGATCATCGCCTCCGACACTGTCAACTTCCTTGCCGCGGTGATCCTCTTTATCCTGGCGGTCGGAAACGTTCGCGGATTTGCGTTGACGCTCGGTCTCACCACGATCATCGACCTCATCGTGGTCATCTTGTTCACCCACCCGATGCTGCGTCTGCTCGGGCGCACGCGCTTCTTCAGCGAGGGGCACCGCTTCAGTGGCCTCGATCCGCGCGCCCTCGGAGCGGTGTATCGCGGCCGCGCTCAATTCCGCGCACCGATGGCGGCGATGCAGTCCAGGAGTGGCGGAAGCGCCCGCGAAGCTGCCAAACGTCAAACGATTGCCGAGCGTAAAGCCGCGGCTGCGCTACCGGAAAAACCGGTCACGCCGCGAACGAAAGGGAACGATTCCTGATGGCCAGCTTCTCGCAATTCGGAAACGACCTCTATACCGGCGAGCGCTCGTTCAACATCGTCGCCAAGCGCAAGCTCTGGTACACGATCGCGCTCATCATGGTGCTGAGCGCCGCCATCGTGCCGTTTCTTCGGGGCGGGTATCACTTCGGCATTGAGTTTCGCGGGGGGTCGGAGTTTCAGGTAGCCGGGCTCGCGAAGCTCGACACCGCGCCAGCTGCCGCCGCTGTGGCATCCGTAGTTCCCAAGCAAATTCCGCGAATATCAACGGTGGGAACCCGCGGTGTTCGGGTGCAGACAGACCAGCTCACCGACACCGCCAGCGATCAGGTAAAAAACGCCCTCGCGGCCAACTACAAGGTGCCGGTATCGAGCGTAAGCGCTTCGTTCATCGGGCCCAGCTGGGGAGCGGATATCACCGGTCAAGCCCTGCGCGGACTTGTGATCTTCTTGGTGCTCGTAGCCATCGTGATGGCACTGTATTTTCGCACCTGGAAAATGTCGGTGGCGGCCCTTGTCGCTCTTCTGCACGACCTCGTGCTCACAGCCGGGGTGTATGGAATCCTCGGATTCGAGGTGACGCCGGCCGCAGTGATCGGATTCCTCACGATTTTGGGTTACTCCCTCTACGACACCGTCGTGGTGTTCGACAAGATTCGAGAAAACACCAGCAACAACGGTGACAGCTCGCCCCGCACCTTCGCCGAATCGGTTAACCTCGCGGTCAACCAGACGCTTGTGCGCTCCATCAACACCTCAGTGGTAGCGATGTTGCCGGTTGCGGCGATTCTCTTCATCGGTGCGGTGATCTTGGGCGCGGGCACGCTGCGCGATATTTCGTTGGCCCTCTTTATCGGAATCTTGGTGGGCACCTACTCGACCATCTTTATTGCAGCTCCGCTTTATGCCCACCTGCGCAGCGGAGAAGAGGCGATCGTGCGACACACCAAAAAGGTGCTAGTGGCACGGCGCGCTAGCTCGGTCGCTACGACTCCTGCCGAGTCCGTAATCGGCACTGGCACTGGTACGGGCGCCGGTTCTTCCGCCTCGGCGAAGTCTTAGCCCGGCAGATGGATTCCACAATGGATTCCGCGATGGCGAGCCAAATGCCGGCCGAAATCACCGCGACGGACGCCCTCGCCGAAGTCACCGCTGGAACACTTTTGCTCGACGTGCGGGAGCCCGCGGAGTGGGATCGTGGGCACTCGCCCCTGGCGATTTCCCTCCCCATGTCGGAGTTGCAGGCGCGCCTTGACGAGGTGCCCGAAAACACCCGAGTGCTTGTGGTGTGCCATTCCGGGCAGCGCTCGGCCCGCGTTACTGCCGCGCTCAACGAGGCTGGCTACACCGCGAGCAACGTTATCGGCGGAATGGTCGCCTGGGAGCAGGCGGGCGGGGTGCTGGTGGCAGCGGCTGGGGATAATCCCCGCGTCGACTAACGCTGGTTTCACCCCCACTTGGTCGAGGCGATTGGAGTGCCCTACGAACGTCAATTACGGCCCATTGGCGGTGGTAACTTTATGGTTGGAGGGCTTCGGATGGCTGAAACAACTGCGTCTGCTGTGTCAGCCTCCGGAGCGCCGGTAGCGCCCGGAAATCAGACACCGTTTAGCCCCGCGTCTCTGCGCGCGCTTCTGCCCCGGCTGTTTTCTCGCGCCCAGCCGGTTGGCGCGGTCGAGACGCTGGTGCGTACGGCCAAGGCACATCATCCGAAGGTCGACGTCTCGATTATCGAGCGTGCCTACTTGGTGGCCGAGCGTTCGCATCGGGGACAACTGCGCAAGAGCGGTGAGGATTACATCACCCACCCGGTGGCCGTGGCTCAGATTCTTGCCGACCTCGGCATAGGGCCGAAAACGCTTGCCGCCGCGCTCCTACACGACACCGTCGAAGACACCGACTACAGCCTGGATTTGCTTCGTCACGAGTTTGGCGACGAGGTTGCGATGCTCGTCGACGGGGTTACCAAGCTCGACAAGCTGAAGTACGGCGATAGTGCGCAGGCGGAAACGGTGCGCAAAATGGTCGTGGCGATGTCGAAGGACATTCGAGTGCTGGTGATCAAGTTGGCAGACCGCCTCCACAATGCTCGAACCTGGGGCTTTGTGGAATCGGCTTCTGCTCAGAGAAAAGCGCAGGAGACACTGGAGATTTATGCGCCATTGGCGCATCGGCTCGGGATTCAGACGATTAAATGGGAGCTTGAAGACCTCTCTTTTGCGGTGCTTTACCCCAAGCTCTACGTGGAAATCGAAAACCTCGTGCGTCAGCGCACTCCGCGGCGCGAAGAGTTTGTGCAGCTCGTTATTGACGCAGTGTTGGATGATCTAAAATCGAACAAAATAAAGGGTAGCGTTGCCGGGCGACCCAAGCAGTACTACTCGGTGTATCAAAAGATGGTGGTTCGAGGTCGCGAGTTTGACGAGATCTACGACCTGGTCGGAATTCGAGTTTTGGTGACCTCGCTGCGGGACTGCTACGCGGTGCTGGGCGCTATTCATGCCCGCTGGACACCCATCCCGGGCCGGTTCAAGGACTACATAGCGACTCCCAAGTTCAATCTGTATCAGTCGCTGCACACGACCGTGATCGGCCCAGACGGTCGAGCGGTGGAGATCCAGATCCGCACCGACCAAATGCATCAACGCGCCGAGTTTGGCGTCGCCGCTCACTGGAAATACAAAGACCGCGTCAATGGCAACGGTGCCAGCGGTAAGGGCGCAACCGCTTCTATGGGAGCCGACGACGGCGATATGGCGTGGCTGGCGCACATCAGTGACTGGCAGGCCGAAACCGCCGATCCGAACGAATTTCTCGACTCCCTGCGCTTCGAGATCGGTGCGAAAGAGGTTTACGTCTTCACCCCGAAGGGCAAGGTGATCGGCCTGCCCGCGGGTGCCACCCCGGTGGACTTCGCCTATGCGGTGCACACCGAGGTAGGCCACCGCACCATGGGTTCTAAGGTCAACGGACGCCTCGTTCCGCTGGAAAGCTCCCTCAACAGTGGCGACGTTGTGGAGGTCTTCACCTCGAAGAACCCTGACTCCGGCCCGAGTCAGGGTTGGCTGACGTTTGTTAAGAGTCCGCGCGCGCGCAACAAAATCAAGCAGTGGTTTACGAAGGAACGCCGCGACGAGGCAATTGAGCAGGGCCGGGATGCCATCGCTCGGGCCATGCGCAGGCAAAACCTTCCGCTGCAAAAATTGATGAGCCAGGATTCCATCAGCGAGGTCGCCTCGCAGATGCGCTACGAAGACGTTTCGTCGCTTTACGCCGCCGTGGGTGAGGGACATGTGTCGACGCAGTCGGTGTTGGAGAAGGTTCTCGCAACCATTAACACCGAGGCCGAGGCCGAGGATGCCGAACTCACACTGCCGAGTAAGGGCAAATCGAAGCAGCTTCGAAACAGCGACTCGGGAGTACTGGTGCGCGGGGCTCCCGACGTGTTGGTGAAGCTTGCGCGGTGCTGCACGCCGGTTCCGGGCGATGCCATTGTCGGATTCGTCACCCGTGGTGCCGGGGTGAGCGTGCACCAGACCGCCTGTCACAACGTTGCATCGCTGCGAGACGAACCGGAGCGAATGATTGACGTTGACTGGGCGCCGTCGTCCAAGAGCGTCTTTCTCGTACAGATTCAGGTGGAGGCGCTCGATCGTGCCGGACTGCTCTCTGACGTGACGCGGGTGCTTTCTGAGCATCATGTGAACATATTGTCGGCGACGGTCTCCACCTCGAACGATCGTTTGGCCCTGAGTCGCTTCGTGTTTGAGATGGGCGACACCACACACCTCGATCGGGTGCTGAACGCCGTTCGGCGAATCGATGCGGTGTATGACGTGTATCGGGTGAGCGCGGGCTAAGGGCTGTGCGTGTGGACTGCAGCTGTGCAGGGGTGCGTGGGTTGGTTTGGCTGGGTTGGCTAGGCTGGCTGGCTACGCTGGCTGGGTCGGGCTGTAAGGGCAGCGTAATCTGGCGCGTTCGGCCGGAGTCATCAGCTATCGCCCAGCGCCAAAGCGGCATGAAGCCGCTCCAGTGCTCGGCGTTTGCCCGGCAGGTTGCGCCTCAGACCGACGGCGCGCTGGATTTCGGTGTAATCAAATCCTCCGACGGAAGCGAGTCTCTGCACCAGTTCGCATTCGGCTGAATCAAATTCAGCGCTAAAGCGGGCCAGATCGATGACTGTGCGGAGGGGAGTGGTCACCATCATGCCTCCGAGCAGCCACAGATCGGAAGCGTTAACGACGACCTCGCGGATGACCCACCGTGGGGCCCCGAGTGCTCGAAAGCGGGCGCCCGTGGCAGCGCACAACTCATGACGCCGAGGCGGCAGTAATAACGCACCATGAACCCATGCGGCCGTGCGCTGCTCGGCGATAAGCCGGGGTGGCAGTGTGGCCGCGAGACAGCGACCACGAGTCGTTGAGTCTTCCCAACTATCCACGAGCTGAAAGCATTCATCCACGGCGAAGACCTCGCCGTCGAGACGGGCCGCGTTCAATTCGGCCTCGGGTAGAAATTGGCCGCTGAGGACAGCGGGCAGCAATCGAGTCATGTCCCTAGCGTCGGGGATCAACCACCACTACCAGGCCCTTCGTTGTAACCGGGGGAGAAATTCGGCCTGTGGACGAGAGGGAGCTAACCCCCATGAGCTCCGCCAAAACGTGGGCACCGCCCAACCGGGGCACCATCAAGACCAAAACGGCCGCCGACCCGTAGAGGTCGACAGCCGCTTACGGTCATCAGGTGGTTAGCCGCCGAGGGCAACCAACCAGGCGCGACGGGCGTCGAGTGCTTCCTGAGCGTCGGCAACCTTCTTGGAATTTCCAGAGGCCTGAGCGGCAACCAATTCACCTTCGAGCTTGTCGATGGCGTCCTGAAGTTGACTCGCAAGCCCCTCGGAGCGTGCCTTGCGCTCCGGGTTATTGCGCTCCCAGTGATCCTCATCGAGCTTGCGGACCGAGGCCTCCACCTTGCGAAGGCGGTCTTCGATCGGCTTGACCTTCTCGCGTGGAACCTTACCGATGACATCCCAGCGGCGTTGAATCGACAGCAGAGCGTCTTTTGCCTTGATGCGATCTTTTTCCAGTAGCAGGGGTTCCGCCTCGGTGAGCAAAGCAATTTTCAGTTCGTAATTGGCGCCAAATTCGGCGTCATCGATGGCCTCAACCTCGGCCTTGGCGGAGTAGATCTCATCCCCGGCGGCCTTGAACTTGGCCCAGAGGGCATCGTCGAACTTCTTACCGGCTCGGCCGGCGAGTTTCCAGTTGTCGAGAAGCTGACGGTAGCTCGGGATGCCGTCGGCGCCCTTCGCGATGAGCGCCTCAGCGGCATCCACCAATTCCTGCTTCTTCTGGCGCGCGTCTTTGTGAACCGAGTCGAGTTCGGCGAAGAACGCCTTGCGGTGGGTCTCGATGGTGGCTCGGGCAGCCCGGAATCTCTTCCACAGCAGGTTGCTCTCGGTCTTCGGCAGACGAGGGCCATCCTGTTGGTGCTTCTGCCAGCGCGCAAAAATGTCCTCCAGCGTCGCGCTGGCGACCTTCCACTGCACCTTGGCCGGGTCTTGAGCGGCGAGTGTCTCAGCCTCGACGACGAGGGCGGTGCGCTCCTCGAGCGCTACGGCGACCAAAGCCTGCTGTTCGGCGGTCTGCTTCTCGGCGATCTCCTCAACAGCGCCCCCCAGGGCAGCGAGACGGCGCTGCAGGGACGCGAGATCGCCCACGGCGTTGGCCGTGGCGATCGTTGTGGTGAGCGCCAAGATCGTCTTTGCGACGTCCGCCACCGCGGTGCCGCGCTTGATGCGCTGCTCGAGGAGCGTCACTTGGCCGGCCAGCTCAATAAATTTACGTTCGAAGTAGGCCAGAGCCTCTTCGGGGGTACCGTCCGGGTACTGCCCCACGGCACGCTCTCCGTCGGCTTCACGCACAAACACGGTGCGCGTTTCGTCTACGCGGCCCCACGGGGTCAAATCGTCTGTAACCAAAATTCTCACCTTGCTGATCTGGCCGTTCGGGCGAAACAACCGGGCACCAGCCTATTGCACGGTACGGTCGCCGCCATCGGCGGGAAAGGATTGCCTACCGGAGGGTTACCGAGCGGATCACCGCGGGAACCACCGGAGTTCCATCGCTCGAAGCGGCGCCGTTTGCTGCCGGAGTTACCCCTGCCGAGGTGATGTCGGTGATAAAGCCGTCGAGTCCCTTTGTCACCGATCCGAGTACGGTGTACCCGCCACCGGTGGGGTCGAGGTAGGAGTCACCGTAGGTGACGAAGAACTGGGTGCTGTTGCCGTAAACGCTCGTGGTGCGGGCCATGGCGATGGTTCCGGCCGGGTAAACACCGTCTTCGGGTGCATTTTCAATTGGACCGAAGCTAAAGCCGGGATCGATCGAAGTGGTGGTGTTTGGCTGGCCGCACTGCAAGACCTTGAGCTTGGAATCGGTGGTTAGTCGGTGACAGCTGTTGCCGTTGTAGTAGCCGCTTTTCGCCAGCGAGATAAACACGGATGCCGCCTGCGGAGCCTTCTTGCCGTCGATCTTGATGGCCAAGTCGACATTGTTGATGGTGAGATCGCCCGTCCATACCCGGTTTTTGGCAATCGTCTTGGCCGGGACGTTGCCGATGTTTTTCTCGGCCGTGGGCGGGACGCTCGGAGACGCGTTCGGTGAAGCGTTGGGGGAGGCAGACGCTCCAGGCTTTGCGCTGGCGCTCGGGGACGCTGCAACGCCGCCTGGGGTTTTGCCTGGCCCGGCGGAGAAGTAGAGCACCTGGGCAACCGTGGCGAGGGCGACGATCACGGTGACACCGATGAGAGCGCCGAGATTGTCGCGGCGGCGGCGGCCAACCTGCTGCGCGTTGACCGCCTTGCGGGCAGCATATTTGCGCTGTCGCAGTCGTGCTTCGCGGGCCTCACGATCGGCGTTCTTGCTCGGTGCCACTGGTCCTCCGTGTGTCTTCGTGTTGCGTTATCGGCCGCAACTCGATCGTTACGTGGCTACTCCAAGAACTGTACTGCCGGGCCGCAACTCGAGCTTTGCGCAAGATCGTGAGGCGCCCGGCATCCGACAGTGCTGTCGAACCGACAGTGCTGTCGGACTGCACTGCTGGACTGCACTGCTGAGCCGCAGTGCTGAGCCGCAGTGCCGAGCCCGCGGGCGAGAGATGACGCAGGGCCGAAGTACGATGACCCCTATGGTTCACGCCCGGCTCGGACTGCACGGGGGAGCGACCCCTTTAGCCGTGCGCATGCGCCCCCGCTCGCTCGACGAGGTGGCCGGCCAGAAACATTTGCTCACCCCCGGCTCACCGCTGGTGGCTCTGGCCTCAGACAAAACCGGCGAACGCGGCTCGGTCTCGCTCATTCTGTGGGGCCCACCCGGCACAGGTAAAACCACCCTCGCCCAGGCGATTGCCCACAGCTCGGGACGCAAATTCGTTGAGCTTTCGGCGGTTAACGCCGGGGTGAAAGACGTGCGTCAGGTAATGGAAGAGGCAATGAGCGCGCGCGACCTGTACGGAATTTCGACTGTGCTCTTTCTTGACGAAATTCACCGCTTTTCCAAAGCCCAGCAGGATGCCCTGCTCCCCGGGGTCGAGAACGGCTGGGTTATCTTGGTGGCGGCAACCACCGAGAATCCGTCGTTCTCGGTAATCTCGCCGCTTTTGTCGCGCTCCCTGCTCTTAACCCTCCAGCCGCTGTCTGACGACGACCTCGGCCTGTTGATCGACCGTGCGGTAACGGATGCACGCGGCCTCGACGGGCAGGTGGAGCTGAGTGTTGAGGCGCGAAAGACCATCATCCGGCTCTCCTCTGGGGATGCGAGGCGAGCCCTCACCGCGCTGGAGGCCGCTGCGCTCACGGCGAGTTCCACGGCGGAGATCGCCGACAACGCGCTGCCGGTGATTACCGACGAGATCGTTGCCGCGGCCGTCGACCGCGCCCTGCTGCGCTACGACCGCAACGGGGATGAGCACTACGACGTGATCAGTGCGTTCATCAAGTCGGTGCGCGGCTCGGATCCGGATGCCGCCATCCACTACCTCGCGCGAATGATCGAGGCTGGCGAGGACCCGCGTTTCATCGCTCGCCGCATTATCGTGAGCGCCGCCGAAGACATTGGGATCGCCGACCCGCAGGCACTCGTGATTGCAATCGCGGCGGCCGATGCGGTGCAGTTCATCGGAATGCCGGAGGGCCGGATTCCGCTCGCCGAGGCCGTGATTTATTTGGCGCTTGCTCCGAAATCGAATCGGGCGTACCTCGCCATCGATCAGGCGATTGCAGATGTTCGTGCCGGCGATTTTGGTGGCGTGCCGATTCATTTGCGTGACGCGCACTATCCGGGTGCCAAGCGGCTTGGCCACGGCAAGGGGTACCGCTATCCGCACGACGCCAGTATTGGCGTGGTCGAGCAGCAGTATTTACCTGACCCGCTGGTCGGAACGAGTTATTACACGCCGACCGAGCACGGTAACGAACGCGAGGTGACCTCCCGGTGGGAGAAGTTGCGCCGGATCATCCGGGGCCGCTAAGAATCTCTATTCGCAAGCCCGGCGACCAGTCGATTTATGGTAACGTTCTCGAGCCTGCAGGGGGCACACGCGCACGGCTGCTGTGTGTGTCGATCTGAAAGGGAAACGTTCTGTAGCCGAACACTCCCGTGGCACATCCCTCTTCTATCGTCTGGCCACTGTGCCAGATAGCCCGTTGAAGACCGATGCTTTTTTTATTGAAAGGAAACCGTGTCTACCAAGTCACGTACACGTAGCAAGACTCGCCTCTCGCGCGCTCTGGGCATTGCCCTCACGCCGAAGGCAGCCAAGTACCTCGAGAAGCGTCCGTACGCTCCGGGTGAGCACGGCCGCACCAAGCGCAAGACCGATTCTGACTATGCCGTTCGCCTTCGTGAGAAGCAGCGACTGCGTGCGCAGTACGGTATCCGCGAGGCTCAGCTGAAGATCATCTTCCAGGAGGCACGTCGTGCCGTAGGCCTGACCGGTGAGAACCTGGTCGAGCTGCTGGAGATGCGTCTTGACGCCCTGGTGGTTCGCGCCGGTATCGCCCGCACGACCGCTCAGGCTCGCCAGCTCATCGTTCACCGCCACATTCTGGTTGATGGACTTCGCGTTGACCGCCCGTCGTTCCGCGTTAAAGAGGGCCAGCTCATTCACGTCCACGCGCGCAGCGAGGGTATGGAGCCGTTCCAGGTTGCCGCCGCCGGAGGCCATGTTGACCTCCTGCCGAAGCTCCCGCCGTACCTCGAGGTGGAGATCGACAAGCTGCAGGCTCGCCTGCTGCGTCGCCCGAAGCGTGCCGAAGTGCCCGTAACGTGCGAAGTTCAGCTCGTCGTGGAGTACTACGCCGCCCGCTAGTCGAGCGAAAGTTTTTCGTCAAAAGCGGGTCACCTTTTCGAGGCGGCTCGCTTTTGTGGTCTCGGGATGTCACGCCGTAGCCCGTCAGACGGCGCCGCCCGAACCGCCGTCTAAACCGCCGCCGCGAGGCGAGATCGAGCGTCGGCTGGCAAAGTAAGCTGGGTATCAAGCGCTATCCGCCGCTTCGCATCGCCCCGAGAATTCGTGAGAGGTTCCCTCGTGAAGAGTGCCCTGTGGCTTCTGGTCGGCATTGGCCTCGGTTTTCTGGCCGCCGACCAAGTGAATCGAACCGCCAAGGGTCGCCTTTTCTTCGAAGACGTCAACACCACAATTCGCCGATTTTCGGATGCCGCGCGCGAAGGCTATCGCTCAGGCGACGCCGAATCTCAGGCCGGTTCTCCTCCCGGTATGTCACCCGCCTAGCCTCGCTACCCGCACAACCTCGCCACCCGTATATTTTCGCCACCCGCGCAACCACTCCCACCGCCCGCCGCGCGCTAATTGCCCGGCTCTAGCTTCAGGACACCATGCAGACCGCTGACATCCGCCGCCGCTGGCTCGACTTCTTCGCCGACCGGGATCACACCGTAGTTCCGTCGGCCTCGCTGGTAAGCGACGACCCCACGCTGCTGTTCACGGTCGCCGGCATGGTGCCCTTTGTGCCCTATCTCACCGGGCTCGTGCCCGCGCCGTACAAACGTGCGACGAGCGTGCAAAAGTGCATCCGCACCCTCGACATCGAGGAGGTCGGGAAGACCACCCGGCACGGCACCTTCTTCCAGATGAACGGCAACTTCTCGTTCGGCGACTACTTCAAGGAGCAGGCCATCGCCTACGCCTGGGAGCTTTTGACCACGAGCGAGAGTGACGGCGGGCTGGGCTTTGCCGAGAAAGACCTCTGGGTCACCGTCTACGAAGACGACGATGAGGCGGTGAACTTCTGGAAGAAGATTGCGAGACTCCCGGATGAGCGCATTCAACGTCTCGGCATGGACAGCAACTACTGGTCTACCGGCCAGCCGGGCCCCGCCGGGCCCTCCTCGGAGATCTTCTTCGACCGCGGCCCCGCCTACGGTCGCGAGGGCGGCCCCGCCGCCGACGACGACCGCTATATCGAGATCTGGAACCTCGTCTTTATGCAGTTTCTGCGTGGCGCGGGCCAGGGCAAGAATTTCGAGATTCTCGGCGAGCTGCCGAAGAAGAATATCGACACCGGCATGGGTCTTGAGCGCGTGGCCTTTTTGAAGCAGGGCGTGGAGAACCTTTACGAAATTGATCAGGTGCGCCCGGTGCTCGATCGTGCAGCGGAACTCTCCGGTCGCCGCTACGGTGCCAACCACGACGACGACGTGCGCATGCGCGTTGTTGCCGACCACGTGCGCAGCGCCCTAATGCTGATGAGCGATGGCGTCACCCCGTCCAATGAGGGCCGCGGCTATATTCTGCGTCGCCTCCTGCGCCGCACCGTGCGCTCGATGCGCTTGCTCGGCGTTGACGCCCCGACCTTCAGCGAGCTCTTTCCTGCGTCGCGCGATGCGATGAAGCTCGCCTACCCGGAGGTGGGCACCGACTACGACCGCATCGGACGCCTCGCGGTAGCTGAAGAAGAAACCTTCCTGCGCACCCTCGCCAGCGGCACAAGCATCCTCGATCTGGCCGTGACCAAGACGCAAAAGACCGGATCCGCGCAGCTCGCCGGCGACACCGCTTTTTTGCTGCATGACACTTTCGGCTTTCCGATCGACCTGACCCTCGAAATGGCGAACGAAGCCGGCCTCACGGTCGACCGTGCCGCCTTCGACGCCCTCATGCTTGAGCAGCGCACGATGGCCAAGGCCGACGCCAAAAGCAAAAAGACCATGCTCGCCGACCTCTCGGTGTACAGCGACTTCCGCGCCGCGGGCGAGACCGTCTTCACCGGCTACGACTCCCTGCAAACCGAATCCACCGTGCTCGGCCTCATTGTTGGCGGGTTTTCCGTCAGCAAGGCGGTGGCAGGAGAGATCGCCGAGGTGATCCTCGCGGAGTCGGCACTTTACCCGGAATCTGGGGGCCAGGAAGCCGACGCCGGCAGCATTGTCGGTACCGGGTTCGATTTAGAAGTGCTTGACGTGCAGCGCCCGGTGAGGGGCTTGATCAGCCACACCGTTCAGGTACGCAGCGGGGAGGTCGGTGTGGGGGATGCCGCCACGAGCGTTGTCGACGCCGAGAACCGTCGCGGTGCAACCCAGGCCCACTCCGCCACCCACCTCATTCATGCGGCGCTGCGCCAGACCCTCGGCTCCGATGCCCACCAGGCCGGCTCTTATAACCGCGCCGGCTACATGCGGCTGGACTACAACTGGAGCCAGTCACTCTCTGCCGCCACCAAGAGCGAGATCGAAGATATCGCCAACACGGCGATTCGGCAAAACTTTGAAGTCGTCACCCGGGTGATGCCGATCGACGAGGCTAAAGCGCTCGGTGCCATGGCCCTGTTCGGCGAGAAGTATGGCGATACTGTACGGGTCGTCGACATCGACGGTGCCTGGAGCCGTGAGCTCTGCGGCGGCATTCACGTGGGACGCAGTTCCGAGATCGGGCTGATCAACCTCGTGAGCGAGGCATCCGTCGGCTCCAGCAATCGCCGGATCGAGTCGCTTGTGGGGATCGAGGCGTTTCGCGATCTCACCACCGAGCGCGCACTCGTGGGCCAGCTCACCTCAAGCTTGAAAACCCCGCGCGAGCAACTGCCTGAGCGCATCGCAGAACTCGTCGCGAACCTAAAGAACGCCGAGAAGAAGATCGCCGAGTTCGAGGCCGCGAAACTCGCCGAGCGGGTGCCCGCACTGATTGCGGCAGCCACCCGTCGCGGTGCGCTGACCATCGTGCGCGCCACAATCGGTGAGTTGCCCAGCTCTGACGATCTGCGCGGACTCGTGCTCGCCGTGCGCTCCCGACTCGGCACGGATGCCGCGGTCGTTAGCCTCGCCGCAATCGTGCAGGGCAAACCCGCCGTGATCGTTGCCACTAACGAAGCCGCCCGCACGCTCGGGGCGAAGGCTGGGACGCTCGCCCGCACTGCTGCCGGAGTTCTCGGCGGCGGCGGTGGTGGCAAAGACGACCTTGCTCAGGGTGGTGGAGCCGACGTGACCGCGATCGGTGCCGCGCTTGACGCGGTAATCGACGGGCTGCCGAGGTAACCGGTGCGAACCGGAGTGCGCCTCGGCGTGGATGTCGGCAAGGTGCGTATTGGGGTGGCCCGCAGCGACCTGCACGGGATGCTGGCGCTGCCGATCGAAACCGTGCCGCGCG
Organism: Microbacteriaceae bacterium; assembly: GCA_014377425.1. GTDB lineage: Bacteria > Actinomycetota > Actinomycetes > Actinomycetales > Microbacteriaceae > Marisediminicola. The sequence goes on along the minus strand of JACMPQ010000044.1, from coordinate 14,507 downwards.
GGCTCGGCGACCTAGACCGAATCCAGGCTCTCGTTACCGAATACGAGGTGATCGAGATTGTGGTGGGGCTCCCGCTGTCATTGAAGGGTACCGACACGGCGTCGACCGATGATGCCCGCGAATTCGCGGCGCGGCTCGCCGCCCTGGTGCAGCTCCCCGTGCGAATGGTGGATGAGCGACTGTCGACGGTGTCGGCCCAACAGGCGCTGCGGTCATCCGGTCGCACCACCAAAAATTCCCGCGCCGTCATCGATCAGGTGGCCGCCGTGATAATTTTGCAACACGCCCTCGACGCCGAGCGGTCCGGCGGAAACGCCCCGGGTAGCTTCGTGCGTACCGGAAACCAAGGACTTTAATACGTGGCGAATGAATTCAGTGGGGATGGGATGTTCGCGGCAACCGCGTTCACCCACCCTGACCAAGACACGACTCCCCAACGCAGCGTGCAACAACTGCCCTCACGTCGCATCCGTCGGCTGCAGGAGGAGCGTGCCGCGACTCAGCAGGGCGTCGATCGGTTGGCTGCGGAGGATGCCGAGCGGCTGGCTTTTCCGTCGAGTATTCAGGACATGGCGCCGCTGACTCCCAGTGACGACGAACCCTTTGCCGCGCTGCTGACTCCCACCCCGCACCAACCGAGTCACGGCCGCCGCGCACCGCGTCGCCGACTCGGCTGTCTGGTGGTGACATTGATTGCAATTCTGGTGTTGAGCGGGGGAGCCGCTGCGGTCTATTTTAGTTTCGAACAACCCATCCGCAGCCTTCTCGGCTGGCAGGAACCCACCGATTTCATCGGCTCGGGCAGTGGCCGCGTGATCATCAATATTGAAAATGGTCAGGTGGGAGGAGACGTGGCTCACACCCTGCAGGCCGCCGGGGTCACAAAGACGTACGGCGCGTTCTACTCGCTACTGTTGAAAAACCCCAACGTGATTTTTAGCCCGGGAAGCTACGCCCTAAATAAGGGGATGAGCGCGGCGGCAGCCCTCCGTGCCCTCGAAGATCCAACGAGCAAGGTGTCGACCCAGCTGGTCTTTCCCGAGGGAATCACCGTGGCCGGTGTGATCAAGAAACTCGCTGCTTTCAGCGATTCGACCAAGGTGACCGGCGAGCAACTCACCGCCGCTGCGGCCGATTTTCGCAGTTTTGGGCTCCCGGCGACGGCCCCCAGCCTTGAGGGATACCTGTTTCCCGCCACGTACACCTTTGACCCGGGTACCACCGCGCACGCCATGCTGCAGCGCATGGTCGATGAAATGTTTGCCCGGCTGGATTCGCTCGGGGTTGTGCCCGCAGACCGCCATCGGGTGCTTACCCTCGCCGCCCTCACCCAGAAGGAGGGCGGAAACACCGCCGACTTCTACAAAGTTGCGCGGGTGTGGCAAAACCGGCTCGACGCGGGCATGAAACTGCAATCGGATGCCACGGTGCGTTACGGCGCGGGCGGCTCGAAAATTGCCACCACCGACGCCGAACGCGCGAATCCCGCCAACAAATACAACACCTACGCGAACGCCGGGTTACCGATCGGACCGATCTCAAACCCCGGCGAAGATGCAATTTTGGCCACGATGAAGCCGGCCCCCGGCAATTGGCTCTTCTTTGTGCTCATCAACGGCTCGACCGGCGAAACAACCTTCTCGGCGACCGGGGCTGAGCACGACACCGCCGTGAAGGTGTGGCAACAGTGGCTGCGCGATCATCCCGGATTCGACAAATGACCGCTAACCGCCTTGCGGTGCTCGGTTCGCCCATTCAGCACTCCCAGTCTCCGGCGCTGCACGCCGTTGCCTACGCGGCCCTGGGCCTGGACTGGAATTACTCGGCCGTTGATGTGCCGCAGGCCGGGCTGGGCGAATTTCTGGAAGGCTGCGGGAGTGATTGGCGTGGGCTGTCGCTCACCATGCCATTGAAACGTGACATCGTTTCGCGGCTGTCGGTGCGCGACCCGCTCGTCGAACTCACCGGTTCGGCAAACACGGTGCTGTTCACGACCGCCGGATTGCACGGTTTCAACACGGATGTTTACGGAGTGGTGCGCGCCCTTGCCGAAAAGGGCATTCGATTCGTGACCTCGGTGCGCCTCGTTGGGGCGGGGGCCACCGCGGCGTCGGTTTTGGTTGCCGTGGCCAGCCTCGGGGCAACCCACGTGCACATTGTGAGCCGGTCGCTGGAGCGTGCGCGAGCCATCCACGATTTGGCCGAGACGCTCGGTCTCATCGTGCGGCTCACCGGTTTTGCACCGCGGGACTGGCTCGAGGCCGAGCCCGACCTGATCGTGAGCACGCTTCCCGGCGGCGCGGAAATTGACCTCGAATTGAGCGACGAGGTGTTGCAGGGCGCTACCTTCTTTGACGTGGTCTACGACCCCTGGCCCACGCCGCTCGGCGCACGTTTTCTCGCCGCCGGCGCAACGGTGGTGGGCGGACGAGACATGCTGCTGTATCAGGCACTCGGACAGGTGCGCATTTTCGCTGCGGGTTTTGCCGACGCTGAACTCCCCAACGAGGCCGCGGTGCTGGCCGCTATGCGCGCCGCCCTCTCGTAGGGCCAGTCGGTGCGTTCCCACTAAAGTGCGTTTTCACTAAAGTTCATCTGCACCCAGGCGCATTTCTCATGTCACTACTTCTCCCCCCCCCCCCCGAACTTTGGCCCAGCGTGGCTGTGGAAGGATTCTTTATATGCTTCGTTGGTTGACCGCAGGAGAATCGCACGGCCCAGAACTCGTGGCGGTTCTGGAGGGACTCCCGGCTGGAGTCCCGATTTCGCTCGAACAAATTCGCGCGGATTTGGCCCGCCGCAAGCTCGGCTACGGCCGGGGCGCCCGAATGAAATTTGAGGAAGACCAGCTCGACGTCTCGGGCGGTATTCGCTTCGGACTGAGCATGGGTAGCCCGATTGCGCTGCGCATTGGAAACACCGAGTGGCCGCGCTGGACCGCCGTCATGAGCGCGTCGCCGGTGGATCTAGACACGTTGCCCGCTGGTCGCGGCGCAGCTCTCACCCGCCCCCGGCCGGGACACGCCGACTTGGTCGGCATGCAGAAATACGACTTTGCCGAGGCCCGCAATGTTCTCGAACGGGCCAGTGCCCGCGAAACGGCCGCCCGCGTTGCCCTCGGGGCAGTGGCTCGCGCATTCCTGGGCGAGCTCGGCGTGCACCTGGTGAGCCACACGCTTTCGATCGGCAGTGTGCGGGTGCCGGAGGGCAGCCCCCTTCCCGGATCCACGGATGTCGACGCCCTAGACGCCGACCTGCTGCGCTGTTTTGACCCCGCAACCTCCGCCCTCATGGTCGGGGAGGTCGATCGTGCTCACGAAGACGGCGACACCCTCGGTGGCGTGGTGGAGGTGCTCGCCTACGGGCTGCCGCCGGGGCTCGGCTCCTACACCCACTGGGATCGTCGCCTAGATTCACAACTGGCCGGGGCGCTCATGGGCATTCAAGCAATCAAGGGGGTCGAGGTCGGCGACGGTTTTCTCACCGCCAGCCGCCGCGGCTCTCAGGCCCACGACGAGCTCGTGATTGGCGATGACGGCATCACCCGACTGAGCGATAAAGCGGGCGGCACCGAGGGCGGCATGAGTACCGGAACCGTGCTGCGCGTCAGCGCCGCCATGAAACCGATCGCCACAATTCCGCACGCGCTTCGCACGGTGGATGTCGCCACCGGTACCGCCGCGGAGGCGCATCACCAGCGCAGCGACGTGTGTGCCGTTCCCGCGGCAGGGGTTGTCGCCGAGGCTATGGTGGCGCTCGTGCTGGCCAATTCCATGCTGGAGAAGTTCGGCGGCGATTCGATTGGGGAGACCCAGCGCAACCTGCGGGGCTACCTCGAGGCCATTCCGGACGCCTTGATCACCGCCGCCTCAAGCGACCCGAATGCCTGAGCCGGTAGTACCCGGGCATCCCCTGGTTGTCATCATTGGGGCACCTGGGGCGGGAAAGACCCGTGTCGGAAAGCGAATCGGCCGACTCTTGGCGGTGCCGTTTATCGACACGGATCGCCGAATCGTGAAGGTCCACGGTGCCATCGCGGATATTTTTAGCGAGCACGGCGAGTCATATTTTCGCGGTCTCGAACGTTCCGAGGTGGCCCGAGCGATTCAGGAGCGGGCGGTGCTTTCCCTCGGCGGGGGAGCGGTGCTAAACCCCGCGACCCAGCGCGATCTCGCCTCTCTGCCGGTCGTGCTCATGACGGTATCCGCCGAGGCGGTGGCCGCCCGAATCGGTGAGAAGCGACCGCTGTTGAAAGACGCCGGAATTGATGCCTGGCAAAAGCTCGTCGACGACCGACGCGAAATTTATGAACGGTTGGCGTCTCGCAGTTGGGACACCTCGGTGCGCCCGATTGATCAGATCGCCACCGAAATCGCCCACTGGGTTCGGGAGCAAAACCCGTCGCTGGCCCTGCAACTGCCTCACCCATCACCGCTGGACCACTCAGGAGTGACACAATGACCGGTTCAAGCACCATCACCGTGAGCGGCACGGTGCCCTATGACGTCATCATCGGGCGCGACATTCTGGCTGGCATCGGCGATCAGCTCGGCGCGAATGTGGCCAAGGTGCTCATCGTGCACCCGGCAACCCTCGGGGCCAAGGCCGCCAAACTGCGCGAAAGCCTGGCCGATCGCTACGAGGTGCTTCTGGCTGAGATTCCGGATGCCGAGGCCGGTAAGCGCGTCGAGGTGGCGGCTTTCTGCTGGGGAGTGATGGGCCAGAGCGACTTCACCCGCTCGGATGCCGTGATCGGCTTCGGCGGTGGTTCGGTAACCGATCTTGCCGGCTTCGTTGCCGCCACCTGGCTGCGTGGAGTGAAGCTCATTCAGGTGCCGACCACCCTTCTCGGAATGGTGGATGCCTCGATCGGCGGCAAGACCGGCATAAACACCGCCGAGGGCAAGAATCTGGTCGGTGCGTTTTACGCCCCCACCGCGGTGTTTGTCGATCTTGACACCCTGATCGGGCTCAGCCAGATGGAAATTTTGGCGGGCTTCGGTGAGGTCGTGAAGTGCGGGTTCATTGCCGAGCCAGAAATTCTCAGCATCATCGAAACCGGTGTTGACAGAGCCACCGACACCACCAGTGGCGAATTTCGGCGACTGGTTGAACTTTCCATCGGGGTCAAGGCGCGGGTGGTGGGCGAAGACTTCACCGAGCAGGGGCTGCGCGAGATTCTCAACTACGGGCACACTCTGGGCCATGCCATAGAGTACGCCGAGCGGTTTCAGTGGCGGCACGGCGCGGCCGTCGCCATCGGCATGGTCTACGCCGCCGAGTTGGGCCGGTTGACCGGTCGCCTCAGCGACAGTGTGGTGGACCGGCACCGCAGCATCCTCACCTCGCTGCAATTGCCGATCGACTACCCGGTCGGACGCTGGAACACCCTGCTGAGCGCCATGCAGCGCGACAAGAAGGCCCGCGGCAGCATGCTGCGCTTTATCGTGCTGGATGATGTGGCCAAGCCCACCGTTCTCACCGGGCCGGATAAGAGCCTGCTCTTTGCCGCGTACCAGGAGATCGGCGTCTAGCCCGACAAACGCCCAAGCCGGCTGAGCATCGGTGCTGGCTGATCATCAGGGCTGGCTGAGCCTCGGTGCTGGCTGATCATCAGGGCTGGCTGAGCACTAAGCTCGGGGCAATGACCGCACCCTTGGACGCAACGACGCCCACCACCGTGCTCGTACTCAACGGACCCAACCTCAACCGCCTCGGAACGCGGGATCCGGATGTCTATGGCAACGGCAGCCTCGAAGACCTGCGGGTCGCGCTCACCGCCGAGGAGCTGCCCGGCGTGCGGATTGATCTGCGCCAGACCAACGACGAGGGCGAGCTGATCGGCTGGCTGCACGACGCCATAGATTCCCGCACCCCGGTGATTTTGAACCCGGCGGCGTTCACCCACTATTCCTACGCGCTGCGGGATGCCGCGGCAATGCTCACGCAGGCCGGAATGCTGCTCGTCGAGGTGCACCTTTCCAACCCACACGCCCGCGAGGAGTTTCGTCACACGAGCGTCATTTCGGCGGTAGCGACCGGTGTTATCGCGGGTTTCGGCTTCGATTCCTACCTGCTTGCCCTCGCCCTCATCGCGAAGCGCCTCGGCTAGCCGGTAAACTACACAGTCGGCGCATTCGCCACTATTCACACACGTTTTGATCGGATCGAAACCCCCATGGCCTCAACCGCTGATATTCGGAACGGTGTCGTTCTCAACATGGACGGCCAGCTCTGGACCGTTATCGACTTCCAGCACGTGAAACCAGGCAAGGGCGGCGCCTTTGTGCGCACCAAGGTGAAGAACGTGATGAGCGGCAAAGTTGTCGACCGCACCTTCAACGCCGGAGCGAAAATCGAGACCGAGGTTGTCGACCGCCGCGACTTCCAGTACCTCTACAAAGACGGCGAAGGCTACGTCTTTATGGATGTCGCCGACTACGACCAGATCACCCTCAGCGCCACTCAGGTCGGCGACGCGGTCAACTACCTGCTGGAAAACCAGAACGCCACCGTGGCGCTGCACAACGGCAATCCGCTCTACGTGGAGCTGCCGGCATCCGTCGTTTTGGAGATAACCTACACGGAGCCGGGCCTGCAGGGCGATCGTTCCACCGGCGGCACCAAGCCCGCCACGGTGGAGACCGGGTTTCAAATTCAGGTTCCGCTGTTTCTGGAACAGGGCACCAAGGTTAAGGTCGACACCCGCGACGGCAGCTACCTCGGCCGCGTGAACGACTAGTGAGCGCCCGTTCCAAGGCTCGTAAGCGCGCCATCGACATTTTGTACGGCGCAGACCTGCGTGAGTCGAGCATCAACGAGGCGCTGGCCACCGCCGCAGCCCGGGCGATGCAGGAGCCGGAGCGCGAAGCGTCGTGGATCTACGCCCGGGAAATCGTGCAGGGAATCACCGAGCACGGCGACGAAATCGATGAACTCATCGAGACCTACTCGCAGGGCTGGGCGCTCGCTCGAATGCCGATTGTCGACCGCGCGATCATCCGCATCGGCATCTGGGAGATTCTGTTTAACGGGAATGTTCCCGACAGCGTTGCGATCTCTGAGGCGGTGGAGCAGGCCAACGAGCTCAGCACCGAGGATTCGGGCAAATTCGTGAACGGCATCTTGGCTCGAGTGGCGCAGACGCGCCCCGGAGCGACCGTCTAAGCGCCTCGGTCACTCACTCACTCACGCTGTTAAACGGGCGAGACCTTGGCACAGCCGGGTTTCGTTCGTTTTTTGCTTTCGCACAGACCGCCCCCGGCCGTGATTCGGTCACCGAAACTTGTGCTTCGTCCTGAGCCGCCGAGGGAATCGCAAGCGTCTAATGTTTTTTCCGAGCCCCCCCAGTGCGGGGGTAGCGTGCGCAAAGGCTTGCGTAAAAAGCATCGTAATTTCAGCTTCACTCTGCGAATTGACCGTTACAATAGCATTATCTGCAACGTAAGCGTTTGCGTAAATGAAGTCTGCTGTGCAAAGATGACATCCGCAGCCGGCGCCGATGCCCGCTGCACCGGGGGTGTCAGCGATGACCAAGATCCAAGAAGTGGCAGCAGCGTTGGGCGTCTCGGTCGCTACCGTCTCACGGGCGATGAGCGGCAAACCCGGAGTGTCCGACGCGGTTCGTGCGCGCGTTCGGTTGCTAGCTGATGAGCTGAACTACCTGCCCTCTCGCAGCGCCTCCGCGTTGGCCACCGGCCGTACCCTCACCATCGGCGTCGTCACCCCGTACATTGCTCGCTGGTATTTCGGTCACCTCATCTCGGCCATCGAAAGCAGCTTCACGGCAGCCGGTTACGACCTCCTGCTTTACAACGTTTCTTCAGAGAACGCACGGAGCCGTTTTTTTCAGACCCTTCCCGTGCGCAAGCGGGTCGACGCGCTAGTGGTTCTGCTGCTTCCGGATGACAACGAAGCCGCCGCCCTCCGAACGCTCGGCATCCCCGTGGCCACCGTCGGGTCGCAGCAAGAAGGTTTCATCTCGGTGGGAATCGACGACGTGCGAACAGCCGAGGTTGCGGTGCAGCACCTCATCAACCTCGGGCACCGCCGAATCGCCATGATCGGCGAGGGTTTTGGGGTCGTTCCGCTGCAGTTCGTAGCCCCGGTCGACCGTCAAATCGGCTACTACAACGCCTTGCGCGCTGCGGACATCGACGTGAACCCGGAACTGGAACAAAACGGTGAGTTCACGATGCAGGGCGGGGAGGAAGCCATGAACCGGCTTTTAGCCGCACGCGAGCGCCCCACCGCTGTTTTTGCTCAGTCCGACGAAATGGCCATCGGCGCGCTGCGCTCGATCCGCCGGCACGGTCTGAGCGTTCCAGGCGACATCTCCATCATCGGCATCGATGATCATGAGATGTCGGGCATGGTCGGGCTCACCACCATGGCGCAATCACTACCGGCGATGGGATCATCCCTCGCCCAGGCGATTCTCGAACACCTCGAGAACCCCGCCGCTGAGGTCTCGCCTCACACAGAACTTCCCACACGCCTTGTTGTGCGGGAGACCACGGGATCGGTGCGAACTTTCGCCACCGGTTCCCTTCAGGAGGATTCATGACTATCGATCTACACCGTCGTTCATCGCGGTTTGTCACTGTCGGTGCTGTTGCCGCAGCGGCGGCCATTGCCCTCAGCGGCTGCTCAGCAGCAGCAACGCCCTCCACCGCCGGTGGCGACGGAACCGGCACCATCACCGTTTGGGCGCACCAGGGTGAGGACAGCGAAAACTCGGCCCTGCAGGCAGCGGTAGCCGCCTAAAACGTGGCCAACACCAAGACCAAGGTCAAGCTCACCCTCCTCGCCTCCGACACGTACACCACCACGGTAAGCTCGACGCCCGCGTCGAAGCTGCCCGACGTATTGGAGATGGACGGCCCCACGCTGTCGAACTACGTCTACAACGAGAAGCTTGCCCCCCTCGCGCAGTACGTGTCTTCTGCCACCCTTGCCAACGCGACCGCCGGATCACTCGCCGAGGGAACCGTAGCCAAGAAGGTATACGGCCTCGCGATGTTCGATTCCGCGCTCGGAATCTACGGCAACAAGAAGCTTCTTGACGCCGCCGGGATCAAGTACCCCACTGGACTCAGCGACGCCTGGACGGCCGACCAGTTCACCGCTGACCTGGGCACCCTCGCCGCGGCTCACGGCGGCAAGGCCCTGGACATTCACGAAGAGTATGGCCTCGGCGGTGAGTGGGGCTCCTTCGCCTTCTCTCCCATTCTCTGGTCTGCCGGTGGTGGCCTCATCACGGACAACAAGTCCACCGGTGTCATGGACTCCGCGGCATCCGTGAAGGCCCTCAACACCCTCGCGAGCTGGAAGCCGTTCATCGACTCCAACGCCGATGGCAAGGCCTTCACCGGCGGCCGCGTTGCCCTCGGTTGGGGTGGCCACTGGAACTACCCGGACTACTCCAAGGCTCTCGGTGCTGACCTCGTTGTCATGCCGCTGCCGAACTTTGGGCAGGGTTCCAAAACCGGCCAGGGTTCCTGGACCTGGGGAATCGGCGCCGAAACCAAAAACGGTAAAGCCGCCGGTTCTTTCCTGGACAGCCTGTTGAACGACAAAAACGTCACGGCAATGACCACCGCGAACGGTGCACCCCCGGCCACCAAGTCGGCTCTCGCCATGAACACCAACTACAGCCCAACCGGACCGTTGGCCCTGTTCGCCGAGCAGCTCAACAAGACCTGTGGCAACGGACCGATCACCACTGCTTGCGTTGCGGTTCCTCGCCCGGTTACCCCCGGCTATCCGGTGATCACCAGCAAGTTCTCCTCGGCCCTTTCGGCCATCTTTGGCGGAGCGGATGCCGCGAAGAGCCTCGGTGCCGCCGCGAAGACGATCGACCAGAACTACAGCGACAACAGCAACTACAAGTAACCCCGCACTACGGCGGCGGTGCGGCAGTCGTGCCGCACTGCCCACCCGTTCGGCACGCACTGGCCCGCAGAAAGCGGGCACGATTCCCCGTGACCGCTGTCACCGCGGGCCCGCACCACCCTCAGAAAGTACATTCATGGCCACCGTTGAACTACGTGCCGCTTCCAGCGCACGAGGCACAACCACCAAAGTAAAAAAGCGCAAAAAGTTTAACAGCGAAACACTCCCCGGCGTTCTGATGGCATCCCCCGCCCTTATCGGTGTTATTGGGTTCGTTGCCTTGCCGTTTGTTGTGGCTATCGTCCTCTCCTTCTTCAACGTGCGTCTTAATTCGGTGCGACCGCCGATTTTCTTCGGTATTGAGCAGTACGTTCGCCTGTTTACCGATCCGATTTACTCGGTGCCGTTTTTTCGTGCCCTCGTCAATAACCTCAGCTTTGCGGTGGTGGTGGTGCCGGTGCAGACTGCAATTGCGCTCGCCCTGGCCATCCTGCTCAATCGAAAAATTCGCGGTATCGCGTTTTTTCGCACGCTCTTCTTCATGCCGGTCGTCTTTCCGATGGCCCTCGTTACGGTGTTGTGGCGCTTGATTCTTGATCGCAGCGACAACGGTTTACTGAACTCGGTGGTGTCTTTTCTAACCGGTGGCGCGGTGGGCGCTCACGACTGGCTGGGCTCGCCCACAACGGCAATGGGTTCGGTGATTCTGCTCTCCATTTGGCAGGGTGTCGGCTTTCAAATGGTGATCATCCTGGCCGGTCTGCAGGAAATTCCCCAGGAGCGTTATGAGGCGGCTCAACTCGATCGCGCGGGCGCCTGGGCGCAATTTCGACATGTGACCGTGCCGGGCATTCGCAACACGCTGATCTTCGTTGTGTTGCTCACCACGATTCTGTCATTCCGAGTCTTCGATCAGGTCTACATTTTGATTCGCGGCGCTGGCCTCAACCAAGACGCCACCCGCACGGTGTTGTATCAGGCCACCGTGACTATTTTCGACGAAAACAACGTCGGCCAAGCCGCGGCGATCACCGTGGTCTTCTTCATCATCGTGGTGGCACTCACCCTCGTGCAACGCCGCGTATTACGCCAGACGAGCGAGGACTAAATGACCGCCTCACCCCCAGTTGCTCCCGTCGCAACTCCTTCTGTGCGCGAATCTCGCCCTACTCCACCGACAAAGAGCCGGCGACGGGTCATTCGGAGACCCGTTCGGCGATCCTCGACTCGCGCTGCCCGTCGAACGCGCGACTACCTGCTTCTCATCGTGCTGGGTATTCTTTTTGTCGCACCGGTGTACTACCTCGTGGTCGGGAGTTTCAAGCCTGCGGCGGAGGTGCTCTCGGGCTTCGCCGGGTTCATCCCGCAGCACCTGTCGCTTGAGAACTATCGCAACGTCTTCGCCAGCCTGTCGTCGGATAGCACCGGCTACTTCCTGCAGTTCCTTGGTAACTCACTGCTTATTTCGGTGGGGATCGTGGGCGGCGGGTTGATCGTCAACTCGATGGCGGCGTACTCCTTTGCCCGGCTCACCTGGCGGGGTCGTAACGGCGCCTTCCAGTTTGTGGTGCTCTTGGTGATCATCCCGTTTGAGGCCGTCGCCGTGCCCCTCCTGTACCTGCTGAACCCGGAACGCAACACACTTCTGGTGCAGATTTTGCCCTTCGTCGCCAACGCATTTTCGGTCTTCCTCTTCTATACATTTTTTCTGGGGCTGCCAAAGAGTGTCGAAGAGGCCGCGCGGCTGGACGGTCTGGGAGCATTCGGTACCTTCGTGCGCATCGTTGTGCCAAACAGCAAGCCGGTGTTTGCCACGGTTACCATCCTCACCTTCCTCACCTCCTGGGGTCAGTTTCTCTGGCCGGTGCTCATGGTTTCCGACCCCACCCAGCGCCCGCTGCCGTTGGCCTTGAGCGTCTTCCAATCCCAGCAGCCGGTGGACTGGGGCGCAGTCTTTGCCTTCGGTACGCTGTTGGTTCTACCGGTGCTGGTGGTCTTCCTCCTCTTCCAGCGCTACTTTGTGCAGAGCGTGGCCGGGTCGGCCGTCAAGGGCTAGAGCAACGCCAGAGTTCAACACCAACAGAGAGCGCGGGCGTCAGCATGGAATATCGCCGTTTAGGAACCAGCGGGCTGCAGGTCTCAGCAGTGATCCTGGGCTGCATGAGCTACGGCGAGTCCGCTCGCGGTACGCACCCCTGGAGCCTGTCGGAGGAGGAGTCGAGGCCGTTCATCCGACGCGCACTGGATGCCGGCATTACCACCTTCGACACGGCAGATATCTACTCCGACGGGTCGAGCGAAGAGATCGTGGGCCGCGCTCTGGCGGATTTTGCCACCCGCGAGGAGGTCGTGATCGCCACCAAGGTGAACGGCCGGATGCGCCCGGGGCCGAACGGTGCCGGGCTCTCTCGCGCGCACATCATGAGCGCGATCGACGACAGCCTGCGGCGTCTCGGCACCGACTACGTTGACCTGTACCAGATTCACCGCTGGGATCCCCAGACTCCGATCGAGGAGACGATGGAAGCCCTGCACGACGTGGTGAAGTCGGGAAAGGCTCGCTACATTGGCGCGTCCAGCATGTGGGCGTGGCAGTTTGCGAAGGCGCAGTACGCGGCCGACCTGGGCGGCCTCACCCGTTTCGTATCGATGCAGGATCAGTACAACCTCGTTCAGCGCGAGGAGGAGCGAGAGATGCATCCGTTCTGCCTCGATCAGGGCGTTGGCGTACTTGCGTGGTCACCGCTGGCCCGGGGCAAGCTCACCCGTGACTGGGATGACACCACGAACCGCAGCGAAAGCGACCTCTTTCTCCGCGGACTGTACCGGCAGCAGGATGCCGGTGATCGACGGACCGCTCAAGCTGTGGCAACGGTTGCGGAAGCCCGCGGCATCCCGCGCGCACAGGTGGCCCTGGCCTGGGTGCGTCAGCAGCAGGTGGTTACCGCCCCCATCGTCGGCGCGACCAAGATTCAGCATTTGGAGGATGCCATCGCCGCGGTGAGCATCGAATTGGATGCCGCCGAGCTGACGCTCATCGAAAGCCACTACATTCCGCGAGCCAACGAAGGCTTCTAGTCGCGCTAAGGGCTAGTTCGCCGGTAACACTCGTCGCACGCGCAGCACGCTGTCGACGAAGGTCGTGGTCGTGCCATCCGGCAGCGTTCCGGTGCGCTCGGCCACGGCGCATCTAATGATCAGCCATTCTCCCGTCGTGAGTTGTAGGGAGGCCAACACGTCGTCCGGGGTGGGCAGCACCTCGCCACTGTGCGCGTGGGAGGAGCCCGGCGGAAACTCGGCGTGACCGACCACGAGCAGCGTTCCGCCCGGTGCGACCGCTGCGGCAGCTCGGCGCAGAATTGCATCCCGAGGCAGTTCTACCGGGGATTGCAAAAAGTGGGCGGTCACCAAATCGAATGATTCCTGCGGATGCCACACCGCAAGATCGGCTTGCACCCAACGAATGCGCTCGGAGACACCGGCGGCTGTAGCTGCCGTCGCTGAGCGCGCTAGGGCTGACGGCGCGATATCAACCGCGGTCACCAGCCACCCCTGCTCGGCCAACCAAATGGCATCTCCGCCCTCGCCGCTTCCGAGGTCCAGGGCCGTCCCGGGCTCGAGGCCAGCGGTGTTGTTGACGAGAGCCGCGTTGGGGCGACCGCTCCACTTTTGATCGGAGCTCTGGTACAACGCCTCCCAAAACATGGCCGGATCGGCGCCCGCATCCGGTGCTTTCTGCGACGGTGCCTGCTCATGATGACCGTGACCGGAATGTTCGGTGAAGCTGTGGTCCTCGTGCGCGTGATCGTGGGGGCCGTGTGCCGGAATCATCCATTTTCCTATCTGGCCGAATAAAGAACCGCCCGGTCAGTGATCGACCGGGCGGCTCTCAACTTAGCAATTGCTTCGTTAGCTACTTGCCGTGCGCGCGGAGCAGTTCTGCCACGTGCAGGGCATCACCCTCGGGAGCGTCGGAGTGACGATCCGGACGGGCGATGAACAGGTAGAGCGCGCCGGTGCCACCCACAATTGCCAGTCCAATGAGCACGATCCAGTCGCTCACGAAGTCCCCGGAGGTTCCAGGAATTGCCAGCAAGATCATCGAGGCGATTCCGTAGAGCAAGGCTGCCACGTTGACGGCGAAGCCGAAGCGGCCGAGGCTGAACGGGCCGGCCGGACGCCAACCCTTGATGCGCTGGCGCAGCGAGGCAAGCACCACTGACTGGAAGGCCACGTAGATGCCGAGCACGGCGAAGGAGGTGATTTGCACCAGTAGGGCATCCGGACCGATGTAAATCAGCACGCAGAGCAGCAGCGGAATGGAGCACGCCACAATGAGGGCGTTTGCGGGCACCTTGGTGCCGGCGGTGACCTGGGCCAACCAGCGGTGTCCGGGAATCATGCCGTCGCGGGCGAAGGAGAACAGCAAACGGCTTGCGGCCGCCTGCAGGCTGAGAACGCAGGAGAGGAAAGCGGTAAGGGCAACGACCAGGAAGATTTTGGCGCCGACATCCCCGAGGGCGGCCGAGAGGATTTTCGGAATCGGATCGGTATCTTTACCCGAGACGATCTCCGCCAGGTTGGGGGCTGCCATTACGTAGCCGCCGAAGGCG
>JACMPQ010000009.1 GCA_014377425.1 Microbacteriaceae bacterium | reverse complement strand
CGCGATTTGGCAGGCGATGCCCGCGGCAACCAGCTGTCGAAACAGGCCGAACCCGGTTGGGCCGGCCTCGTAAGTGGCGATTTGTGGGCCAGGCAACGATGCCACCCACGCAACGATCTCGAGCGTGCTCGCCGACAGCTTTCGGTGCACGATCTCGCCCGTATCAGCATCGATCACACACCCCTGGATCGCGCGGGCGTGCACATCAAGACCAACGAAACTACGATATTCAATCAACTGGGGCCTCCAAAGTTTGACTGTGGATAGGCCAACCTCCACGGGCTGGTAACCCACGTCAACTCGAACGGGGCCCCAGCCTCAAGAGGAAAGTGCCGTATTCATATCGTCTAGCGCGCGAGCTCGCGATCATCCGCTCCCGAGTCCGTGCCGAACATGGTGGGGGCAAAGTTGTCAAAAGCGACCAGCTCGAGCGCGTCGAGCGAATAGTGGAAGTGATGCACCGAACCGTTGGCGATCAACACGCCGACGAAACGGTCGACCTCGGGTACCACGGCGTTCAACAGGGCTCGAATAACGCCGCCGTGGGTCACCACGATGATGCGCTGCGCGGGGCGCTGCCGTGCGAGGTCGGTGAGTGCGGGAAGTGCTCGCTGAACGACGGCGGCCGGAAGTTCTCTCCCGGGCACGTGCACGCCATCGGGAAAACGCGCTTCAACATCGTAGAAGTCGAGGCCTTCGGCATCCCCGTAGCGTCGCTCGACAACCGCGGGCAACAGCTGTGGAGCGGGCAGTTGAAGTTCACCGGTAATGATGGTGGCCGTCTCGTGCGCTCGAGACAGCGGACTGGTGAACACCGCATCCCATTGTCCCGCAGCCAACAGTCGGGCGGTTCGCTTCGCCTGACGCCGGCCATTGTCATTCAGGGGTATGTCGGTGCTTCCCTGAATGCGTCGTTGTACGTTCCAATCGGTCTCACCGTGTCGAACGAGATACAGCTGTGTCATGAGGGAGCTTTCGTTATGCCGATGCGACCAAGACCCGAGGTCAATCCGTTCGAGTCGGGTCAACCCGATTTAGCCGACCGAACGGGAGAGAAACGAACGCTAGGCCGTCAGACGCTCCGCCAAAATCGTGAGGAGCTCGGATGCCCCACCCTCGACTTTAACGGTCGCACGCTGATCGCCGCGTGTGGCACCACGGTTAATGATCACGATGGGTACTCGGCGCTTTGCCGCTTGGTCGAGCAGCCGAATTCCCGAATTCACTACGAGGGATGATCCGGCAATAAGAAGAGCGTCCGCGGATTGCAGGAGAGCCCGGGCCTCGGCAAATTTTTCCACTGGAACAAATTCGCCGAAAAACACGATATCCGGTTTGAGAATGCCCCCGCAGACGCTGCATTCGGGCGTGACAAAGGAATCAAGCGCTTCGACGGCAACATCCCCGTCCGGGCCCAAATCCCGTGCATCAAGCTCATCGAGCCACGGATTTTGACTTGTCAGCCTCTCGGCGATGTCTGCTCGGGAAAAGGTTTGCGAGCAAGCCAGGCAGAGCACGCGATCCAGGGTGCCGTGCAGGTCAATCACGCGCAACGAACCCGCTCGCTGGTGCAGGCCGTCGACATTTTGAGTAATGGTGCCGGTGACAAGCCCGCGGGCTTCGAGGCGAGTGATCGCCTGATGCCCACCATTGGGTTGTGCCGCGTCAAACCGACGCCACCCGAGGTGACTTCCGGCCCAGTAACGTTTGCGGTGGTCTGGGCCACTCAAAAACTGTTGGAACGTCATTGGTTTTTGGGGTTTCGAATCGGCGCCACGGTAATCCGGGATACCGGAGTCGGTACTCACCCCGGCACCGGTGAGGATGGCGACCGTTCGCCCGCGGAGCGCATTGACCATCGCCTCAATGTCGTGATCAGCAAAGTGAGTCGGCACGCCGATAACGTCAGCAGAATTCGCCATTTCTTCACCTTCCCCATAACGTCGTGGTTACAAGAGTAAGCAGTGCGCAATTCGGATATGTTTCCATTGAGTGGGAGCGCGGCCCCGGGGGAGGTGAAAGTCAATGCGGGTCATCCCGATTACGGATTTATCACCGGAAGGTCTTGCCGATTATTCGCGGCTGACCGATGTGGGGCTTCGGAAGGTTTCTGAGCCAGCCGGTGGGCTTTACATTGCCGAGTCCAGCAAAGTCATTGAACGTGCCATTGCTGCCGGACACCGTCCGCGCTCTGTGCTACTACTGAAACAGTGGCTCGAGCCGTTATGGACACTGTTGGAGCCCTTCGACATCCCGGTGTATGTCGGCGAATCCAGACTGTTAGAAACGCTCACCGGGTTTAACCTCCATCGGGGAGCATTGGCGTCGATGCATCGGCCGGAGCTTCCGTCGGTTACCGACCTTCTCGTGGGCGCACGCCGCGTTGTCGTGCTCGAAGACATTGTGGATCACACCAACGTGGGCGCAATATTTCGCTCCGTCGCAGCTCTCGGTGCTGATGCCGTTTTAGTCACTCCACGCTGCGCCGACCCGCTTTACCGACGCAGTGTGCGGGTGAGTATGGGGTGCGTGCTGCAGGTGCCGTGGACGCGATTGCCGGAATGGCCGGAGGGCGGTGAGCTGTTGCGAAGTGCGGGGTTCGACCTCGCCGCGCTGGCTCTTTCTCCGGATGCCGTGACCCTCGACGCCTATGCGAAGCGGGCCCCAGAAAAGCTCGCCCTGATGTTCGGCTCGGAGGGTGACGGCCTCAGCGCTGCGGCGCTTGAGCAAGCCGATACGGTCGTTACGATTCCGATGGGAAACGGCGTGGATTCGCTCAACGTTGCCGCAACAAGCGCCGTGGTTCTGTGGGCGCTGCGATGAAGCGTATGGCAGACCAAAATCTAATTGACGGATGGGCACGGACACAGCCATGGGCGTAGGAAAGAAAATCGTTCTGGGCAGCGAGATGGCGCACTCCACAGCACTTGCCGCGGTGAGAGCTGCGGGCAAACGTCAACGGCGCTTGAATAGCCGACGCGGCGTCGCCGCCATCGGCGTACTAGCCGTTCTTGCCGCTGTCGGTGTTTACGTTCCGATCACCCTGCTCACGCCGTACCGCAATCTCAGCGTCGCCGTTGCCGAACCGCCAACCACACACCTCGCTGCCGCCACCGTTCAGTGGCCGAAGGTGGGCGCCGCCGCCATCGGGGCGGTCGGAATACCCGGCATTGTTGCCTCCAACGGCGAAACCGGCCCACTGCCGATCGCGAGCATTTCCAAAGTCGTCACCGCGCTCGTCGTGTTGGAACAAAAACCACTGGCGCTGGGTGAGGAAGGTCCGGGTATCACTTTCACGGCGGCCGACGCTGCGCTGTACCGTTCCTATTTCGCCGCCAACGGCAAGGTCGAGCCCGTGCGGGTCGGTCTGGTGCTGAGTGAGCGCCAGGTGATGGAAACCATGCTCGTGGCATCCGCCAATAACTATGCCGAGACCCTGTCCACCTGGGCCTTTGGGTCAACCCCGGCGTACGTAGCGGCAACCTCTGCATGGTTGGCGCGCCATGGCTTCGCGCATACGACCATCGTGGAACCGACCGGAATTTCCCCCCGGAACACCAGCACCACGGCAGATCTGGTGGGAATCGGGATGCTGGCTGTGGCGCAGCCGGTTATTGCTGCGATCGTGGCAACCAAGACGCTCGACATCCCCGTTGCGGGGCACATCACCAATAGCAATGAGCTCTTGGGGATCTCGGGGATCGACGGGATTAAGACCGGCACCCTCGAACAGGCTGGCGCGTGTCTGCTGTTCTCAGCCCGCTATCCCAGTGGTTCGGCGACCCTAACCGTGGTGGGGGTCGTATTGGGCGGTATGGATCATCCGTCGATCAACGCCGCGATCCAGACGATGTTGGTAGGAGTTGTAGCGGGATTTCATCCGATCCAAATATCGACCAAGGGTCAGTCCTTCGCGGCGATCGACAGCCAGTGGGGTTCTCGAGCCAAAGCCGTAAGCGTTCAAGACCGCACGCTGTTTGTCTGGTCTGACACGACCATCAGTGGGCATGTGGTTTTAACCCCGCTGGTGACCGCCGACCGCGGGCAGCGCGTGGGTGCCGTGACCTTTACCGCTGGAAAGAGCATGGTGGAACTGCCACTCACGCTTGACAGGCCTTTGAAAGACCCCGGTGCGGGATGGCGACTCACTCACCCCCTCGACCTGATCGAAAAATAGCTAAAATTTTTCGCAATCGCCGAAGCGTTTTGGTGGGAACGGTCTGTCCTTTAGGCGACTCCCAGCGGAAGGCCCTAACCTTTACAAATCTGCACGAGCGACTGCTCCGAACCTTCGACTGCGAAGTCACCAGCCGAAACGAGGATTTATGAGCGGAACAACCGTGGCTCCCGTCGTCAGCTTCACGAAAACAAAGCCGGGGGGCTTGTCCAGTAACCCGACAACGGAATACTCGGCTTTGCTCCGCACAGTGCGCGATGCGGGTCTTCTTCGTCGCCGTACCGGATTCTACGTGATGCTGTTTTCCGTCCTCACCCTTGCGCTCGGCGGCGCGATCGCCGGCTTCATTTTGCTTGGGCAGACCTGGTACCAACTCATCATTGCCGGTGTGCTCGGAATTATTCTTACGCAGTACGCATTCCTCGCGCACGAGGCGTCACATCGCCAGGTATTCGAATCCGGGCGGGCAAATGACGTGGCTGGGCGCACCCTCGCGAATCTTTTCGTCGGTATTAGCTACTCCTGGTGGATGACCAAGCACAGCCGCCATCACGCGAACCCCAACATTTTGGGCAAGGATCCCGACATTGAGCGGGATTTCATCTCCTTCGTCGAAGCCGACGCGGCAAAGTCGCGTGGCCTGTATGCGTGGATTACGCGGCACCAGGGCTACTTCTTCTTCCCCGTGCTCATGCTCGAGGGCTTGAACCTTCATATCCACGGGCTGCGCACCGTCTTCGGTCGTGGCAAAGTTGACAAACGATGGGTCGAGATCAGCATGATCGTCTCGCGAATCGTCGCCTACTGCACCGTGATTTTCCTCATGCTACCCGTGGGAATGGCGTTCGCCTTCATAGGCGTGCAGCTCGCCGTTTTCGGCGTGTATATGGGAGCGTCATTCGCGCCCAACCACAAGGGGATGCCGATTTTGCCGCACGACTCCAAGGTCGATTTTCTCCGGCGGCAGGTACTTACTTCCCGCAACATCACGGGTGGCTGGGTTGTCGACACCTTCATGGGAGGGCTCAACTACCAGATCGAACATCACCTCTTCCCAAACATGCCTCGCCCGCACCTGAAGCGCGCGCAGGAAATGGCTAAGGAATACTGCACGAAGCACACCATCTTGTACACTGAAACGACTCTTGCTCAGTCCTACGGCATCGTCGTTCGCTACCTGAACCGCGTTGGTCTTGCTGCCGGAGGCGATCCCTTCGATTGTCCCGCAGCAAACGCTATGGGGCGCTGAAGCTGGACCATTGGGCGGCCACCGAGGGTACTTCCTTCGGTGGCCGTTTTTTTAATTCCTCTGGATGAACCGTGGACAGGCATAGGGTGCGGTCCGGGTATCACTCCGCGTGGGGTCGTTTGGCTGCGATCCCGTCGCCGGAGGACTGATGACGGATGCGGCGCAGCACCCACGGCACAAGGTAGTCGCGGGCCCAACCAAGGTCGTCGACACGGGCCTGGCTCCACGACAACCTAGTCGGTGGTCCAGAGTCGAAGGGCCGTAGGTCATTCGCTATGCCTAGGGTAATGAGTACCATACGGGCTACTGCATTATGGCCGATAGGTGACAGATGCAGTCGATCAGATGACCACATCCGGGAATCGCGAAGCTCGGTAAGCGCCCAGAGGTCGGCGACAATTGCGTCGTACTGAACGGCGATGGCCCGCAGATTTTCGTTGAAGATTGCCACTTTCCCGCGCGACCGGGCGAGAACCGGGGTGGTGCGAAAATCCGGTCCGGTAAATAGGACCACTGTGGCACCGTCGGAACGCAAACGGTTCACAGCCACCGCGAGCTGCGACGCGACAACATCCGGGTCGGTGTTGGGGCGAATGATGTCGTTGCCACCGGCAGAGAAGCTAATCAGGTCGGGGCGAAGCAGTAGCGCTGGCTCGACCTGTTCCTGGACGATGGGGCCGAGTAGCCGCCCGCGAATAGCGAGATTGGCGTAGGCGAAATCATCGGTCTTGGTCGCGAGAACTTCGGCAACCCGGTCGGCCCACCCGCGATGGCCTCCGGGACTGTGCGGGTCGGGATCGCCAATGCCCTCAGTGAATGAATCGCCGAGGGCCACATAGCGAGACCATGGATGCAATTGGGTCATGGGCCAAGCGTGACGGACGGCGCCGATTGATACCAGCCCCCCGGAGTCACAATTACGAGTGTTGGGCCGCCAAAGGTCTGTTGCCGAAATATCGCTCGTTTCAAATTCTGTCAACCCTCTACGTGCGATATTGACGCCCAAAAAGTGCCGTGAAAAAATCAAAAACGTCGCCGAAACCTGACGGCGCAGATATCGACTGGGAGGTCGTAATGGGAATCATCGGATGGATAATCCTTGGACTCATCGCAGGCGCAATCGCCAAGGCGATTCTGCCGGGAACTCAGGGCGGTGGCTGGCTGATCACCCTGGTGCTCGGCGTAGTCGGCGCACTTCTGGGTGGATTTATCGGCGGTGCCGTCTTCGGCGTAAATCTGGGTGGGTTCTTCGATATTAAAACCTGGCTCCTCGCCATTCTCGGCTCAATCGTCGTGCTGCTCGTCTACGGGCTCGTAGCCAAACGAACTCGCAAGGCCTGAATCTGCTTGACGAATAAACCCCTCGCCGGCTCGCTGGCGAGGGGTTTTCGTTATGCGTACCTGCTCACGAGGCACGTCGCTCCGTGGGCCTCGGGTATTGTCATTGACAGTGAGTATCCCGTTATCGTTTGGCACCTTTGCAGCCGAACACCTATCCCCGGCCTTTCCTGAGCGAGCCGCTCGAGGAACCGCGGAGCGGCTGCGGGCGTGGCAAGCAGAGGCACTCGATCTCTACTTTGAAACCGAGCCGCGAGACTTTCTGGCCGCGGCTACTCCGGGCGCCGGCAAGACTACCTTTGCTCTGCGACTGGCGGCAGAACTCCTGCATCGGCGGATCATTGACCGGATAACCGTTGTCGCGCCGACCGAGCACCTGAAACGGCAATGGGCGGATGCCGCAGATCGCGCCAGCATCCGGCTCAATCCGCAGTTTCGTAACCACCACGGCACCGGCGGGCGCCAGTATCACGGGGTCGCGGTTACCTATGCGCAGGTTGCGATGGCTCCGGCGCTGCACCGTGCGCTCACCGAAGATCGCCGCTCCCTTGTGATATTGGATGAGGTGCACCACGGCGGCGATGCCCTCAGCTGGGGCGACGCCATTCGTGAAGCGTTCGAGCCGGCAACCCGCCGCCTGTCGCTCACCGGCACCCCGTTTCGCACCGACACCGCGCCGATCCCATTCGTGAGCTATTTGCCCGACGAGCACGGTATCCGGATCTCGCAAACCGACTACAACTACGGCTACGGCCGCGCTCTAGCCGACGGTGTCGTGCGTCCGGTGATCTTTATGGCCTACGCCGGAAAAATGCGCTGGCGCACCAAAATGGGTGACGAGATGGAGGCGAAGCTTGGCGAAGGCGACACGCGGGATGTCACCGCTCAGGCCTGGCGAACCGCGCTCAACCCCGACGGGGAATGGATCGCTTCGGTGCTGCGCGCCGCCGATCGCCGGCTCACCGAGGTGCGACATTCGGTTGCCGACGCCGGTGGGCTTGTCATTGCCACCGACCATTTCGCGGCCAAAGCCTACGCGCGCATCTTGCGTGGAATCACCGGTGAGGCGCCCACCGTGGTGCTTTCCGATGAGAGTGAGGCCAGCGACAAGATCCATGAATTTTCGCACGGAACAAGCCGCTGGATGGTGGCCGTGCGGATGGTCTCCGAAGGCGTCGATGTACCGCGCCTGGCTGTCGGTGTTTACGCGACCTCAGCCTCCACCCCACTGTATTTTGCTCAGGCCGTTGGACGGTTCGTGCGAACCCGTCGCCGGGGAGAAACGGCAAGTATTTTTGTGCCGAGCGTGAAACCGCTCATGGCCCTCGCTGCGATGCTGGAGGTGGAGCGTGATCACGCGCTAGACCGACGGGTGGAGAATGACGGCCTCGACGATCACCTGCTCGACGGCGCGGAACGCGAGGAGATGGCATGCGATTCGCTTCTGGAGGAATTTAGCTGGGAGGCCATCGAGTCGACGGCAACCTTCGACCGGGTGCTGTTTGACGGCGAAGAATACGGTTCGCTTGCCGAACCGGGCAGCGATGAAGAGCTCGACTTTATCGGGATCCCGGGTTTGCTTGATCCTGAGCAGGTGAGCGATCTGCTGAAACAGCGCCAGGCTCGCCAGTCCCGGCGGTTTAGCGAGAAAGAGAAAGAGCTTTTGGCCGCGGGGGAGCCGCCCGTGCAGTCAACGGCGCTGTATCGAACCCTCGCCGAGCAGCGCAAACTACTGAACAGTCTGGTGGGGATGCGCGCCAAATTAACCGGCGAGCCACACGGCATTGTGCACGCCGAACTCCGGCGCGTCTGTGGTGGCCCCGCGGTGGGCTCCGCGACAGTGACTCAGCTGCAGGCACGGATTGACTTACTGCGACGGAATGTGTCGCGCGGACGCTGACTCGTTTGGCTCTGCTCTGACGTGCATGGCGCCGCCGGTAGGGTACCGAGCGGTGTTTGGTCTGGGCATTCTCGGCCTCAGCGGAAATCGCGTGAGGTGGTGGTGACGGTGAGAGTGAGAGTTTCGAAACGGTCGGCAAGGAGGTTTGTCACCCCCTCTTTGGAGCGCTCGAGTATGCCGCGCACGATCATGGCGGGCGCCCCGCGCGTGATGCTTCGGTACCGTTTCCACACCCCAACACTGCAGATGACGTTCACGAGTCCGGTTTCGTCTTCCAAGTTGAGGAAGGTGATACCGCTGGCGGTGGCGGGGCGTTGACGGTGGGTAACCATCCCCGCTACCTCAACCCGTCGGCCGGATTCGGCGACCCTGAGCCCGGCGGACGACAACACACCGCGGCGGTCGAGTGCATCCCGCACATGGCGCACCGGATGATCTGCAGGGGAGATTCCCGTGGCCCACAGGTCGGAGATAAGGGTTTCGCCTTCGCTTTGTAGCTCGAACAGGGGTGGCTGCACCGACACATGGCTGTGGCTGAGAAATTCGGCCCGGTTTTGGGCGGCATCCCCGGCGGCCCAGAGGGCTTCGCGCTGGGTGAGTCCGAACGATTCGAAAGCACCGGCCGACGCCAACGCCTCCAGTTGGGCGGTTTCGAGGCCGGTGCGATGCACGAGCTCGGGAAGATCGAGATAGTCGCCGTATGCAACACGCTCGGCGACAATTTTTTTGGCAAGTTCTGCTCCGATGCCACGAATCTCGGATAGCCCTAGCCGAACCGCGAATTCCCCGTCTCGGCGATGGTCGTCGCAGTCGAAGGCGGCGGTGCGGTCGAAGATCGGCACTGTGGGCTGTTCGAAGTGCAGGCAACCCGGCGAGCCGGTTGGCTTTGCCTCCCCTGGCCTAGCGGGCGACGGGTTGGCTATGGATCCGGTGGGCGGCGCGTGGCGAGGTGCCCGCGTGAGAGTTTCAAGCGAGGCATCCGCTTCGGATTGAAGGATGTCGGGGCGTCGCACCTGAACGCCGTGGCGGCGGGCATCGGCGACGAGGGTGGCCGGGGAGTAGAAGCCCATCGGTTGGGAGCGCAGCAGGGCGGCGAGGAAGGCGGCCGGGTAGTGCAGCCGCAGCCATGCGCTGGCATAAACGAGTAGCCCAAAGCTGAGTGAGTGGCTTTCGGCGAAACCAAAGTTGGCGAAGGCCTGAATTTTGCCATAGATGTCGTCGGCGGGTTCACCGGTTATGCCGTTGTCGGCCATTCCGGCGTACAGGGTGGCACGCAGCGACTCGATGCGCTCGACGCCGCGCTTGGAGCCCATAGCGCGACGCAGGAGGTCGGCATCTTCGCCGGTACACCCCCCGACCGCCATAGCGATTTGCATGAGCTGTTCCTGAAAAACGGGAATGCCAAGGGTGCGCTCCAGCGGCTCTTCGAGCTTGGGATGCAGATAGGTAATGGGTTCTTCGCCCAGTTTTCGACGTACGAAGGGATGCACGGCACCACCCTGAATCGGACCGGGACGCACGAGTGCGATCTGCACCACGAGGTCGTAAAATTTGCGCGGTTGTAGCCGGGGAAGAAGCCCCATTTGGGCGCGGCTCTCCACCTGAAAAACCCCGACCGAGTCTGCTCGACAGAGCTGATCGTAGACGCCCGCCTCCTCGCGCGGGAGGGTGGCAAGGCTCCAGGACTCGCCGAGGGAGTCGTTCACCATCGTGAAGGTGTGCTGCAGGGCGGCGAGCATGCCGAGCCCGAGAAGATCGAATTTGACTAACCCCATCCAGGCGCAGTCGTCTTTGTCCCACTGCACCACGGTGCGTTTTTCCATCCGTGCGTGTTCGATCGGCACCACATCCCCGACCGGACGGTCGGTGAGCACCATGCCGCCGGAGTGAATGCCGAGGTGCCGCGGAAATTTGAGCACCTCGTGGGCAAGGTCGACCACCGCCGCCGGGATGTCGTGGTCGGAACTGGATACCGTGGAGCCCCAACGCTCCACCTGCTTCGACCAGGCATCCTGCTGTCCCGGGGAGAACCCGAGCGCCTTCGCCATATCCCGCACGGCAAATTTGGGGCGATAGGTGATGACGTTGGCGACCTGGGCGGCGTTGTTGCGACCGTACTTTTCGTAGACGTATTGAATGACCTCTTCGCGGCGATCGGAGTCGAAATCGACGTCGATGTCGGGTTCTTCGTCGCGCATGCTGGAGAGGAAGCGCTCGAACGGCAGCTTGTAGAAGATTGAGTCGACGGCGGTGATGCCGAGCACAAAACAGACCGCGGAGTTAGCGGCCGATCCTCGGCCCTGGCACAAAATACCTTGACTCTTCGCAAACGCGACGATGTCGTGAACGATCAGAAAGTAGCCCGAAAAGTCTTTGATTCTGATGACCTCAAGCTCGCGTTCGATGCGCTCCCGATTCGCCGAGGTGAGGCTGGGGTAACAGCTGGCGACGCCATCCCAGACGAGTTTGCTGAGCCACGTCATGGGGGTGAACCCCGCAGGCACCCGTTGTTTGGGTAGACCCGGCTTGGCGTTGCGCAGGCGAAAGCTGAGGTCGTCGGCGATTTCGATCGTGCGCTCTACCGCCCCGGGGTAGCGGGCAAAACGCGCAGCCATTTCGCTCCCGGAGCGCAGGTGGGCCGACCCGGATGCCGGTAGCCAGCCGTCCATTTCGTCGAGGCTGCGCCGGGCCCGCACGGCAGACAGCGCGGTCGCCAGATGGTGCTGGCGGGGGGTGGCATAGTGCACGTTGCCGGTGGCGATCGCCGGAAGACCCCGCCGTTTTGCCAACTCGTAGAGGGCATCATTGTGGTCACTGTCGAGGGGGTAGCCCTGGTCAATGAGTTCCACTACCACGTTATCGCGGCCAAAACGGTCGACCAGGCAATCGAGTTCGATGGTGGCGGCGCGGAGCTGATCGCCGTGGTCGGCGCTACCGGAGAGCGCCTGGCGTACCCGACCCTTGCGGCATCCGGTGAGCACAATCCATTGTTGGGCGGCCTGTTCGGCGAGGTCGTCGAGATCGTAGACCGGGCGACCTTTTTCTCCGCCGGCGAGCTGCGCTGCGGTGATGGCCCCGGCGAGTCGGTGATAGCCGTCTTCGCGTCGGGCGAGAACGACGAGATGGCTGCCCTCCGGCTCAGCAACACCGAGCTGCGGGGCGGTGAGGTCTAGAGACAGTTCGGCGCCAAAGACGGTGGCGATCTGCGGGAAACTTTCGGCGACTTCGGCCATCCTCACGATTCCGTAGAGGCCGTTGTGATCGGTGAGTCCGAGGGCATGCAGGCCGAGGCGGGCGGACTCTTCAAGCAGTTCTTCGGGAGAGGAGGCGCCATCAAGAAAGCTGAAATTGGAGTGCGCGTGTAATTCGGCGTAGCGAACTATTCGTGGTTTCTGGCGGGTAGGACTCTTGGGTGCGCGACTTTCTGGCCCGGCGTTTTCCTGTTCGGTTTTTTCCTGTTCGTTATCTGGTTTGTTTTTTGGCTCGACACTGAGCCGATAGGGCTGACGTTTGGCCGACCATGCTGGGCTATCGCCGCCGTCTGCCCCACTCGGCGGTGCACCGGGGCGATGGGCATCGGAAAGGGCGCGCTCGAACTCTGACCACGGTACCGGCGGGTTACTCCAGCCCATCAGTCGTACCGCGCTTCAGCCCACCAGCGTTCGCCGGCGTTGATGAGCAACCAGGCAACCCCAACGTCATCCACCACCTGAAAACGGTTGCTGCGCGACTGGTCATGTACTGCCGCAGAGGCGGGGCTGTCGTGGGTGCCGGGTGTGCACGGAACAGCCACCCACCAGCGTTCCTCCACCGGCCATGGTCCGGCCCAGGCAGTAAGCGGACTGAATTTTGTTCCGGTGGAGAAGGCACTGGGAGGCGCGGAAAGGGTTCCGCGGTCGTCGACGGTGACCACGCTGCGATCGGCGGCGATCACGGTAACCGGAAGTCGAGTCTCAAACACCGTTGACGGTGCCGGGGTGGGAAGTTGGCCAGGCCAGGGCGGTGTGATCGCCAACGCCGAGACCGGGCGATCTCCCCACGCCACCAGGTTTTGGCGGTCAACGGGAGTGCGGCCGCCACCGATGGTGGCCGTCAGAACCCCGTTATGACCGAGCATGCTTTGCACCCGGGAAAGACCGTGATGAATGCGCTCATCGGCCGCGGTGCCCCACAGCCCTTGTTCGTGATGGCTAATTGCGTCGACGCTTTCGGGGATCACCCGCACATAAGAGATCGGGGAGCTGAGCCCGCTTTCGCTGGCATCGCCCTGCAATTGCCAGCGGATGCGGTCGATCACGTCGGCGGCCGTGAACGATCTGGGGTGCAGCCAGGTGCGTTCTGAGGTCTCGCCGGCATCCGAATCAATTTCGACCCGGATGCTCGTGCACACAAGTTTCGCGGCGGTGATGGCCGCGATAAAGGCGTCGGCGGATGCCCGGAACCCGAACGCGACCTGGTCAACTCGATCCAATGGAGGCTCGAATTCGATCATGCTGTCGAGTTCGCGCGGAGGAGTGCGGGCAACCACCGGCCGACTATCGAGCCCGGAGGCTAGAGCGTGCAGATGTGCTCCGGATTGCCCGAAGCGAGCAGCCACATCGTTCACGGCAAGGGCCGCGAAATCACCCAGGGTTCGGATACCCAACCGCTGGAGCAGGGTGCCAAGCTGCGGTTCGTCGAGCAACTGAACGGGTAGAGGGGCCAAAAATTCGGCGGATTGCCCCTCGGGCACAATTTTGATGCGTGGGCGAGTGGTGCTGCGGGCGGCATGTTCTGCGGTGAACGGGCCGTCGGCAATACCCACCCGGGCGTCGGTGATGCCGAGAGAATCGAGGGTGTCAAGTAGCCAGAGCCCGGCCTCCTCGTCGCTGCCGTAGAAGCGGCTCGGTCCCCGACTGCGAATGGCGCACATCCCTGGCCGCAAAATTTGCACGCCGGGCATGACCTCGTCGATGGCACTGAGCACCGGGTCAAAGGAGCGGATGTCGACCTCCGCCTCGTAGGGAAACACCTGCAGTTGCGGGTGCCGAGACTGAGCTTCACGCAGCCGGAGTCCGCGACGGACTCCCTCACGCCGGGCCGCTGCCGAGCAGGCAAACACCTCGCCCTTGTGGATGAGGGCGATAGCGGCCTGCGCGGGCAGAGCGCGGGTGCGCAGTGCGGCGGTGATGGGCCAGTCCGGACACCAGAGGACGATGGTGCGGGTGACGGGGGTGCGGGTGGCGGAGCTGCGAGCGACGGGTGTGCCCGGGATGGGGCTGTGGGTACTCATCCGGCTAACTCCGTTCGGTAGTCCCCGGGACGATAGTCGCGGGGACGATATTCATGGGGACGGTACCCATAGGGAACGGGAACATCATTCTGGCGCTGCTGACTCTCCGATTGTCGAAACTGCGCGCTTCGGTCGGGTAGCCACAGTCGAGCACTGCGTGGGCTACCACCGGCACGGGTGCTCACGGTAACGGTGACTTCGCGTGCGGAAAGGTGACCAAAACCGTCGCCGATTCCGCTCCAGGTGCTGTGCGAAAGGCTTAGCATTGCATCGGTCTGCGGCCATGGTCCCAGCACGATGAGTGTTGATCCGCGTTGACGCAGTCGTGCGGCCAGACGCGCCACGCTTGCATCTGTGGTTTGTTTGGGTGGCCGAATGACGACAATCGTGAGCACATCGGCAATGGCTGCGGTGACCGGAAGCCATTGGTCACCGGGATGAGGCACCAGCACGAGCCGCTCAAGGTCGATTCCGTAGTGCGATGCTGCTTCAACCCCGAATTCGGGAATTCCAACCACCCCGCACCAGGAGCCTGCCGCCGACGGACCGGCGAGTAGCGCCATGAGCAGGGTGGCGGAGTGTTCTACCGAATACGCGGCCCCCTGTTTGAGAGCGCCGCCCGGGAGCAGGGCAGCCAAAGCTGGATGCGTTGGTAACAGTCGGGTGTCGAGTCGGGTTCCCTGCATCTGCCGAATGCGCGATTGCAATTCGCGCACCGTTTCTCCGGATGGCGCGCTGCTGGCTAATGCGTTGGTGCCGGTGCCGGTGTCACGTAAATCGGCATTGGCATCGGATAAACGCTTGTCTGCCTTTTCGTCGTTGTGCGCTTCCTCAACGGATGCCCCGCCACCAGAGAGAGAGCGTCGATTTAGGAATTCGGAGTTCAGTAATTTGGCCGCAAAACGGGTGGGCATGGGCATCGTTGAACGGGCGAGGGAAGGAAAAGGAGCAGGAGCAGGAGTAGACGCCACAACGGCATCGTGCGAGAGCTCAATGCCGTAGTCATCCGTGCCCCACTGCTGTTTTGGTTGCCCTGACTGGCCGGGTTGCTTGGACTGTTTAGGCCGCCAAAGCTGCCCTGCCGGGGGAGCCGGGACAGCAAGGTGTCTATCGGGGTCGGCGGACGCTGCTGAGTAGAGCACTTCTCCATATTCGAACATACGTTCTACTATGTCAATTGCCACCGACATTCCTGCGGCGTGTCGCAGAACTTCGGTAGTGGCCCCGCGTTTTTACTAGCCGAGTTCGCGCACCCAATGCGCGAGGAACGCAGCCCCGGCCTCGTCGTGGATGAGATTTCCTTCGGTGATAACCCGATACGGCGTCACCGGAATGCCGTCTGCCGGTCGCACGTCTACGTGCGCCACGTCGTAGCCCTGGGAGTGCAGGTAGTCGGCCATCGCGTAATCGGAGCGGGAATCGCCCACGGTGCGCCAGAGTCGGGGGAGATCACCGGAGTCCTGCAACAGTTCGAGTGCGCGCTCGGCACCCAGATCTTTGCCAAGTGTTACCGATTCGATGTCGGTGGAAATAATCGTTGGATCGATTCGCACCGTGATTTCTCCGGTGCTGCGCCGATCTCCTAACACCACGCCAACGCCATGCTTCTCGAAAATGGCAAAGGCGTCATCGTCGAAGTGCTTCTGATCGGCGAGATAGTCGGCGGAAGCGACATCCGTGCGCTGCTCAACCGAAACCATCGCGCGTTTGGTGAAATCCCAAAACATGGTTTTGGTGAACAGTGATTCGAGCATTGCGCGCAATTCGGCGACAATTTCCGGAGCGATTGCCACGGACTCATCCACATTGACGCCTGAAAAGTTTTTCATGGTCGCGCCGAACCAAACGGCTCCCTTTTCACACACGCCATACACGCGGGCGTCGGGGGAGAGACCGGCAGCGAGCAACGGTTTCACCACAACATCGCGGATGAAGGCATCCGATCGCCCGGTATTAAAAATTACCGGTACCCCCAAATTAGCGAGCACTACAAGGTTGCTCACGATGCTGGGAATGGCAATTGTGCGGGTTACCGGGCTGGCAATTGGGCCGTCAACGTCAAGCAGGAGTCCAAGGGGAGGCAAAGTATTCACGCCCCATTGTTTCAGCGCGGAACAGGCCAACTCGACAGCAGGCAATCGGCGTGGCCACTTGACCAGTTCTCGAAGAAGTGTTCGAATAAATGATGCGTTGGAATCAGCAAGACATCAATGGCGAACAAACGGATGCCCTCCCGGGCCTGGCAAAACTCAACAATTTGGTGAGAACGGTGCGTACTCCTGAATTCGCCGGAATGACTTTTTATGAGGTGCTAGCAAAATCGGCCCTCAACAAGGTGCCGGGGCGTGTTCCCAGCGCTGTGCCCAATACGACCCGAACCCCCATCGCGTCCGCTGCCTTCGGCTGGACAATCAACCCGATGCGAGGATGTCAGCACGCCTGCGCATATTGCTTCGCCCGACCAACCCATGGCTATTTAGACCTCGACGCGGGTAAAGATTTTGACACCCAAATAATCGTAAAGGTGAACGTGGCCGAGGTGCTTGCTCGGGAACTTGCGAAGCCGAGTTGGGCACGACAACCGGTGGCAATGGGAACAAACACCGATCCGTATCAGCGAGCCGAAGGCCGCTACCAACTGATGCCTGGAATCATCGCTGTTTTAGCCGAAAGTCGAACTCCCTTCAGCATTCTGACCAAAGGAACACTGCTGCGACGAGATATTCCACTGTTAGTGGAGGCCAGCCGCGAGACGAACGTCGAACTCGCAATGTCGATCGCTATTTACGACGACGATTTGCAGCAGAGCGTTGAACCGGGCACTCCCACGGCCAAAGCCCGGCTTGCGACGGTGACCGCCGTCAGAGAGGCCGGGATGAATTGCTCGGTATTTCTGATGCCGATCCTGCCTTTTCTCACCGACACCACCGAACACCTCGACAATGCTTTGCAACAAATAAAAGCCTCCGGTGCGTCGTCAGTGCTGTATTCCTCGATGTACCTCAAGCCCGGAACCAAGGAGTGGTTCATGCTCTGGTTGGAACGCGAGCATCCGGAACTTGTTACCAAATACCTCGAGTTCTATTCCGGTGGTCCCTACGCTCCAGTTGCCTACCGAAAATGGCTCGCGGACCGGATCAAACCGCTCATGCGAAAGCATCGCCTCGAACGGGGGAGGGAGGACCCGATTACCGGCGGTCCACTGACGCCGTCATTATTGTCGTCGTCGCCGTCGTCGCCGTCATTGTCATTATCGCTGTCGTCGCCGTCGCCGTCATCTCCGTCATCTTTGCTGGCCTTGGCCCGGGCGTCCCCGGAGACGGCGGGTCGCTCATTCTCTGACGAAGAGTTATTGGCCCGCGAAAGCTTCGATAACCGTGCTGCAACCGCCCCGCAACCCATGTTGTTTTGACCGCTGGTCACGGCCCGGCTCGAGTGTTTCGCTCTGCCGGAGGCCAAAGCGGGGATCGTGGCACACTGTGGTCGGTGACCGGAGAAAAAGCTGGCCATCTGCCGCCTTCCTTGCACAGGAATCACGGCAGCCGTACGTCCGCCCCCCTCGCGGGAGTAAGGAAAGCAGATGAGTGCCGTCGAGCCAACGCTGAAAGCCTTTACGAGCCGGATCGTTCTGGTGCGACATGGGGAGACCGAATGGAGTCTCACGGGTCGCCATACGAGTGTGACGGATCTTCCGCTTACCGAGACGGGACAGCAGCAAGCACGAAACGTGGGAGTGATGCTCGCGGGTCGCGTTTTTGGTCTCGTGCTGAGCAGCCCGAGAGAACGCGCAAAGCACACCGCGGAGCTGGCCGGTTACGGGAGTCGGGTGATTCTTGATCCCAATCTCGTCGAATGGGATTATGGCGCCTACGAAGGCCTCACCTCTCCGCAAATTGTGGAACAACTGGGAATGGGTTGGAACCTTTGGCGGGACGGTGTCCCCAGCGGAAACACACCCGGAGAACACCGCGACGACATACGGCGCAGGACTCGCGCGGTCATTGAACGCGCCCTGCCGGTGTTAAACCGAGGCGAAGATGTTCTTCTGGTGGCGCACGGACATTTTCTTCGCGGTTTCGCCGCGGCATGGCTTGGATTGCCGGCTGCTGAGGGCGCGGTGTTTTCACTGTCGACGGGAAGCGTTAGCGAGTTGGGATTTGAGCATGAGCGCCAGGTGATTTTCAACTGGAATGGTGTTCCCGCCACGGCGGCGCGTTAAGCCGCCGGGTGCACTATTGCGGTGCATTCTGAGGTTAATAATACGGGTGTACAGCGTATGGGCGTGATCGGTGCTACTGGTCATGCTGAGTGCTGTCAGTAAAAAGCACCGGCTGCAAGTGAACCCACACACCCGGCCAACACGCAAACCAGCAGCATCCCGAACCCATTCGATAGAGCAGCACCAATACGCCGCGCACGAAGGAGTCGGACGGTCTCAAAGCTCGCGGTACTGAAGGTTGTATAACCGCCGATCAAGCCCATACCAATGATCAGACGAAAACTGGTTTCCGACGGTGTGGCGGCCGCGGCAACGAGTCCCAGCAAGAACGAGCCAGTGATGTTGATGATCGTTGTGCCGAAGGGGTAGCGATTGCCGAGCCGCGCGGTGACAAACGCGTCGATGAACAAACGGGCAACCGCACCTACGCCGCCCGCAACCGAAAGCAGGAAAAATGTTAGAAGTGTCATCGGGGGTCGATGAGCGGTTCGTTGGGTGGGTCGGCGGGCGGTTCGGCGGGCGGTTCGGCGGGTGGTTCGATATGCGGTTCGACAGACGGCAATAGCAGCGACGACGAAGGTTGTGCTGGCAGACCTGACGGCGGCGGTGTCATAGCGCGGCCATTAGAAAAAGCTGACTGTGCACCAAAAAGTGCCGAGGCCAGAAGAATTCCACCGGCGGTCGCGATTGCCCCGAGCAAAACGGTGCCGAGGGCATAACCGACCGCAGTCACGGGGTGAGCGAGCAAAGTGAATCTAGCCGTATCGACGGCAAGAGCGCTGTAGGTGGTAAAGCCGCCGAGAACACCAGTGCCAAGCAGAAGGCGAAGCCCAGCGCTGCGGCCGAGGCCGATGCGTGACCCTGTGGGCGGCGCCGGGTCGGGCAATCTCGTGCGGGGCAACCCCACACCAGGCCTTGCAGTTCTCGGCAACCCTGTGGTGGGCAATATCAGAGACTCGAGCAACAGGCCAAGGAGAAAAGCGCCCGTGATGTTTATTAGCATTGTGGCGACCGGTGCGGGAGTCAAGGGAGCGCTGATAACGGATATTCCGGCGCGAGCTGCTGTGCCCATTGTGCCGCCAATGAAGACGAGGACGATCGCCGTGGCGCTCACTCCGCCGGGGACCTTCGACCTGCCGTGGATGCGCGAATTGCCGGCGTTGGCGTCTGTCGGGGCATCAGCCACGATTCTCGAAACCGAGAAGTCGATCTATGTCGCGGCGTTCCCGTTTGGTAGGGCGACCTGCGCCGCGATCTCGTTGTGCAACCATCGGCGTTTCCTCACGAGGCGGCGCGACCGGAGTCTTGTCGAGATAGCAGTCGACGGCAACGATGGCACCGACCCGCTTGGTGATGAGTCGAGAGACGACAACGATTCGTTCCACGTCGCCGACCCGCGCCCGCACTTCATCGCCGACTCGAACCTGTTGAGCGGGTTTGGCTTTGTCACCGTTGACCCGTACATGACCACCGCGACAGGCGGATGCGGCAGCGGAGCGAGTTTTCGCCAAGCGAACTGCCCACGCCCAGCTGTCGATTCGAACACTCGCGGCAGACTCCATCTTGTGATCCTACAAACCGGCGGCGATACCGCGGAAACCACACCGGTGGCGCTACCGCCAAAGCGGTTATTCGACTTAGGCTCAAAAGTAACGTTGGTCGGCGCGCGCCGGCCGACAAGGCACTTCGTTCAGGAGTTGTTATGGCGTCTTTAGCGGTACACCTTCACTCGCTGCGCGAGGAGTTGGGCAACGATTTTCTTGGCACGCTAAAACGGATTAAAGACATCGGTTTTGATGCGGTGGAGCTGTGCGATTTTCTGGAATGGGAGGATCGCTATCGAGACGCCCTGCCAGAGGCAGCATTGACTCCCTCGTCCGCCCACGTCGCCATGGTGGGCCGTGACGTGGGACCCGTGTTTGACGCCGCCGAACGGGTGGGGGTTACCACCCTGATCGAACCGCAAATTGATCGCGAGCTCTGGACGAATCGTATCGGGGTGCAAAATTCGGCTGCCCGGATGAATGAAATCGCTCGGATCGGCGCCGATCGTGGGATCACCGTCGGATACCACAATCACTGGTGGGAAGCCGAATATCGCGTCGACGGGGCACCGTCACTCGCGGTCTTTGTGGACAGCCTCGACGACGAGGTGGTCTTGGAGGTAGATCCGTTTTGGTTGGAGGTCGGTGGAATTTCCGCGGCGAACATGCTGGCGCAATTTGGTGATCGAGTGCGACTTATCCACGTAAAAGATGGATCGCTTACCCGTGACGAGCGCGACCAGGTGGCGGTTGGGTCGGGAAATCTGGACTTCCCGAAAATTCTCGCCGCCGCACCCCGTGCTGTTCGCGTTGTTGAACTTGACCACTTCGCGGGAAACGTTTTCGAAGCGCTTCAAGACAGTTACCGCTATCTATCGGCATCCAATCGGGCGTGACAACGGAGTCCTGCGCTCGATCTCGTATTTCTCGCGCGCAAACAGCGCTACGGTCTCAGGAGTACTCGAGTCCGAAGCGATGTTTCGGGGGTTGTCCTAAAGAAAGCTGTGATCGGTGAGCCACGACGACTTTTTCTACAATCAGCATCCGCATGCCAAAACTCGGACGCTTCACGGACCGCCTACCGTTCATTCGGTAATTCTAAAATTACGCCCGCAGCTAAGCGCGGCAAATCTTCTCAATCAAAAAATTGGGCTGGCAATAACCAAACGAGTCGGTTCGATGTGGGCGGCATACGCCTTCGCGCTGTTATCTCTCGTGAGCTTTCCAGCGGCGGTTGGCAGTCGTGACCCGATCATCATCGTTGCCTGGATAGCGCAAACGTTCTTGCAACTGGTTTTGCTACCGGTGATCATCGTCGGACAAAACATCGGGGCAGCGGCCTCGGATGCTCGCGCCTTAGCGACCTACGAAGATGCCGGGGCAATTTTGGAAGAAGCCAAGCAGATACAGCTGCATCTGGCAGCCCAGGATCGCGCAATTGAGAAATTGATTGAGCGACTAAGTGAGGCAGAGCAGGGCACGCGACCCGCACTGGAGAGCACTCAGCCGGCGCTTGGGGCGAGTATTTAGACTTGCATTATCACGTGAGTATCGCGAACACGGAAGGCAACTACCATCCGAGTCATCAGCTACAACCTTCGGAAAAATAACGCCAGCGGGGAACTTAGAGCACTCGTCGAGCGTCATTCTCCTAATATTCTGTGCCTGCAGGAGTGCGAGACGGCGTCGCTTCCCGCAGAGCTCGGCGGGCTACATTTGGCCGACTCGACCAAACGGAATCGGTTGGGACTTGCGCTCTATTACCAGCGAGAGCGATTTGAGGCGCTGGCGACGACATCCTTCGCCCTAAAAAAGTCCTTGCACGATCATTTGCTGGCGCCAGCACATGAACGACTCATCGGAACCCGCCTGCGAGACCGTGTGGCGGAACGCGAGCTGATCGTCGCGTCGTTTCATGCCGCACCACTCACCGCGTTGAATTCGCTTCGCAGAAAGCAGATTACGGCGGCCTACAGCGAGTTGCAGCGACTTGGGCCTCAACTACCCACCCTGATGGTGGGTGACTACAACTACCCGCTGTTCAAAGAAAATTTGGGAGACCACGTTCGCGAATCGGGTTACGACCTGACGCTGAGCGACACCCGAACCTACACCCGCTACAAATTGTTTCGCGGTCACTTCGATTTCGCGACTTCGATTGGACTCGAAATCGACAAGGTGATGACTCTTCCCGCCGGGGCATCCGACCACATGCCCATTCTCATTACGGCCAACTATTCCGCGCCAGTCGCCGCAGCAGTGTGACGCAGCGGCGGGAGACCCCTGGGCCCAGATATGGCACTGACCCACTCAATCCCTCGTATTTAACGCGATTGACCGAGGAAAGCTTCTGTCGGCATTAGACTCAACGCTAAATTCCGTCGTGAAACGTCGGAGAGTGATCGCAGGTCTAATTCGCATCGTTGTGGATGAGGCAGCATGGACGAAGCGCCGTCAGTAACGCGGCGTGGATGAAGAGCTGTCAATGAACTGCGATCGATCAAGCACCGCAGCTGAAGCGTCGCCAACACAGTGCTGTGGATGCATCACGAAAAATGTTGCGGGAATGATTCAAAGGGGAATGCCGTGTTAGACAACGAAGTAATCACACCTCCGGTTCAGAAGCACTCGCTTCGTGCAAACGGCGTCTCCGCCGCCGGGTCGATCGTCATGGCGGTTGCCGGGAGCGCTCCGGCGTATTCCATTGCCGCAACAACTGCGACGCTCGTAGCGGTAGCGGGGCTGGGCAGCCCCGCCGCACTGCTCTGGTGCGGCCTTCCCATGCTTGGGATCGCATGGGCTTTCGCCTACCTCGGCCGCGCCGACGTAAATGCGGGAGCCGCGTATTCGTGGGTAGGACGAGCCCTTCATCCGGTGCTCGGATTCTTCTCCGGCTGGGCGTTGGTGGTTTCGGCAACCATTTTCATGGTGGCCGGAGCATTGCCGGCGGGGGTTGCCACGGTGTCGCTGTTTGCACCGGATGCGGTCAACAACACGGCGCTGGTTACGGCGGTCGGTGCGGCCTGGTTCCTGGTCATGGCTTTCTGCGTCTTGGTGGGTGTCAAGCTCACCGCTCGGGCTCAGTGGATTATGACCTCGATTGAGGTCGGAATCCTCGTGGTATTTGCTCTGTTAGCCATCATCAGTGCGGCATCAAACAAGCCCGGCGGCACTCCCTTCAGCTGGGACTGGTTTAGCCTCTCGAACTTCAGCGGCACAGGATCGTTCATCGCCGCGGCCCTCATCGCCGCCTTCTTCTTTTGGGGCTGGGATGTGAGCTCCAACCTCTCGGAGGAGACCGAGAACGGTAAAAAGTCTTCGGGGACCGGGGGCATCGTCGGCGTTGTGATCGTGTTTGCCCTCCTGGAAATCTTCGTAATCGCGATCCAGGTTGTGCTCCCCGCGAAGGTCATTCAAGACAACAGCGGCAACGTACTGGGTGTCTTGGGTGACGCCATCTGGCCCGGAATTGGCGGTAAAATTTTGATTCTTGCCGTGATGCTTTCCACGATCGCGACGCTGGAAACCACCCTGATTCAGGTCACCAGAACCCTCTTTGCGATGGGACGCGATAACACCATCCCGAGATCCTTCGGACGCACGCACAAAAAGTGGCAAACCCCCGCTGTGGCCACTCTGGTGGTTACCGGAGTTGCTGTTGTGCTCTTCATCGGCTCGAACTTCTTCGGCAGCGTTGGAGACATTTTGACCGCCGCCGTCAGCTCAATTGGCCTACAAATTGCTTTCTACTATGCCCTCGCCGGTATCGCCGTGGTCGTTGCCTACCGCAAGATCATCTTTATCTCAGTAAAAAACTTTATTTTCATCGGTCTCTGGCCCGCCCTCGGCGCGGCCTTCATGATTTGGGTCTTCATTGCCTCAATTCCCGCGTCGACAACGGTTGTGCTGGTCATTGGAATCGGGTCACTGGCGATCGGAATTGTGCCGGTTGTTGTCTATTGGCGAAAAGGTGCGGGGTATTTCCGCCGCCGGCCGCTCGAATTGCCGACGGAGCTCACCGGAAAGATTCCCGTGGTCGTGAACGGTGACCCGCGGTAGTCGTGGGCGTGCCGAAAGCGAATTCTGACGGAGCGGCGGCGGTCGACGAAGCCAGCAGCATCGACGGAGTAAAGTTGTTGAGCGGTGAAGCGCTTTTGCCGACAACTCGACAGGGAGATCCGTTGAACGGAAACGCAACGACGACACATCGAAATGTCGCGCTGCTGTCGGTCGCCAGCATTCTTGCGCCCCGCATTATCACTTCCGAGGAAATCGATCGTCGGCTCCAGCCCGTGCTGAAACGTTTGCGGCTTCCTACCGGCCTGCTTCAGCGGGTTGCTGGAGTGTACGAGCGCCGCAATTGGGACACCAACCAGACTTTCGATGATGCTGCAATCGCGGCTGGTCGCCAGGCGCTGGCGGACGCCGGCATCCAGCCGCATCAGGTGGGTCTTCTGATCAACACCTCGGTTACCCGAAAGCACCTCGAGCCCTCGGTGGCCGTGCGAATTCACCACGGACTCGGGCTGCCGTCATCCGCTATTAATTTTGATATAGCCAACGCCTGCCTCGGTTTCGTAAACGGGATGACGCTTGCCGCGCAGCTCATTGACTCCGGGCAGATCACCTACGCGGTGGTGATTGACGGTGAGGATGCCGACGACATTCAAACCAACACGATCGATCGTCTCAGCCGCGGCAGCATCGGGCGAAAAGATTTTATGAGCGAATTTGCGAGCCTCACGCTGGGCTCCGGTGCCGCAGCCGTGGTTCTTGGCCCGGCAGACGCCCACCCGACTGGACATCGGATGCTCGGTGGCGTGACCCGCGCGGCAACACAGTTCAACGAACTCTGCGTGGGTAGCGTGGACGGAATGTTCACCGACGCGAAGGCGCTGCTGAAGGGCGGAATGGAACTGGTTGTTTCGGCTTGGAAGGAGGCCAAGCGCGACTGGAATTGGGGTGGTATGGACCGTTACATCCTTCATCAGGTGTCGGATGTGCACACCAACGCCATTGTGAAGGCGGTAGGTCTTGACCGTTCTCGCGTTCCGCTGACCTACCCCACCCTCGGAAACGTGGGTCCGGCGTCGATTCCGATCACCCTGGCCCATGAGGCTGAGTCGCTGCGCCCCGGAGATCGTGTTCTGTTGATGGGTGTCGGTTCGGGGCTCAATACCGCCATGCTCGAACTCGCCTGGTGACCACCCGCTCAATTCCTGCGTCCCGAAGAGCTCCGGCGTCGCTGCCGCCGTTGGACCTGGCGGGTTTCGACCGGTCGCTGTCCCGTATCGTGCGTGTTGCCGAGTCAGATGCGGCCGAGGGTTCGGGATCGGGTTCGGGTTCGGCTTCGAACCAATATTTCGACTGGCACATCACCGACACCGGGGTGCGGCTGACCGAACGCGGGCTAACTCCGGTAGGCACCATTCTGTGCGTGCACGGCAATCCCACCTGGTCGTACCTCTGGCGCCGACTTGTCGCGGCCTCCCTGCGGGCTGCCGGCACCGGCAGCGCCGTCTGGCGAGTTGTGGCGGTCGATCAACTCGACATGGGCTTTTCCGAACGCACCGGTACGCAGCGCCCATTGGCGCGCCGCGTGGCCGACCTCTCCGATCTCACCGACGCACTGAAACTTGACGGTCCGGTTGTGACCCTCGGGCACGACTGGGGCGGGGTGGTCTCGCTGGGGTGGGCGGTTGATCATCCTCAGAGCCTTGTCGGGGTGATGCTCCTCAACACGGCCATCCACCAGCCGGAGGAGAACAAGATTCCGGCACCGCTACGTCTGGCCCTGCGGCGCTCTGTGCTGAAAGCGGCAACGGTAGCAACTCCCGCGTTTTTAGAAACGACCCTCGCCCTGGCCCATCCGCCGCTGCCGCAGTCGATCAAGGAAGGGTATCGGGCTCCGTATCGCGGCGCTCAGCGTCGAGGCGGAATCGGCGGTTTTGTCGCTGATATCCCCACGGATTCCGTGCACGAAAGTTGGCCGGAGCTGGAACGGATCGCGGCGGCAGTGCGCTCGCTTGCGGTACCAACGCTCATGCTCTGGGGCCCGCGCGATCCGATCTTCAGTGATCGCTACCTCGATGACCTTTCTCAACGGATGCCGCATGCCGATGTTCACCGCTTCGAAACCGCCGGGCATCTCGTGGCCGAGGACGTGGATTACGCCTCGGCACTGCTGGACTGGCTCGATGAACGTGGCCTGCCCAACGCCCCGCCTGACGCGCGTGATGTTGATGTGGCTTCGGTTGATTCGTCTGCACTGGCTTTTCAACCGCTCTGGCATCACCTTGACGAGCAGCGTGAAAACGACGAAACCGCATTGGTGGAGATGGCGCCGCCCTCGGGTAGTGCACCGCTGATTCTCAGCTGGCGGCAACTCGCCACACGGGTGCGTCAATTGGCAGCCGGCCTCAATCAAATTGGAGTTTGCGCTGGAGATCGCGTCTCCCTGCTGGTGCCGCCGGGCGCAGACCTCACGGCCGTGCTCTATGCGTGCCTGCGAATTGGGGCAATTGTTGTCGTGGCGGATGCCGGACTCGGCGTACGCGGACTAACGCGAGCGGTGCGGGGTGCCCGCCCCGACCATGTAATCGGCGCAACGAAGGGATTGCTGGCAGCGCGCGTGCTCGGCTGGCCCGGACACAAAATCTCGGTGGAGAGCCTCACTGCGCCTGTTCGGGTGGCGCTACAGGTTGAGTACGTCTTGGCTGAGGTCGAAGCGTTGGGTAGGGATGAGCTGCTTCCGCCGCAACCGCAGCGGCACGACACCGCCGCCGTGCTTTTCACTTCGGGATCGACCGGGCCAGCGAAAGGCGTGGTCTACACCCACGATCAGCTCGCCGCGGTGACCGCCGCCCTTGCGGCGCAGTACACCATCGGTATCGGAACGGGGCTGGTTGCCGGTTTCGCTCCGTTTGCTCTTCTCGCTCCAGCCCTCGGTGCACGCTCGGTAACTCCGGCAATGGACGTCACCTCGCCAAAAACGCTGACCGCGCAGGCGGTTGCGGCCGCGGTGGCCGCGGTAGACGCCACCGTTGTCTTTCTGTCACCGGCCGCCCTGACCAACGTTGTTGCCACCGCCGAAACCCTGACCCCGACCGATCATCGAGCCCTCGCCGGGGTGAAAACGTTCCTCTCGGCGGGTGCGCCAGTCTCCGAGCCGCTGCTCGCTGCGGCATCGCGGCTAATGCCGGCCGCCTCGGCGCACACCCCGTACGGGATGACCGAGGGGCTACTGATGACCGACATCAGCCTGGCCGGCATCCGAGAAGCCTCTGGCGCACTAGAAGTAGAACTAGAACTAGAAGTAAAACTAGAACTAGAAGTAGAAGTAACAGCTGACGCAGGAGCTGCCGGCGGGGTGTGCGTGGGCCGCCCGAACGCGACGACCCGGGTGCTGGTCAGTGCGCTCGACAGCGCGGGTGCTGCGTCGGGGCAGCCGCTGAACCAAGCCGGGGTGACCGGTGAGATTGTGGTGTCGGCACCCCACCTGAAGAGCCACTACGACCGACTCTGGATCACCAACCGGGCATCCCGGGTAAACACCCCCCAGAACGAGCGCTGGCATCGCACGGGGGATGTGGGACACCTCGACACCGCCGGGCGCCTCTGGATTGAGGGCCGGTTGCCGCACGTAGTAGTCACCGCATTTGGTGTGGTGACCCCGGTGGGCGTCGAACAGCGCGTGGAGACGGATGCCACGATCGCCCGCTCCGCGCTGGTGGGCGTCGGTCCGCGTGGCACCCAACAGCTCGTGCTGATCGTGGAGACCGTGCCGAACGCGCGTCGGGCGGCCCTGGCATCCCCGGAAATGGCAGCCGCTGCGCGTGTGTTGGCGAGGGTTCCAATCGCCGCGGTGTTGGTGGTACCTCACCTGCCCACCGATATTAGGCACAACTCCAAAATCGACCGCACCCGGCTGTCGATCTGGGCCGCCCGAATTTTGGCTGGCGGCCGCATGGCGCAGCCGTGAGGGTTCTTGTCACCGGCGCGAGTGGGATGATCGGCCGGGCGGTGGCGACCGAGCTGGTTTCTCGGGGACTCACGGTGCGCTCGTTTCAACGTCGGCCCAGCGGCGTTGCCGGAGTGGAGGACGCTCTCGGTTCGGTAAGCGTTGCCGGGGATGTCAACGAGGCGGTGCGCGGGATGGATGCCGTGGTTCACCTGGCTGCAAAGGTGTCACTTGCGGGCGATCCGGCAGACTTCGCGCGGGTTAACATTGGCGGAACGCGATCGTTGTTGGCGGCGGCATCCGATCACGGAATCAACCGCTTCGTGCAAATTTCTTCCCCATCGGTGGCTCACTCGGGGGTCTCGATCGTGGGGGAGGGCCCTGGCCCCGCCTCTGCAGCAACAGCTCGCGGAGAATACGCTCGTACGAAAGCGGCTGCCGAACAGTTGGCGTTGGCAGCGGACCGCCCCGGTCTGCGGGTCATCGCGGTGCGTCCCCATCTTGTCTGGGGACCGGGGGATACCCAATTGGTTCAGCGGGTGGTGGACCGCGCTCGCGCTAAACGCCTCCCGTTGATCGGTCACGGCGCGGTACTGGTGGACTCGACCTACGTGGATAACGCCGCGTCAGCGATCGCCGCCGCTTTAGAGCGCTGCGAGGATGCCCACGGGCGCGCCTTTGTGGTGAGTAACGGCGAACCACGACCGATTGCCGAGCTCATTGCGAGCATGTGTCTTGCTGCCGGGGTTACCCCGCCGGCCTGGCGGGTTCCGGCCCGGGCGGCGCGAGTCGCCGGTTCTGTCGTAGAACTGCTGTGGCGTGCACGTCTGGACGGGGATGAGCCGCCGATGACGCGATTTCTTGCCGAACAACTGTCGACGGCGCACTGGTTTGACCAGCGCGAAACCCGCGAACAACTGCAGTGGACACCACAGATCACCCTCGCTGAGGGGTTTCGGCGCCTCACTGCGTTCTATCGCTGAGTATCGGCTGCGCGTGTCAGGGAAAAATGCTGAGCGCGCCCCACAGGGTTAATCCGACAACCGCCCAAAGGAAGAGGGTGGCAGCGGCTGCAATGAGGATTCCCCGGTAGCGCAGCGCATTGTTTTGGTTCTGGCGCATTGACCGCTCTGAATCGCCGACGCCGGTGGAGCTGTCGTCTGAATCAGGCTCGCTTGCCGTCGCGTCGGGAGCGGGAGGGATGTATTCCAGCGGATCGGTCAGTTCTCCGGCCGAGGGCCGCGCGGCGGGAGTGTGGTGTGGTGCGGTCATGATGTGCCATCCCCACTGGGCCGCTCTCGGATAATAGGCCAACTGGAGCCTAGGGCTAATCGCACTTATGACGATTACCCCAGTTCGGGCGGTAACTCCGTGGCCGGTAATCAACGGTCAATTTGGTAAACGCACGCCGGCCAATTCGGTAAACGGAGGCCTATTTACTCGTCCTTATGACCGCCGACAACTTGGCGGATACTGCCCCGCACCTAGGTCAGACGCCTGGATTTTCCCCGGTGGCTCGTTCCTCGCTGAGTTGAAGCCCGAGCCCGCTGTTCGCAGACACCATGAGTGTCTCAATCCATTCGCGGTTAAGTGCGGGCATGCGGCCACCGCTGTACTTGAAGTAAAGGGGGATGGAGTTATTCATCCAGATACTGCTGCGGCCGTCACCGGTGTTGGCATCATCCTTCCAGGAGAAGAAGAAGCTCTCTCCCCGGCGAAGCTTTGCTCCGATCACCACCTGGAGATGGGCGAGAACACGGTCGTCGAAACCGATTTCCACCGCAGGGATCCCGTAGAGCAGTTTTCCCATGCTGGCCTTTCTGATCGTCGATGCGAGGCGGGCTATTCCGAACCGTGTGGCGGGCTAATCCGACTTGAAGGCTAGCCGATGAGCGGACCATAAAGATATGAGCGGATGCGCACCTCTAAGCGGCCCGCGGGATGCGCTCAGGAGCGGTGGCCAGCTCCCAGCTAAGCTAGGCGACCGCGTGACCCCAACATCCCCATGAAAAGAGACTGACGCCGTGACCGAAAAAGACCTCATTGCTCAGTGGAACGAAGCCCGTCGCACAATCGTTATCTCGCAGCTCGGCCCGGTAGTGCTTTTGACTTCTGTAATTGCGTTGCTCCAATTCGGGTTGGCTGACACCGGGCTGCTCGTGCGCCTGGCCGCTGCGGGCATCCTATTGGCCACCGGAGTTCTCGGGGCTGCAGTGCAGATCACCGCCGCGGGAGAGGCCGGATGCGCGGCGCGCGACCTTGCTGCACTGAACCCGACTTCGGCGCTCGGGCGTCGGATTGCGACATCCGGTCGATGGGTGGCCCTGGTGACCGTCGGTACGCCAACGGTATTCGTGCTCATTTTTGTGGCACTGCTGAGCGCGCTTTTGATCTCGCCTTAGGCCACCGTGTCGATCGGAGTCAGCATGGTGAGCCGGGAGCCGCCGCCATCAACCAGACTGCTGAGTGCGAGGTTGAAGGTCGCACAATGCTTCGAGGTCATATGTGCGGCGAAGGCGACCTCATCTCGGTACACCTCGTACACATAAAATCTGCCGGTCTTCGTAATCAGGTGGGGATCGAACACTACGTTGCCAGGCTCGGCCCGAACGACGGCGGCTAGGTCGGAGAGCAGCGACACTACCCGCGCCTCGTTGCCCGGTGTGGCCGAGAATTCGGCGT
This sequence comes from Microbacteriaceae bacterium, assembly GCA_014377425.1. Taxonomy (GTDB): domain Bacteria; phylum Actinomycetota; class Actinomycetes; order Actinomycetales; family Microbacteriaceae; genus Marisediminicola. The sequence continues at coordinate 13,254 of JACMPQ010000009.1, read as the reverse complement.
AGAGGGCGATCGTCATACTGTTCCTGACTGTTGGATGGTGCGTGACTCGGGGTTCATCGAAGATCTGCCACCGAGTCGCGATTGAGAAGTCGAGTGAAAAGTACCGTCGACTGATGCGCGGCCTGCGGGGCTTCAATCTGGGCGATCAGGTTGGTGACGGCGAGATCCGCCATTTCTTCTACGGCGAGGTCGACGACGGTGAGGCTTGGGGTGGTCGCGGTTGTCCAGGGGGCATCGTCAAATCCGATCAGCGACAGGTCGCGGCCAACCGTGAGTCCGAGCTCTTTGGCGACAAAGATTGCCGCCAGGGCCACGTTGCTGTTGGAGGCGAGTAGAGCCGTCGGAGGGTTTGCGGCAGTGAGAATTGAGTACACAGCGGAACGGGCGGCGGCCTCGGTTGGTCCGCAGTAGCGCACCCAGCGATCATCGACGGCGAAATTAGCCCGGTTCATGAAGTCGAAGTAGGCGTTGACCCGCTCATCGATGGTGGAGACCATGTGCGGCGGTCGACGCGCGGTATCACCCTGTATCGCGGCCGAGGTGACGGCAAAGGCGATGTGTTCGTGCCCCAGCGTTTGAAAGTGTCCCATCGCGTCGAGAACACCTCGAGTGTTATCGGCGGTGATGCTCGGCATCGAGAGCGCGGCAAGTTTGCGGTCGAGAAGGGTGACCGGTTTTCCTTTGAGATTTGCCGGGGAAAGGTGGTCGAGATCCTGAACGTTGCTGGGCACGAGGATGAAACCATCCACGCGTTTCTCGAGCATCAGGCGCACCGATTCTTTCTCTGCGACGAGGTCTTCGTAGGTGTTGGCTAACAGCACCTGGTAGCCGTGCCGACGCGCCGAGTCGATGACACCGCGCACTGCCAAGTCGAAAAAGCTGAGACCGATCTCAGTAGTGATCAGCCCGAGGGTGCGAGTGTTGCCCGCGCGCATGGCGCGGGCGATCTCGTTCGGGACGTAGCCGAGTTCTTCGGCAGCTCGCTGCACGCGTTCTCGGGTGGCAGCTCCTACCGCGCCGTAGTTAGCGATCGCCCGAGATGCCGTGGCGCGCGAGACGCCGGCGCGCTCGGCGACATCGACGATGGTCGGATGGGCGTCTTTACCCGAGAGATTCATGGCGGTAATTTCTGCTCGTTTGACAGATAGAAGTAACGGTGTGATGATCATAGCGACCAATCGATGAGAACGATCTCATTCCCACGGGATGAAAACTCAATGCGAGTAGTCGAAACCAAGATGTCACATCACAAAGTCGCGATGAGTCGAGGTACCGTCACAGCGGACCTCACCCAGTGCACTCAAAGGAGAGTTCCATGAAGCCCGCCATTCGAACCATCGCTGCCGTCGGAGTAGCCGCGTCGCTCGTTTTCGCTGCCACCGCCTGTAGCTCCGGATCCACTGCTCCCGCTGCATCCGGTTCCGCCGAAGCCAAAAAGCTCACCATCGCATTCGTCATGGGCGCCGAGGCCGACCCGTTCTTCAAGGCAATGAAGGTGGGCGCCGAGGCAGAAGCCAAGGCCCAGAACGTCACCCTCATCTGGCAGGGCGACCCCTCCGTCTACTCCCCGGCGACGCAGATCCCGTTCGTTGACCAGGTTCTGGCCCAGAAGCCCGACGGCCTCGTGTTGATTCCGACCGACCCGATTGCCCTGCAGGCATCCGTCACCAAGGCCGACGCGGCCGGAGTTGTCGTCGCCAACGTGGACACCCACGTGGGCGACCTCAGCAAGGTGCTCACCTTCATCACCGGAGACAACGTTCAGGGTGGACAGGCCGCGGCTGACGCCATGGCGAAGGCCATCGGCTATAAGGCGGGCGGCTCCTACCAGGTCGTTGCCGGCCTCACCTCGGCCACCGCCACCACCAACGTTGACCGACTTAAGGGCTTCGAAGACCAGCTGACCGCGAAGTACCCGGAGATCAAGCTCGTCGATAAGGCCTTCTCGCAGTCCCAGGCTGCCACGGCCAACAGCAACGTGAGCAACTGGCTGACTAAGTACCCGACCCTCAACGGAATCTTCGCCATCGACGGAACCAACGCCACCGGAGCTGCCTCGGCGCTCCAGGCCAAGGGACTCACCGGAAAGGTTGCCCTCATCGGCTACGACGCCTACCAGGCCAACGTAGACCTGATCGGCAAGGGCGTATTTACCGCGCTCGTCGCCCAGAACCCCGCCGAGGAAGCCAAGCAGGCCATTGACGCAATCGTCAAGTACATCAAGGCTGGCAACAAGAAGGACGGCATCGACGCCAACGTAGTTCTGCCGAACATCGTTCTCGACAAGAACACCTCGGCCGCTGACCTGACGAAGTACACCTACGTTCAGTAAGCACTTTGGCTGTACCCGTCGTCCAGCACCTCGTGCCAGACGTCACCCGCTTTATCCGCCGCCGGCGTCCGCGTTTCACACGTGAGCGCCGGCGGTTCACCACATCGTTTCACCGGTTCACAATTGAAGGGCCATCGTGACCACCACCACTGACCGGCATCCGGTTGCCGCCCCCACTTCTCAGGCGAACCCCGCGCGCACACTGCGCGCCGTCTTCGCCAACCAGCAGGTAATTCTGCTTCTCGTTCTCGTCGGAATGATCGTTGTCTTCAGCGTTCTGAACCCGGTGTTTTTCTCCGTGGATGTGTTCGCCAATATCCTTCTCGACTGGGGACCGGTGATTCTTATCGCCATCGCCCAGACCTTCGTGATCGTCTCCGGCGGAATTGACCTCTCGGTCGGGGCAACCATCGCTCTCTCCGGAGTTGTCGCCGCCTTCGCGATGCAGGGTGCGGTTACCGCCAAAATGTCTGACACCGGCGCAATCCTGATCGGCGTGGCCGTTGCCGCCGTTACCGGAGTCGCCGTCGGATTCGCCAACGCTTTCCTGATCAACACTGCCAAGCTCGTGCCCTTCATCGCGACGCTTGCAACCCTTGGAGCCGCCGGTGGACTCGCCATCGTGCTCACCGGGGGTGCCCCGGTTGGTGGCGGACCCGCCAGTGCGATCGCCCTGAGCGTTCCCTGGCTCGGACCACTCTCCACCCCCGGAATTGTCGTGGTAGTCATCACGATCATCGCGGGGCTCTATCTGCACAAGTCGCGCTTTGGCCGGTACACCTACGCCATTGGGTCCAACCCCTTCGCGGCGTTGGCGGCCGGCATCAACGTGAAACGTCATTTGACCAAGGTGTACGTGCTCTCCGGCCTGCTGTCGGGGCTTGCGGGTATGTTCTTGTACATTCGTCTGGGCTCGGGCGCTCCGACATCCGGTGTCGGAAACGAACTGGATGCCATCGCGGCCGTGGTTATCGGTGGAGCCAGCCTCATGGGCGGCGTCGGTCGGATGACCGGAACCGTCATTGGCGCTCTCATTCTCACCACCGTCACGAGCGGTCTCATCATCATCGGTGTGGAGCCGAACTGGAAGAAGGTTGTGGTCGCCATTCTCATCGCCGCCGCAGTCTCCCTCCAGGCAGTGCGCAAATCTGCAAGGAAGGCATAATGAGCGAGTCGCGGATTCTGTACGAAATTCGTAACGCGTCGAAGAACTACGGAAGCGTTGTGGCCCTGGATGGCGCAAGCCTCACGGTGCGCGCTGGCGAGGTCATTGGCCTTGTCGGTGACAATGGCGCTGGAAAGTCAACCCTCGTGAAGGTGCTTTCGGGTGCGCACCAGCCCGATTCGGGCGAGATCTTCCTTGACGGTGAACTGCGCCGCTGGAAGAGCCCGCACGACGCACTCGAAGCCGGTATCGAGACCCTGTATCAGGATTCCGGTCTCGCGCCGCACCTCTCAGTGAGCTCCAACGTGTTCCTCGGGCGCGAAGTGATGCGCCCTGGCATCCTGGGCAAACTGGGCTTTTTAGCGCAGAAGACGATGGATGTTCAGGCGCACGCAGACCTCGAGCGCGTGGGTATTGCCGTTCCCGCCTCGAACCGTCCGGTGGCACAACTCTCCGGTGGACAGCGTCAGGCGGTGGCCATCGGCCGCGCCGTGGCGTGGGCGCGCAAGGTGATCATTCTCGACGAGCCGACCAACCACCTCGGTGCCCGACAGGCAGGCGAGGTACTCGAAGTGATCAAGGCAGCCAAAGCCAAGGGGCTCGGTGTGATCTTCATCTCGCACACCCTGCCGCACGTGCTGGCCGTCACCGACCGGGTGGTGGTGCTGCGTCTGGGCAAGATTGTGCGGGATGCGCCAACCAGCGAGTTCACAGTTGACTCCTTGCTCGGAACGATCACCGGGTTGATCACCAGCCCGTAGGTATTTTTTTCAGAAATCAGTCCGGCAGGGGAACTCTGCCGGGCTGTTTGCGGTGCTGGTGCTGGTGCTGCTGCTGGTGGTGCTGCTGCTGCTGCTGGTGGTGCTGGTGCTGCTCGCGAGTTCAGTCCCCGCGCTCCGGTCGGACCATCACCTTGATGTCGTCGTGGCACGTAAACGCGATCGGCTCGAAGCCCGCGGTGATCACGTCGTCAAGCGAGATCGTGCGCGTGATCATCGTTTCGAGCGCTTCCTTATGGTGGGCGGCAAACGCAATAGCCGCGTCGAAGTCGCTACCGGGGTAGGCGAGCCTGCCGCGGATGATCGCTTCGCGGCGTAGCAGGGTGGTGGGATTGACACTCACCGGCTTCTCCCACGCCGCGTCGATTACCACAGTGCTCCGCGCACGCGTTGCCGCGATGGCGGTCTCGAGGCTGAGTGGGGCGGCGGCAGCATCGAAGGACGCAGTAACCCCATGACCGTCGTTTATTTTGTTGATGAAGGCAACGACATCCGAGCGGACCGGATCGACGGTATCCATCGCACCGAGGGCCGTCGCGGCTCTGCGACGCGCCTCTGAGGGTTCAGACACGATGATGATCTTCACGCCGGCATCGACACGCACCTGAACCAGCATGAGTCCGATGGGGCCGGCACCAAGGATGAGAGCGCTGTCTCCCGGTCCGACGCCGCCCAGGGCGACGGAATGGGTTGCGGTTGCCAGCGGTTTGAACCGCGCTAATGCACCACCGCCCCCGGTGATGCCGTGAAAGCCGATCGTTCGGCAAATGTTGGTCCATCCCGCACTACACGACGGGTAGGCGCCGCACCACAACGTCGCGTTGGCTGTCACCCGATGACCGATTTTCACCCGTTCGACGCCTTCGCCGACGGCGACCACCGTGCCGCTGAACTCGTGACCGAAAACGAAGGGAGCGACCTCACCGGTCAGGGGATGCGGCTGATCTATCGGAACTGGGGTCGGGCCCGCAACGTATTCGTGAACATCCGATCCACAAATGCCGACTGCCTCGACCTCGACCTTGATCGGACCGGGTCCGGCCACAGGTTCTGCGATGTCATCCAACCGGATGTCTCCGCGCGCCTGAAGCCTCAGGGCTTGTACAAATGCGCTCCTCGCTGGTGGGGACAAGACTCTTTGTTATTGCGGCGTGGTCACCCTGCTCGCGCTCAACTTAGGCAAACGAGCGGCCGATTGTCTATTCCGCATTGTGAGGCCCGCATTGTGGGGTCGATCCGCGCAATCGAGAGGAGAGCTAACGACCAAACGTTCGGTCGTCTCCGAGTCACTTCCTTCCCGGCATCCGAGAAGCAGAAATGTAGAGAGACCACAATGATCCCCACCCCAGCAGCACCTCGGACAGGGCTTCGAGACCGGGCCAGCGGGTAGTCAAATGTCTGACGAACTGGCGGGAAAGGTTGCCGTGATCACCGGTGAGACAAGCGGAATTGGACTCGCGAGCGTGGAGGCATTCGTTGCCGCCGGGGCCCGCGTGGTGGTGGGCTCGCTGCGGACGGAGCTTGGTGCACCGCTCATTGAACATCTCGGAGATCGCATGTTGTTCCTCCAGACGGATGTCAACCGAGTGGCCGAGATCGCGGAGCTCGTTCAGCACGACGTAGACAGGCAGGGCAAGCTCGACGTGATGTTCAATAACGCCGGCATCGGGGGAGACCTGTCCTCGATTCTGGATATCGAACCCAGGGCACCGGAGGGTCGATCATCACTACGGCTAGCCAACCCGGACTTCAGGGCGGCTCGTCAACGGTCGGCTACACCGCTGCCAAGCAAGCGGTGATCAAGATCGTGTGCCAGGCCGCAGCCGAGTTCGCCATCCTCGGTATCCGGGAGAACGCCATCCTGCCGGGACCGGTGATGACGCCGATCATGGCTCGATCGTTCAACATCCCGCCTACGCACACCGCAACCTTCTCGAGGTTTCTGGCGGAAAGGACGGCCGGCATACAGTCGGCCCGGCGGGTGGGTCGTGCCGAGGCGGTTGCCGCGGCAGCGGTCTTCCTCGCGGGTGGCGGCCCACGGTGGATCCACGGCGTGGCGCTGCCCGTGGAGGGAGAGGTGATCATTCTCGAGCCGAACAACCGCCTCGGTGGGCGGCAGAGCTACGAGATGCTCGACTCTGCCGGGCTGGTGCGTTTTCTCCTGCAAATAGTGTCCGGCTCTTCCGCCATCGCTGCGATCAGTTGCGGGCCGTAGCATCCGAGCATCATGACTATGACTCGAACTGATCTTGGCCTTCGCTGGGCCGCTCGTATTATGGCGATTTTGGGGGTGATCGTCACCGTGCTCGCGGCTTTAGCGACGGGGTCGGTGTTGATACACGGACATCCGGCGTACGGCATTCTGCTCGCTGTAGTGCTGATCGTGAGTGTGGCGGTAGCCGTGCGATCGTGGCGGCGATCTGCTTCGCCCGAATCTTCCCGTCGCGGGCGTAGAGCAGTTCGTGGCGTGCTCATTGTGCTGAGCGCTGTGCCAATTGCCGGGGTTTGGTGGCTGGTGCCATCTGCGGCCGAAGCTCCGGCCCTCGCCGCCCTCAACTCGCACAGCGCGGTGGTTGTGCGGGAGAACGCGACCGAAATTTTGATGACCCCGACCGGTATTGAAAGCCCGGTCGGGGTCTTCTTTCAGCCCGGCGCCAGAGTTGACGCCCGGGCCTATGCGGCGATTCTTCGGCCATTGGCCGAGTCGGGGCATTTGGTAGTGATCACCAAGCAACCCCTAGGGATAGCTTTTCTGTCGACCGGGGCGTTCGCAGCGGCCCGGGCCGCGCATCATCCGGTTACCCGCTGGGTTGTTGGCGGTCACTCCCTGGGCGGACTGGTGGCGGCGACCGACGCCGACACCTTCGCCGGGGCCGCTCGCGATCCGGTGGTCGGGCTGCTCTTCTTCGCGTCTTATCCCGCCACGAACATTAGCCAGTTGAGCGTTCCGGTGCTGTCAATTTCGGGAACGAACGACGGCCTATCCACGCCGGCCAAGATTGCCGCAGCGAAGCCGACGCTTCCGGCGACGACGCAATATCTTGTGGTGAAGGGCGGGATTCATGCCTTCTTCGGGGATTACGGACCGCAGGATGGCGACGGTTCACCCACCATTAGCCACGATCAGGCTCGGTCGGAGATTGCGGCAGCGAGCGTAGTTTTTGTGGACGGGCTCGGGAGATAATCTTCCTTTTTGAGTACGGTTCACGATGACTCAGAATAAACCACGAAAACCTCCGCGTCAGCGTTGGTAATCACTATCGACGCTAACCGCGGAGGCTATTTCTCGGCCCGAATTATCGGCCCGAGCAGCGAGTATCTTGGGGGCTTAGCCGTTGGACATATTGTCTGCGGGCGGGGCGGGCGGAGAAGTAGTGTCTGTCGGCGTACCATCCGACGACGTGCCGCCGGTTGACGTGCCGTTGGTTGACGTGCCGTTGGTTGACGTACCGCCGGTTGACGTACTGTGCTTCTTCGAGTTGTGCTTCATCGTGCTGTGCTTCTTCGTGCTGTGCTTGCTCATGCTGTGCTGCTTCTTCGTAGTGTGCTTCTTCATACCGTGCTGCTTTTTGCCGGAGGACTTGGTGCCGGTGCTCTTGGTGCCGGAGGACTTCGTGCCGTGCATCTTTGCGCCGCTGGACTTCTTGCTCGCGTGCTTTTTCATCATCATCGACGTCGCCGAGGGATCGCTTGGAGCGGACGAGTCGGCGGGAGCGGACGAGTCGGCGGGAGCGGACGAGTCGGCGGGAGCGGACGTGTCAGGCATGCTCGAGGAACTGGTTCCGTTGGAGTCGGTTGAGCCCTGCGTCGAATCCGTCGGGGCTGAGTTGGACATATCCTGGGCCAGGGCAGACGACCCACCGAACATCAAGCCCGCGCTGACGATGACTGACGCCGCGACGATGGTGCCGAGCAGGCGACCAGACTTAATCGGTGTGCGGCCATCGAGGCCTGAAGACTTCATTGGGAAAACCGACATGATGATTTGCTCCTATTCGAATGAGACTCTGCACCGTCGATAAGCAGATCGCTACCGACTGGCTAATCGTCAGGTACAGCGAGCACCCGAACGAAGGATGAAGTCGCTGAATCATACTGCGTTTATAGGGCGTACTTTCGTTATTAAGATAGTTTTTTCTCGTGGTGAAAATTAAAATTTCCAGCACTTCACGCCACACGTTTGGAAAGCGTCACCCTTTTTGTGTTAAATACCCGAATATCGCTCATGCAGTCCTCATTAGTAGATCCTCAATGCGGGTTACCTGAATTTTCCGGGCAACTATTGGTCTTTTTTATGAACTTATTCGTGATGTCCTTCGTCACTGAAAGAAACTCTGGAATCGCTTAGATTGGTAAGAGCTCCGATAGTTCTGTTATTTGCGGAGGAAGTCCAGTCATTATCGGGTATAGGCCATTGGTCGGTCTGGCTGATATGAGGCCTAAATAGCGGGGCTCAATTTGGTAGTGAATATATTTCCGTTCGCTAAAACACGTCCGCTGATTCAGGGTATAAATTCGTACCCGTTGCAGGGCTAGTCGGTGAAAGCCCTTGCGCTCACCAATAAGCCTGCTGGTAATCCGTGAGGAACACGCCGAAGAGGCCTTGGCTCTCGGTGGCTGCCGGGTTGTGGATCGAGCTGTCAATTTGTGACAGCCGCGTGCCGGTCGTCATAACTACAGTGCACGCGTTTCGACGCCGATTCGCCTGCTGACAACCCCCAAATGAATGGAAGGTATTCACGATGCGACCCACGACAACCCGACGCCTACTTGTCGGCCTTACCACTGCAGCGCTATTGGCCGGCCCGGTTGGTGCAGCCAACGCTTACGGAAGTTGGGGCGGCGGGAGTTACTACGGTTCCAGCGACGGCAAGGCAGTTACTTACATCAACCCCGACATGGGAGCTGCGACTGCAAACAACGACGTCGACCCGAACTCAAGTTGCTTCCGCGCCGACCAATACGACAAGCAGATGTTCAGCCCCATCTGAACGGGCACGAAAAACGTTCACAATGACGCGTGCTTCCTGGATCGCAACGGGAAGAAGGTAGACGGTCCCGCGAGCGTCGAGTCGAGAGGCGTTGGATCCATTTCGGCCTGTCCTGACCCTGACAACGCCGGACCCAAGGCGGCGAGTTTACGGGATAGAAACGGCGACGGTCGAGCTGATCTCTGCTTCCAGTCTGGCTACCAGACCAAGGGGATTTCCGGCGATCTCGAGTTTCACGCTCGGCTGAACAACACGGGAATGGCGGGCACCCAGTACCTGACCTGGTGCTCCGATCGGGACGCCGACGGATGCTCCGACGAATGGAACAAGAGCACTATTCGTATTCACTGGAGCGCCGACGGTAAGGGCAACTTCAGCGGTGGCGGATATTCCGGACGCTGGTAACACCGTCTGGGGTGAAGCTGCGATAGGAGCGGCCGCACCAACGCTTTGGTTGTTGAAAGCGGGAATTGCATGCGCAATTCCCGCATTTCAACGTCATTGACCGGGACGGACGGTTAGTTGATGATTTTGAGCTGTCCCCGAAGAACTTCGGTGCTGGACGGAGCGGGGTTGCCGTCGCCCGGTTCGGCGGTGATCACGATGGTGGGATAGAGCCGGGGGTCGACGGCAGCCGTGAGGACAACTCTCGTTTTCCCGGCTTGATCGGGATGAAATGTGCCGGCCGAAATGCGATTCTGAGACTGCGGGGTGTCACCGGGCCCGACGAACCACACCTCATAAAACCTGCCCTTTGGCAGGATGGGAAGATCAGAGGACGACAGGTCGATGATTCGGCCGATGCCCGCTAGGCACCCTTCGACTGTCACGCTGCCGCCGCTCGCATCAGCGATCGACTGATCGAACTCGGTTATTCCCGCCCTGGCATTGCCGATAACAACAGATTCCACCTGCGAGCCAATAGCGAAACCTGCAGCCAAGCTGGCGGCGATCGCCAAGACCTGTGCAGTCCGCCGGGAACGCAGAGGGAGCACAGCGCGAACGATTTCGGCTGTGGGAGAGAAAGAACCGCCAGACGACGTTCTGTCGGCGCGTGCCGCGGCAAGGGCACGGATTCGTGCGATATCCGCGGGTCTAGGTTCGATTGGCGCGACGGAAATGAGCGCGTCGCGGAGCCGATCGACTATCTCGTCATTAGTCGCCACGATCTACCTCCGTCAGAAAATTCCGTAGCCGATCGAGCGCGCGAGCCTGGGCCATGCGCACCGCCCCCGGTTTTTTCCCTAATACCTCGGCAGCCCCGTCAGAGCTAAGTTCTGCGACCACTCTCAGTTCGAGTACTTCCTGTTCGCTGCGCGACAGTTGCGAAAAAGCTCGCCGCATGTATTCGGCATCGTCGAGAGCTTCCACCGTCGCAAGCGGGTCGAGACGCGTGCTGTGTTCGGGCACGAAATATCGATCACGCCGAGCCTTTGCGTCGGAACGGTAGCCCTCGAGAACCACATTTCGCATGATGCCGAACAGCCACGCGTCAAAGCCGGCACCGCTCCAGGTGAAGCGGTTGATCTGTTCCATTGCTCGCACCATTGTTTCACTCACGGCGTCTTCTGCCACGTGCACCGAAGACGTTCTACGCCGGGCGTAGAAGAAAAGTTTTGCGTGCGACCGCCGAAATATTTTTTCCCAAGCATCGGGATCGGAATTCGCCGCGCGCTCCACGAGTGACCGCAGCCCGCGTTCCTCGCTCAACGCTTACTCCTTAGCTATGACAAACCACGGGGGTTTGTCACTAACCGAGCTCTGTCTGCACCTGCGGAGTGGCTCGTTTCGGAATGCTACCAAGGGTTCTTCGACAACCCGGAAACGCCGCGCAGACTAGCTTGTCGCGCAGGGTCGCTGGTAGTCGTGTTTCAAGATTCGCGATCCATTGGAGCGTTCAGGCGGTAGCGCGGCCCGCAGCTGCATCGTCAGATAAATGGATTCCGAGGATGTTTTAAGGCGCTCCATTTGTGGCGGGCACCTTGAAGCGTGCTCCCTCCAGTGACCAGACTTTATACCATATTGCGACCACTGAATCGCACTCGCTTTGGCTGGCAGTATAAAAGTGTTTTCGGAAACGAGGGCTCCAAAACCGGTAGACGGGAGTTGTGTGTGGGATTGTCGTTTCCAACGGATAGACGTAATACGCAACCTGTTCGTACTGCCAAACGTCAGGCCAAGTAGCAATAACCTGCACTTTTTCTTTCGGATCGGCAGTATAAAAATGGCTTCCGAGAGAGTTGCTCCAGAAACGGTACAGGGGAATAGTGCCGACGACTTGGGTGGTGAAGGCGTCGTAAACTGCACCTTCGTAGGCCCACGCACCCGGATATCTGGCAATTACCTCGTCGCGCTCGGTAGTACTGATCGTGTAAAAATGAGCGCCGTTTATTTTACTCCAAAAACGATAAACCGCTGCTGATGGAGGCGGGATTGGATCAGTTATAGATATGGTAATGCGCGGACTATAGACCGTACCGGCACGGTTTGTCGCGGTCACCCTAAAGGTCGTATCACCGAGATAGGGCGAAGGAATCCCAGATATTAAACCCTGCGGAGTTAACGTCAGACCTGCCGGCATGAAGGGAGCGCTAAAAATACTCGGGGATGATCCGGAGGTCGTGATCTGGTAACTGTAGGCGGTGCCAACCGTGCCTGAGGGTGGGCTGATAGCCGTGAAGTGAGGGTCATCAGTGAAAGAGACAACATTTACTTCGGTTCCGCTAACAACGTATGCCATGACGCCATTCGGACTCACTGTGATCAAATTTGACCAAGGCGTTCCGGAGCGAATCGGAGTTTCAAGTTTACTAGAGGCCACATTGACTACAGCTAGATCGGGAAAATCACCAGCAATATAGGCGGTCTTACCATCGCGGCTGAAATCTATCGCGTACGCATATGAATCTAATTGAACCGTCGAACGAATCACGCTTTTAGTGACGTCGACGATCGTGATTGAATTGAGGCGTTCGTTGGTAGCATAGAGCACGGTTCCGTCTGGACTCAACGCTATTGAAGTCGTCGGGACGTAGAGTGATATAGTTTTTACAGACATATTTGACTTAGTGTCGATAACTGTTATTTCACTTAGATAGTTGGTGGCGATATAGAGAAATTTGTTGTCTGGGCTGACCGTGATGATTCCGGGAGATTTTTGGCTGATGAGCGACCGAGTGACTCCAGTTGCTAAATCAATCACCGAGATTGTGTCATCGCTAAAATTCGAAACATAGGCCGTCGCACCGTCTTTGGTGAGCGCGATCGATATTGGCTCTCTACCCACTTTGATAGTGGATGTCGCAATTGCCCTGTCGACATCGATGACAGAAACACTATTGTCGTCACGGTTTACCACGTACGCCGAAGCGCTATTCGGGGCAAACGCTATCGAGAATGGCCCAACTCCAACCGGAATAGGAGGATTCGCTCGGCCAGAAGTGACGTTAATCGAAGACACGGTGTTGTCTGCGTAATTGGCCACATAGGCGATTTTCCCGTTTGGAGAGAATTTGAGTGCCGTGGAACGATGACCTACGGGTATGGGTGCTCCTAATGCCGTGGCACCCCATGCGGCGGGGCCTGCAATGAGCGACGCCCCCAAGGCAATAATCACGCTCGCAACAATGAGTTTTTTCATAGAAGAAGTTGCACGTCTTTCCGCTGTCGAGGTATCAGGGAAGCTTTGGTGGGCGAATCTTGGCAATCCTATGGGCCGACAAGACGGCTCAAGTACCGCTGGTCGTTGACCAGTGTGGACACACCGACCGGCGCGGAAGTCTGCACCTTTAACTTCGGCGATTCGCAAGACTGTGTGGGTGCAGGGCCAACAGACAATGAATGGTCTCTCGCGTAACACGCGAGGGTGCCGCTACCAGTCGGCGGGCTGGTAGTCCTTCAAAAACACGCCAAACAGGTCTTCGCCCGCCTCGCCCCGCACGATCGGGTCGTAGACCCGGGCCGCGCCATCCACGAGGTCGAGGGGTG
>JACMPQ010000008.1 GCA_014377425.1 Microbacteriaceae bacterium | reverse complement strand
TGCTGCGCGGCGGCCTCACGCCGAAGCACATCGATGTGCCCGAGCTGCTCAGCGTGCTGGATTTCACGCCGGCCGAGGTGCCGTACCTGCACTCGACGTCGCCATCAGAGGGTGTCGCCGCCTTCACGCCGGATGATGCGGGCTTCGAGCTCCTTCGCATCGATGGCATGTTCCTCGACGCCTCGGTCGTGCTCACGGGGCCGGCGATCGCGCTTTGCACCGCCGGCGAGGTGTCGATCTCCGGCGCTGCGTCATCCGCATCGCTGGTGCTCGGGGACGCCGCCTACATCACGCCGGATGAGGCGGGGTTGCGGTTCACCGGGTCGGGCACCGTGTTCGTGGCGACGACGGGGGCGTAGCGGGCGCACCCCTACCTTTGGGGGCGGCCCATCGAAAAATAGTTCGCCCGCAGAGACCCACCGCGTGCCTTCCCAACCTAGGGTAAAGAAATGGTGGGGATCATGGGGCGAATTTTAGCGTGCGCGGTAGTTCTAATCGGTGTGGGATTGGCGCCGAACTGGGCGGCTCCCGCCGCGCCACCGGCCGCCGAGGCGGCAGGTATCGTCGCGATTCATGACCCGGACTTCGACTCAGCCGCGAGGATTCAGCTCACCGGAGAGATTCTCGTCACGGTTTCTGAGCCGCCACTGGCTCGTGCCGACGATCCCACGAGCTTCGGTGTTGCCACCACCAGTTACAGCGTTCAGACCAGCGCCGGCGAGCTAGTGCCGATCAGCGGCGATCTGCCGAAGACAATTCGAAGCGGAGACGACTTCGCGGGTACCGTTGCGGTCCCCCAGCCGGTGGTGAGCGACCTGGGTGCCGGGAGTGCAAAGAAACTCGCCGCCACCATCAATCACGCTGCCCTGGCGGAGTCAACGGTGGCGACGCAGGAGATCGTCGCTGTGGCCGCCGAGGGAACCGCGCCGATGCCGATCGCGCAGGCTGAGATCACCACGTCGGCGGGGATCGTTGCCACCGTGGCCAAGAATCATCAGCTCTCCATCGTGGTTGAAAACCCAGCCGGGGTCACTCCCCTTGGACCGATTTTTACCGACGCGAAGATTCTCTCCCTCACATCCGCAGCGCAGGCTTTCTGGCTGAGCGCATCGAATGGCCGAATCACCCAGTTCACGACCGCAGGGCCGATCGTGCGACATGCGTCAACTCTGGGATGTCCGTCAGGCCCGCAAGCGATGTGGAATGATGCAGCCATCCAGCTGGGCTACTCAGGGTGGCAGTCTTACGTCGCCGCGGCGCCGACCGGCATCGTGCGGCACCTGGTCGTGTTGCTTCCTCCCGCGTGTGCCAGCGCGAGCAGCTCGGGTGTTGGCACGTTGGGATCTGACCTCAATTCCGGCGGGGCTCTCTCGGTGACCCTGGGGCTCTCCGTTGATACCGTGTCGCTGGCTCATGAGCTCGGGCATAATCTGAGTCTCGGGCACTCGAATTTGGATTATTGCGATTCCGGGGCCGCGACCAGCGGGTGCACCGACTATGAATACGGTGATCTCTATGACGTAATGGGTGTTGCTGTGCAGGGGTTCGATAACATCTCCGCGCTGAACTCTCGTTCGCAGATCGCGATGGGGTTCGTGCCGACCCCCACTCCGCTGGCTCTGAGTGCCGGGGTCGGGTCCGCTTCTTGGAACTTCACCCTCTCAGGCCTCGAAAGTTCGGCGGGCACTCGCTTCGTCGATGTCACCGATCCGCTGTCCGGCCAGCTGTACTACCTGGAGTTTCGCTCGGGCGAGAACGGGCAACCGTACTACTCGCAGGGTTTACTTACGGCCATCCCCGGAAGTCCCGGTTTGCAATCACTCAACCGTTTCGGCGTGCGAATGTTGCGCTCTGACGGTAACAACGGGTCTGCGGCCATCTCGACTGCCGCGCCGACCGGCGTTCGAACCAGCGCCCAAGCGGGACAGACCATGCAAAATCCCAGCGGGACGGTGGTGGTTGCGGTCAATTCCGCCGTGCAAAATGCGGGAGCGAGCATCACCGTCACCCTTAGCAGGCAGACCCTCACCGCCGCTCCAGCCGCTGTGAAGTCACAGTCGGTTTATCGATTCT
>JACMPQ010000043.1 GCA_014377425.1 Microbacteriaceae bacterium | reverse complement strand
CTGGCTGAATTATCAGAATAGTCACAGCAGTTTTGGCGACAACGTCGATTCATTCCTCGGCGCTAGTTGTCCCGAGCACAGAGCTCATCAGCCCCCCTCACCCGGTGGATCTCCCCTCGATTCGCTGACTACTGTCGCCCTACGTCCGGCTCGCCCGGCGGGACAATCACTTGGAGCACCTCATGCGCACCCTTACCAAGACCGTCGGCATTCTGCTCGGCACCGGCCTCATCCTCGCTGCGGCTGCCGCCCCGGCCACCGCTTCGACGTCGTCGTCGTCAGATGTCAACGTCACCGTCACCGGTGGAACCATCACCGCCACCACCTACGGCGCAACCCTCGCCGGCGTCACGCTCAACGGTCTCGACCAGACGACAACCGGTACCTCAACCTCGGCCTGGACCCTCACCGACGCCCGTGGTACCGGCGCGGCCTGGACCCTCACTGCCACGGCCTCTGACTTCACCAGCGCTGCCGGAAGCACCGACAGCATCGCTCGCACCATCACCGCGCCGCACCTCGGCATCGGCCTCACCACGATCACCGCGCTGGGTACCTCAGACGCAGCCCCCGTTCCCTCAAGCGTC
The DNA here is from genome assembly GCA_014377425.1 of Microbacteriaceae bacterium. GTDB lineage: Bacteria > Actinomycetota > Actinomycetes > Actinomycetales > Microbacteriaceae > Marisediminicola. Next base: position 8,227 of record JACMPQ010000043.1, on the reverse strand, counting down.
GCTGCAATGAGTTCTTCCGTTCAGTCCACCCTGGTCACGGCAGCTTCAAACAAGGGCAGCTTCTCGGTTGCAGCACCGACCTTCACGCTCGGAGTTCCCGCCAACGCGTTTCGCTCCAACTACAAGGTCGGGCTCAGCGGCGACGTGAACCCCTACATCTCCACGATCACCTTCACCATCGGTTAATACCCGTGTCAGTGCTGGCCGGATTGCGGTCATTTCGCCCTCGGGCGCCGCAGCTCCGGCCAGTACTCCCGCGTTCGGTGACGGCTGAGACTTCATCCCAGCAGCCTTCGCGTCGTCGAATCTCCACGGCCCTGGCCGCTATTTGTCTGGTCTTTTTGGCTTTCGGGATGCTCCAATCCGGAGCAGCCCCTGCCGCCGCCGTCGATAACGGCACCATCGGTATTCGTCCGGCCACAGAGTCGGACTTTTTCCATCTCAACCTTTTTCCTGGCGCAGCCCAAGATCTGTCCGCGCTCATTACAAACCGCACGGCGGGTGCAATCACCGTTCAGACCTATCCAGTCGACGCGGTCAGCACCACAAAGGGCGATTTCGCCTTCGCCAGCCGTGAGGATCCGCGCCGAAAGGTTGCCGGGTGGACTTCACTTCTGGGACCATCGGTAACCGTTCCCGCGCATCAGGTGGTGCGCGTGCCGTTTCGCGTCACCGTTCCGGTGGGCACCGAGCCCGGAGACTACTCCGGTGGCATCATCATGCAGAGCCCGACCGAGGTCGGTAAGGTGTCGCCGAACTCCAAAGGCGCCGTTATGCGCATGGATATTGTTCAGCGCCAAGGGGTAAGGATCTACCTCACCGTGGCGGGCAAAGCGCTGCATCAGCTAGACCTCGGCAGCCTCACCTGGGTGAAAAACGACAACGGGCTGGAATTCTTTTTGCCCATTCACAATGCCGGCAACACCATCTTGCGGCCCCGAGCAACGGTGAGCCTTCCGAGCCTGCTGGGCGGTGACAAACTCCTCACCTTCGACACCCCGGCGGCGTTGTTGCCGGGCGCGAGCGTCGTGCTGCAGGCCAGGCTTTCCGCTCCCGCGATCGTTGAATTTGCCACCGCCATCGCCACGGTCACCTCAGAGGCGCCGGCCCGTCAGTCCTCGGTAGAAGTGCGCTACGCGCCGTTGCCTCTCCTTGCGGGCAGTGTGGGCGCGCTGATACTGCTGGTCTTCATCGGATGGCGCGTGCTGCGCTTCGTTCGTCGCGCCCGAAAGGCCCTCAAGCGACTGGCCGGTATGGATGCGGCGTCGCAGGTTTCGCCGATGCCCCAGGGAGTGGCTGAACCGGAGTTGGTACCCGCTGGATTGGTTGCTGCTGAGCCGGTCTCTGCTGTGGTAGTTGCTGCTGAGCCGGTTGCTACGGGGCCAGTCTCCGCTGGGCCAGTACCGGGCGGTCGCCGAGCGAATCGCATTCAAAGTAGTCAGAAACGCTTCAAATAGCACTGCGTTGATCGAGCTTGCGCCCGTTACAGCCTGCGCTCATCGAACCTGCGCCAGCTGAAATTTGCGCCAGCTGAAAATTGCGCCAGCTGAAAATTGCGCTGGTCGAAGTCTGCGCTAGTCGAAGTCCAGGCTGAGCTTGCGGAGCAACCCGGCGAGACGGTCTTGGTCGGCTGGGGAAAGCCTGCCGAGCACCTCGGTTTCGGCAGCCAGTAACTGACTGATCGCGGCGTCGACCCGAAAGCGGCCGGCCTCGCTCAGCACCACCAGAATGCCGCGCCCGTCATTCGGGTCGGTGCGGCGTTCTACCAGCGACCGGTCAACGAGTCGGTCAATGCGGTTCGTCATCGTGCCACTCGACACCAGCGTCTGCTGCAGAAGCGCCTTTGGGCTCAGCTGGTACGGGCTTCCCGCCCGGCGGAGGGCCGAAAGCACGTCGAATTCCCCGGAGTTCAGTTCTGATGCAGAGAAAGCCGCTCGTCTGGCACGGTCCAGATGCTTCGACAGTCGGCCCACCCGGCTCAACACTTGAAGCGGAGCGAAGTTCAGGTCAGGGCGTTCGCGAGTCCAGGCTTCGACGATGCGGTCCACTTCGTCGCTGTCTGACATTGAACCATTATCGGGGACGCTCAGAGACCCGCCGGTTTCTGGCAGACTGTTCTCTGCGCCTCGCGGCGTAATCCGCCTTAGTGTAACGGCAGCACGACAGCCTTTGGAGCTGTTCGGTCTAGGTTCGAATCCTGGAGGGGGAGCCAAAAAAAGAGACGCTGACGCGTCTACTTTTTTGGCTCCGTGCTATCAACCCCGTGAATATTCATGATGCCGTAGGCACAGCGTCAGCAAGGATCCCCATGGCACCCGCACCAGACATCGCCGTTGTGATTCTCGCCGCCGGCCAGGGCACCCGCATGAAATCGGTGCTGCCGAAGGTGCTGCACGAGATCGCGGGGCTTTCGCTCATCGGCCATGTGCTGGCAACGGCCGCGAAACTGGAGGCCGCGCACGTCATCGCCGTGGTGCGGCATGAGCGCGATTTGGTTGCAGCCGCGGCATCCGCGCAGCTGCCCGCAACGATATTTGTCGACCAGGATGACCTGCCCGGCACCGGTCGCGCCGTCGAGCTCGCTCTCAACGCGCTCCCGGCGGCGTTCGTAGGCCACGTGGTGGTGCTCAGCGCCGATGTGCCGCTGCTGGATGCCGAGACCGTGGCGGATCTCATCCGGAGCCACCGTATCGCCGGTAACGCTCTCACGCTGCTGAGCGCCGTGCTGGATGACCCCACCGGCAACGGCCGCATTTTGCGCGACGTCGACGGTGTCTTCTGCTCGATTGTGGAGCAGAAAGACGGCACCGCCGATCAGCTTGCGGTGCGCGAGGTGAACGCCGGGGTGTACGTCTTCGAGGCGGCGCTACTGTGCAGGGTTCTGGCCGAGATTGGTACCGAAAATGCGCAGGGTGAAAAATATTTGACGGATGCCGCCGCGGCCATCGCCACCGCTGGCGGCCGGATCGCCGCGGTGCCGGTCACCGACCGCTGGCTGGTGGCGGGCATCAACGATCGCGTGCAGCTCACCGACGCCGCCGTCGAACTCAACGCGCGCATAATTCGCCGCTGGCAACTCGCCGGGGTCACCGTGCAGGATCCGGCAACCACCTGGATCGACCTCGCGGTGCGCTTGGAGCCGGATGTCGTGATCCTGCCCGGCACGCAACTGAAGGGTGCCACCGTGGTGGAGTCCGGCGCGATAATCGGGCCCGATAGCACCCTGGTCGACTGTGAGATCGGCGCGGGGGCCGTTGTGAAGCGCACCGACGCCACCCTCGCGGTGGTGGGCGCCGGAGCATCCGTTGGCCCCTTTGCGTTTCTTCGACCGGGCACGATCTTGGGCTCGGACGGCAAAATTGGCACCTTTGTGGAGACCAAAAACACCACCATCGGGGCGGGCAGTAAGGTGCCGCATCTCAGTTACATCGGCGACACCACGGTCGGCGAGGGCTCGAATGTGGGCGCGGGAACCATCACCGCAAACTACGACGGGGTGAACAAACACCAGACGGTTGTCGGCTCGCAGGTGCGTACCGGGTCGCACAACGTGTTCGTCGCCCCCGTTAGAATTGGCGACGGAGCCTACACGGGAGCCGGCACGGTCGTCCGAAAAGACATTCCAGCCGGGGCACTGGCGATTACCGCGGCTCCGCAACGCAATATGACGGGCTGGGTCGAGACTAACCGGCCGGGCACTGCTGCCGCGATCGCGGCAGCGGCGGCCGAGCAAGAGGTTTCGGGCTAGACCCCCACGGTCGGCATGCCGCCAGAGAGTGAGACTCGTGTCCGAGATCCAAATCACCGGACAGAAGCGGCTCGTACTGGTCTCCGGTCGCGCGCATCCGCAACTGGCTCGCGACATTGCCACCGAGCTCGGTTCCGACCTCGTGCACACCGACGCCCGCACCTTCGCCAACGGCGAGATTTACGCCCGCTACGACGAAAGCGTTCGTGGCTGCGATGCCTTCGTCATTCAAAGCCACACCTATCCGATCAACGAGTGGCTCATGGAGCAGCTCATCATGGTCGATGCGCTCAAGCGTGCCTCGGCCAAGCGCATCACCGTTGTCGCACCGTTCTACCCCTACGCCCGCCAAGACAAGAAGGGCCGCGGTCGCGAGCCGATCTCCGCGCGGCTGATCGCCGACCTGTTTAAGGCCGCCGGAGCCGACCGCATCATGAGCGTCGACCTGCACGCCGCCCAGATTCAGGGCTTCTTCGACGGACCCGTCGACCACCTCTTTGCCATGCCGGTGCTGCTCGAGCACTTTCAGAAACTGCTTGACCCGTCGACCCTCACCGTGGTGTCACCCGATATGGGTCGCGTGCGGGTTGCCGACATCTGGAGCGACAAGCTCGGGGTGCCGCTCGCCATCATCCACAAGCGCCGGGATCCACGGGTTCACAACCAGGTTGAGGTGCGGGAGATAGTGGGGGAGGTTCGCGGCCGCACCTGCCTCATCGTCGACGACATGATCGACACCGGCCGCACCATCGTGAAGGCCGCCGAGGCGCTCAAGGCACAGGGAGCGACCCGCGTTGTGGTCGCGGCCACCCATGCCGTGTTCTCGCACCCGGCGATCGAGCTGCTGCAGAGCGAGTTCATTGACTCGGTCGTGGTCACCGACACCCTGCCGATCCCCGACGAGAGCCGCTTCCCCACGCTCACCGTGCTTCCGATCGCCCCGCTCATCGGTCGCGCCATCCATGCTGTCTTCAACGACGGCTCGGTCACCTCGATGTTTGACGGCGCCGCCTAAAACACACCCCAGCGCACACCTGCCGCCGCACGCTCAACATCATCCCAGCGAAGGGAACCTGTGACCACGGAACCTGTACCCCTGCAGCCTGCCGAGGTTCCCCGCGCACCCAATGCGGGGGCGGCGGCCTTCGCGGGCCAGCTCTGGGCGGCCACCGGCGGGGCTCCCGAATTGCTGTCGCGGCTGGCGACCACCGGCGACGGTGATCTGCCCTCCGCGTTCCGGGTCACCGACTTGGCGGTCGCCAGCATCGGTGCGGCCGGGCTCGCCGCCGCCGAACTGATCGGTATGCGGAGGCCCGGTTCTGATCGCGACACTGCCCCGGATGCGGCCCCCGCGGTAACCGTCGACCGCGCCCTGGCCTCCACCTGGTTCGGTTCCGTGGTGCAGCCGATTGGCTGGACGGTTCCCGCGGTCTGGGATCCGCTCGCCCGCAATTACCGCACCGCCGACGGCTGGATTCGGCTGCACACCAACGCCGAGCATCACCGCGCGGCGGCGCTAACCGTTCTCGGAGTGGAGGGCGATTTTCTTACGGTTCACCGCGCAGTCTCGCGTTGGAAAGCAGTCGAGCTCGAAACCGCCATCGTCGATGCCGGGGGCTGCGCGGCCGTGCTGCGCTCGCACGACGAGTGGTTGGCGCATCCGCAGGGCGCCGCCGTGTCGCGCGAGCCGGTACTGGACTGGCGGGACGGCACCGCGGGGGCGGTCTCAGCGCGGCTTGCGCCGACGGCATCCGCTCCGCTGACCGGGCTGCGCGTGCTGGATCTCACTCGAGTAATCGCAGGTCCCGTGGCCACCCGCTTCCTAGCCGGGTTGGGTGCCGAGGTGCTGCGCATCGACCCGCCCGACTGGGAGGAAGACGCGCTGGTTCCGAATATGACCCTCGGCAAGCGGCTTGCCCGCCTCGACGCCCGCACCCCCGACGGTTTTACGCGACTCACCGAGCTGCTGTCGCAGGCGGATGTTTTGGTGCACGGGTATCGCCTCGGCGCGCTGGATCGCCTCGGCCTCGACGCCGATCGCCGTCAGCAGCTGCGCCCGGGGCTAGTCGACGTCTCCCTCAACGCCTACGGTTTCACCGGTCCGTGGTCGACCCGTCGCGGCTTCGACAGCCTCGTGCAAATGAGTAGCGGAATCGTGCAGTACGGCACTCACTGGGCGCGTTCCGAGGAGCTCACCCCGCTTCCGGTGCAGGCACTGGATCACGCCACCGGCTACCTGCTGGCGGCGGCGGCGATTCGTGGCGTCTTGAGGCAGCAGACCGAGGGTCGCGGCAGCATCGTGCGCACCTCGCTCGCCCGCATGGCCGAAACTTTGCAGGCGGGCGACGACTTGCCGCTCGACGGCACGCTCTCCGACCGTTCGGCGGCCACCGACGCTCTCACCACGCCGTGGGGGGATGCGCTCATGGTTCGACCGCCGCTCACGATCGGCGACGCGAAATTCGTGTTCGAGCACGGCCCCAGCGATTTGGGGTCGGATGCCGCCGTCTGGCGTTAGTCGCTAGCGCCAAGACTCGTTAGGAGTCCACCGGATGCGGCGCCGAAAGCCGCGCACCGCTCGGGATAATGCCGAGCGAGGCCACAATCTTGTCGCCACCGAATGCGCCGACCGAGTAGCACTGCCAGCCGACCCCGCCCGGGCCGAACAGTTCAAAGCGCGCGGAGGATCCGGTGGCGTCGCGTTTGGCGTAGCTGACCCAATAGGCGCAAGCCCGATTGGCGGTGTTGGTGCTGACGCTCAGCATGGTCACGATGCCGGGCAGAATCAGCCCGACGATTCCGGCCACGATCACCACCCGCATTACCCAGAGCACGCGCGGGCTTCGCAGGGGTCTCCCGTCGCTGGGTACGTACCCCGCCAGCTCCGGATGTTCGTCGCTCATCGGCATCAGTCTGCCATGGCAAGTCGCGAAGTACCGCGTGCGCGGCGGCACGAAAAAAGCGGGTCACCGACCGCTTCGCCGGTGACCCGCCAAACGTGTAGGAGGAGCTAGTGCGAGCTGCCTTCGCCCTCAACTTCGCTGCGGTCGCCGCTCCACAGGGTGTGGAAGGTGCCGGGCATGTCTACACGCTTGTAGGTGTGCGCTCCGAAGAAGTCGCGCTGACCCTGAATCAGGGCTGCGGGCAGGCGCGGTGCGCGCAGTCCGTCGTAGTACGACAGTGCGGAGGCGAAACCGGGGGTGGGGATGCCCGCGAGGGCGGCGTGGGCCACCACGAGTCGCCAGGATTCCTGCGCTCCGGAAACGGCAGCGGTGAAGTATGGCGCAGTGATGAGGGCCACCAACGACGGGTTTTCGGCGTAGGCCTCGGTGATGCGGTTCAAAAACGCGGCGCGAATGATGCAGCCGCCGCGCCAGATTTTGGCAACCTCGCCCTTTTTGATGTCCCAGTCGTAGTGCTCGGCACCGGCCACGATCGTGTCGAAGCCCTGCGAGTAGGCGATCATCTTGGACGCGTATAGCGCGCGGCGCACGTCTTCGACAAATTTCTCCTTGTCGCCTACGGCGACGGCCGCCGGCGTCATCGGGCCGGGAAGCTCTGCGGCAGCGGCACGCTGGGCGGGCTTCGACGACAGGGCGCGGGCGAACACGGCTTCGCCGATTCCGGAGACCGGGATGCCCAGATCAAGCGCACTCTGCACCGTCCACACTCCGGTGCCCTTGGACCCGGCCTGGTCGAGCACGATGTCAATGAACGCACCGCCGGTCCTCGGGTCGACCTGACGCAGCACCTCGGCGGTGATTTCGATCAGGTATGACTCGAGTTCTCCCTTGTTCCACTCGGTGAAGACATCCGCAATCTCGGCCGGGGTGAGTCCGACCGCGGCGCGCAGGAGGTCGTAGGCCTCGGCGATGAGCTGCATGTCGGCGTATTCGATGCCGTTGTGAATCATTTTGACGAAGTGTCCGGCGCCGTCGGTACCCACGTGGGTGACGCAGGGCTCGCCTTCGGCGATGGCGGCGATGGAGGAGAGGATCGGGCCGAGGGTCTTGTAGGCCTCAGCGGATCCGCCGGGCATGATCGACGGGCCGTTCAGCGCGCCCTCTTCGCCACCGGAGATTCCGGCACCGACAAAGTTGAGTCCGAGTTCGCGGGCGGTTTTCTCGCGGCGGATCGTGTCGGTAAACAGGGCGTTGCCGCCGTCAACGATGATGTCGCCGGCCTCAAACACGGCGGAGAGTTGCTCGATCACGGCATCCGTTCCCTTGCCGGCCTGCACCATGATGATCGCGGTGCGGGGTTTGGTGAGCGAGGCGGCGAACTCTGCGATCGTCTGTGACGCGATGAACCCGGCCTCCGGATGCTCGCTCAGCAGCAGTTCGGTGCGCTCGGCGGAGCGGTTGTACACGGCCACGGTGTTGCCCGCGCGGCTGGCCAGGTTGCGGGCAAGGTTTGAGCCCATCACCGCGAGCCCCACCACGCCGATATTTGCGGATGCCTCTGAGGGTGCCGTGGCCT
>JACMPQ010000042.1 GCA_014377425.1 Microbacteriaceae bacterium | reverse complement strand
GCGCGAACCGAATATTCCGCGAGAACCTTGCCGTTTGCCCGTGCAATTGTTCACGTTGTGAAACCTTCCCCGATGAAGAATGACCGCGCCAGAAACAGGCACAAATGCGACAGTAACCCTGCTCGGCTACCCGCACTAAAGGGATTAACGTGGAATTTACATACAACGCAAAAATCCTGCGTCTGCAATCATTTTCGAGCGTAGGATCTGGCCGAATCGCACAAAATACCGCAGGATCAACCGCGCTGAATTAGACCTGTCGCCCACATTCTCGGCGGCAGCAGATCCTCTCGCTGCGCGAACTGCTGCGTGACCCCGGTGCGCTCACTAATTGACGCTGATCGGCCACCACTGATCGGCCACCACTGATCGGCCACCACTGATCGGCCACCACTGAGTAGCCCCACTCAGTAGCCACCACCGAGTAGCCCCCACTCAGTAGCCGCGCGTAACCCATTCCGCGAGATGGGGCGCCTCGGCGCCGATCGTGGTCGAGTCACCGTGTCCGGTTAGTACCCGCACCTCCGCCGGTAGCGGCAACAGCCGCTCGGTGATGGAGGCGATGATCGTGGGGAAGTCGCTAAACGTGCGACCGGTGGCTCCCGGGCCCCCGTTGAACAGGGTGTCACCCGAAAACAGGGTGAGTTCGCTCTCGAGGTACAGGCAGGTGGAGCCCGGCGTGTGACCCGGGGTGTGGATTGCTCGCAGTGATACTCCCGCGACCTCGAACCGGTCGCCATCGTTCAGTTCAGCATCCGGAGCGTCGTTCGGGAACACAGCGTCCCACAGCATCCGGTCGAGAAGGTTCAGAAAGATGCGCGGGGAACCAACCAGAGACGCGAATTCTCGGGATGCGCTGATGTGATCGTTGTGACCGTGAGTGAGCAGCACTGCAATGACTGTGCGGCCCGCTACCGCTTCGGCGACCTGCGCAGCGTTGTGGGCGGGGTCGATCACGATCACCTTGCGGTCGTCGCCCAGAATCCAGACGTTGTTCTCGAGCTCCCAGGTGCCGCCGTCGAGCGAGAAGGTGCCCGCTGTAATCAGGTTTTCGATGCGGAAGTGGCCGGTGCCAGAGCCGCTCGCGGTGTCGCCCATCAGAGCACCACCACCGAGCGCAAGACCGTGCCGCTGTGCATTTTCTCGAACGCCTGCTCCACATCGCCGAGGCCGATGCGCTCGGTCACGAACGCGTCGAGATCGAGGTTGCCCTGCTTGTAGTGACTCACCAGCATCGGGAAGTCGCGGGATGGAAGGCAGTCGCCATACCAGGATGATTTGAGGGCTCCACCGCGGCCGAAGACATCGAGCAGCGGCAGTGTGATCACCATGTCGGGGGTTGGAACGCCGACAAGCACTACCGTTCCGGCTAGGTCGCGGGCGTAAAAGGCCTGAGTAAATGTCTCGGGGCGTCCAACGGCGTCGATCACGACATCCGCTCCATTACCTCCGGTGAGGGCACGGATAGCCTCGATCGGATCATCCTCGCGAGAGTTCACCCCGTGAGTTGCGCCAAGGGTACGGGCCAGTTCCACTTTACGGGGATCGATGTCTACGGCAATGATCGTGGTCGCACCAGCAAGTTTTGCCCCCTGAATCGCCGCGATACCCACCCCGCCGCAGCCGATCACGGCCACCGAGTCTCCGCGGCCGACGTTTCCGGTGTTGATGGCGGCGCCGATACCAGCCATGATTCCACAGCCGAGCAAGCCGACCGCAGCCGGATCGACATCCTCGTCAACCTTCGTGCACTGCCCCGCCGCGACGAGGGTCTTCTCGGCGAAGGCGCCAATGCCGAGCGCGGGCGAGAGCTCCGTGCCGTCTTCGAGCGTCATTTTCTGGGTGGCGTTGAAGGTGTTGAAACAGTACTGCGCCTGACCTCGACGGCAAGCCCGGCAGTCGCCGCAGACGGCCCGCCAGTTGAGGATGACCCGATCCCCCACCACCACGTTGGTGACGTCGGGGCCGATCGCGGCAACGATTCCGGTGGCTTCATGGCCGAGCAGGAATGGATAGCTGTCGCTGATGCCGCCCTGCTGGTAGTGCAGATCGGTGTGGCAGACGCCACAGGTGAGGATGTCGACGAGGGCTTCCCCCGGTCCCGGATCGGGAACGAGAATCGTCTCGAGGGTGAGTGGCGCATTCTGTGCGCGGACAACGACGCCCTTGACACTGTGGATCATGGATCGCCACACTTTCTGAATCGAGTGGTTACGAGTCAAGCAGATTTCTCAGACCGAAACGGCAATCCTCACACCGACGCTATCCCGCTGGCGCCGACAGCTCCCACCGCGGATATAGTTCGGCGAGTCCAACCGGCACCCCGTAGACGATCGCGTCGGAGCGATGCCCGACACCCGGTCCGATGAATCGACGGGTGGTCATCCCCGCAGCTGTCGCGGCAGCCTGTGCCCGGTCGGCCTCAGCGCCGTAATAGTGATCGTTCGCTCCGCTGGTGAAGATCGCCAGCATGTCGGAGTATCGGGTGCGCGCCATGATGTTGAGCGGCTGTTCTGCGTCGAAACGGCTCTGATCACCTCCGAAACCGGATTTCAGGGTGTTCTCCGGTGAACCGAGTGACGGACCGATCTCTCCCGAGACATCGAGAATCGAGCCGAAGGTACCTGGATATTGAGCCCCGAACGACAGCGCACACTCCCCACCGTTTGAGTACCCGCCAATCGCCCAGTTCGTGCGTCCCACAGCCACATGGAGGGAATTGCGCACGTAGTTGAGCACGTCGTTCATTATGTAGGTGTGCACGTTGCCCTGTGCCGAGTCGATGCACAGCGGGTTTTGCGTGGGGCTTCCGATCTGGTCGATTGTGAGCACGATCGCGCCAAGTCCCCGGTTGGCCGCGGCCATGGAATTGAGGGTTGGCAAAAACTTGCTGCTGTAGTCCGGGCCACCCGGCTGCCCCATCATCATGATCAGGATGGGCAGAGCGGGAGGATTCGCGACCAGGGCGGCCGGTGGCAAATATAAATAGGCGGGTCTGGCCACGAAGCCCGACGCGGTGTTCGGAATCACAACCGTTCCGAACTGGCCGGTGGCCGGCATGCCAGCCGGGGCAACCCAGCTCTGCCAGAGGGGCTTGGGTGGCGCGGGCGGAGTAGAGCTGGTCGCTATCGGAACCGGAGTTGGAAGCGGAGTTCGGCTCGGTAAAGCGAGCGGATGCCCGGTCTCGATGTTGAGCAGGGACGCCACGGTCGTGTTGAGACCGTAACTCGCGTTGATGCCGAGGGAAGCGGTAACGAGAAAGAGCACTACTGCGACGCTGGCGATGACCTTGCGCCACCATCGTGATTTCCAGATGTTGAAAACCGCGATGCCAGCGGCCGCAAACGCCGCGGTGACCCAGACGTGCGTGTCGAGCTCAATCGGCGTCCCAAACAGGTTGAGCACCACTTCACAGATGACGATTGTCACGATCGCTGCTATCGCGCCACCCAGCGCCGACAGGCCGAGGCCGCCGATCCACCGACGCAACAACGGTTGGTTGCGTGGCACGTCGCCGTCTGGAAGCCGAGGCGGCATTCGACGTGACACCAGGTAGACCAGCATGGCGAGGCTGGCAACGACGAGAACTGTGACGACGGTCCCGTCAACGATGTTTAGCAGAAGTAACGTATTGATGGTGCGGTGGCTTTCCCTCGGGCCCCACAATTCGGGCAATCGCAAGATAGCGTATGAAACTCAGCGTGCCTTGAGCGCGCCCTCGTAGAGATCCCGTTTGCCGAGGCCCGTGGCATCCGCCACCTCGGATGAGGCGTCCTTGAGCTTCGCCCCGCCCGCCACCAGTGCCTGCACCTGGGTGATCCCGGAGTCGAGGTCGATCTCCTGTACGGCACCACCCTCGATAACGATGCAGATCTCACCCTTCACCCCCGTTGCCGCCCATTCGGCCAGCTCGTCTGCGGTGCCCCGGCGCACCTCCTCATAGAGCTTGGTCAGTTCGCGGCAGACGGCAACGCGGCGATCGGGCCCGAAAGCCGTCACGATATCGCCGAGAGCATCGGCCAGGCGATTCGGCGACTCGAAGAACACCATGGTTCGCGGTTCCCGTGCCAGTTGGCGCAGTGAAGTGAGTCGACCCTTGCGCGGCAAAAAGCCCTCAAAGCTGAAGCGGTCGGTGGGCAATCCGGAGAGCGCGAGGGCGGTGATCACCGCCGACGGACCGGGAAGCGCCGTCACGGTAACGCCGGCGGCCGCAGCGGCGGTCACGATGGCGAATCCCGGGTCGCTGATCGCCGGCATTCCGGCATCGGTAAGCACGAGTACATCCGTGTCGCGAGCGAGTTCGGCGATCTCCGCCGCCTTCTCCACCTCGTTGTGTTCGTGCAGGGCAATCAGCCGCGGACGGTTCTCGATGCCGAGGGCTCGCATGAGGTGAATGGTGACGCGGGTGTCCTCGGAGGCGATCACTTCGGCATTACCGAGCGCCTCCACGAGTCGCCTGGATGCGTCGCCGAGGTTTCCGATCGGTGTCGCTGCGAGGATAATCACCCGCCAATCATTGCAGCGAACTCTCGTTACCATTGCACCTGTGACCAGACTCGATGCAGACGGTAACGCCGAGGTCGGCACCGCTGTTGGCGTTGCAACCGGCACCCCGACAGCCACGGCGCCATCAGCGAACCGCGTCGAACCGAGCGGCACCCGGCTCGACGCCTGGTGGGGCCGGCTCCTCACCATTCCCGGCGCGCAGCGATTCTGGTACTGGGGCGGGCCGATCGCTGTCACTCTGCTGGCCGCTTTGCTCCGACTCGTGCGCCTGGGGGACCCGCGTTCGCTGGTGTTCGATGAAACCTTTTACGTCAAGGATGCCTGGACACTTCTCAACCTCGGCTACGAGGGGTCCTGGCCCGATAACGCCGACCGGGCTTTCAACGCCGGCGACGTCAGCGCCTTCACCACGAGCGGATCGTATGTCGCGCATCCGCCTCTCGGCAAG
>JACMPQ010000041.1 GCA_014377425.1 Microbacteriaceae bacterium | reverse complement strand
GGCTCCCACCGTAGGCCGATCGATCGTCGTGCTGCCGCTGAGGTGCAGGGCCAACTGTTCGGCACGCATCCACACGTTTATCGGTGATGGCTCGGCGTGTGACGGCAGATTGTTGGGCTTTGCGCCGGAGGGGAGAGGCTCGCCAAGAACCCGTCGCAGAGTGAATCGCACCGCAAGGTAGGAGGTGAGGTCGATGTCGCCGACATGCTCGGCCCGCCATTTGATCTGAGCGGCCCAGCCGGGAAGCCCGGCAAGCTCCGCCCGCATCGCCCGATCCACCTCCGAGTCGAGGATGTCGAGGCCGGCGATTGCTTCGGCGAGGGCGTCATCCGCCCGATCCGGTAGCGATCGTAGTCGTCGCCGGGCTCGCAGTGAAATGTTCGTGTCGTGGCAGGCCAGACGCCGCCACGCCTCGTAAAACCCGGTCCTACGGTCGGGCATCGCCCACAACGGATCCGGATCCAGGTACGCGGCTACCCACTTCGCGGCCAGACGATCGACTCGATCCATCCGAGAGTGGGTCATTGCCTGTTGTGAAATTGATGACTCGAGAAGAGGGAGTTCGGCGGCGAGCACTCCTGCACCGGTCAAAGTTAGTGCACCGATTTTCAGTTGCCCGTGACGTGCTTCCGAAGCTCGCCGGAGCTCTGGAATTCTCTCGCATATCGCAGCGACCAAGTCTGTATTGTCGATGCGCCCGGTGCGATAGTCCGAGTGGAACGCCGCGTCGGTGCGAGTGAGCCGGGCGGCGCCGGCAGCGTGCTCGAAGGGCCGCCCTTCCTCACCCGCCAGCGGGTTCACAGCAATGAAGGACTCCAAAGGCCAGGACGGCACGATGTCCTGCGCGGCCTGCGCGACTTTCGCGCGAATCAGAAGAGTCATCGGTGGGTACCTTTCACAGTAGGGAGGGAGGGTGTTGGCCGTTCTCGGGTGTGTGTAGTCGCCGCCGCGAGAGTCCGCGCATAGACGATCCGCCGCAGCGGACCCGCGCTGCCACCGAGACGTACGAAGATTTCGATGGCGAAAAGAGCAACCGCGGGAATAAGGAGCAGCCAGGGGGAGGCCACAGCGCCGAGGAGGACTGGGGCCGCGATCAGTGAGTCGAACACGCCGAGGAACGCGGTGTACCCGAACGCGAGCGCGACGATGCTGGCCGCCCCGATGGCGAGCGTGACAACGGAGAAACGCACAAGCAGCATCGCCGCAAGTGAGACCGCCCCCGTGACGGCGACGAAGGCGAGGAAGGCAACGCTCACGACTGAAATCTGCGGCGCGAGTATCAACTGGGCCAGCAGGAGGGATGCCGGCGGCAGCAGAACCGCGCAGGCGATCGATGCCACGAGCACCCGACTGCGTACCGGCGCCCGCGCCGGCCATCCCCGCTGCCGCGCATGTCGGCGAACCCCGGAGCCTGCCCCGAGAAACAGTGCCGATTTGAACAAGCCGTGAGCGGTGAGATGGAACACCGCCGCCGCGAACGCCCCCAGTCCGCAGGCCATCATCATGAAGCCCATCTGCGCCATTGTTGAGAACACGAGTTTGCCCTTGACATCTGCTTTTACTAAGCGAGTGAGTGAGGCATAGACGACAGTCGCGGCGCCGAGGAGAAAGATGGCCGTCATCGCACCGGTCACCTCACCGAACACCGGCGCGAACCTGATCACGAAGATCGCGCCGGCGTTGACCACACCGGCGTGCAGGAGGGCCGAGACCGGAGTTGGGGCAGCGAGGGTTGCCGGCAGCCAGCCGTGGAAAGGAATCTGGCTTGAGCGGGCCAATGCGGGAAGCAGCAACAGGGCAGCTAGCAGCAAAGCGAGCCATTCGGGCACCCCGGCCGTTACCCGACCAATTCGGTCAAGTGGCACGTCGCCGCCCGCGCTGATGAGAATCACGATGACCGCAGCGGAAAGCGCGAGGTCACCAATTGCGAACCGCACCGCAGCGCGGCGCACCCCATCCCTCGCTTGAGGCGAGTTGGGGTAGGTCGCAAATAAAGCCAAAAGAGAGACACTGACAGCAACCCAGGCCGCCGCGAACAGAGCGACCGAATCAGCGCTCACCATCAGTGCAGAAAATCCCGTGACGAGGTTGGCAGTTACGACGAACCACCCCTGCCGGGAGTCTCCCCGGAGGTAGCGAACCGCGAATGACTGGATGACCGCGCTCAAGCCCAATATCAGAAGCAACATCAGCACTGCAAGGACATCGACCACCAGAGCGACCGGGCCGATTCCGATCCGGCGGACTCCGGTACCCGGTGCGCTGATCGCTGCCGCCGCCACAGCTACAAACCCGAACCCCGCCACAACGCTCGCAGACCGGGCGGCGTAATCGCGCCAGACCCGACTCCGTCTGCCGACAAAGCCCATGGCCGCACCCAGAAAGGGAGCCCCGATCGCACCGAGCACGAGTGCGATTTCGCCCACAATTAGTCCCATCCATTAGCTGCTCTTTGATACCGGAATAACATAGCAGGTATTACGAGTCGTGAATGGTGTTTGGCGAGAACTATTACCTGCAGGGTATTCTGACGTCATGGCGAATTGGACGTTTCTTACGAATCATGCGCACGTGCTGATGTGCGTGTCAGAGAACCCGAACGTGAGGCTGCGGGATGTCGCCACCCAGGTCGGCATCACGGAACGAGCAGCCCAACGCATCGTGACTGAACTTGAGGAAGCCGGATATCTCGAACGGGAGCGCGAGGGACGGCGCAACAGCTACCGGCTCAACCCCGCAATGCCTCTGCGGCACCCTCTGGACCGCGACCACCGCATCGGTGAGCTGCTCGCAGCATTCGCAATCCGCACCCCAGCCACCTGACCTGCGCAGTATGCACGGCCCGCTGTGGGTACCAGCGACACACCTTTCGGGCCGAGACATGCCCGCGCTGACGGCTCAATCAGTGATTCGAGACTGCGTCTTTCCCCGCCCGATCAAGTTGCGTGTTTCCACAGCGAGCTGCCCGTCCGGCCGGTCCCGCCCCTGAAGTCGATCGGAGACAGCGACGAAATCGCTAACCGACTCGCTTTTGAAACCAGCTCTACCTATTAGCTCACCGAGGTGTGTCAAGCCCGCTGTTCGCAACCAGGACTCTCGCTGCGCGGCATTACGGTTTTTGCGAAACCTGGACTGAAGCTGAATTTCGAGCTTAATCTGGTGTCCGCTAGCGGAACCATCTACGGCCATTTCAACCAATTAAGCATCGGCCGAAAACCGCAACTCGCCTAATAATCCTGCTGGCCTTCTCGAACGTTTTCGTTCTACTGTTTCCGAAACCCCGTATTGCGGATAAGTCTGGCGTTCCTCGTTTCGGATATTACAGCCCAGCGTCCGAGGTAGTCACCAAGCTGCCCTCCGTGCCTGTTGTGAGGCGTTTTCTGCGCACCACGATTACCGCGCAGGCCGCCGCAGCGGCGAGGAACAGCACGGTCGAGACGGTCGCGATGGCGGCATCCGGATGCACGATCGATTCGCCGGACAGCGCCTGAAGGGTGAGCACCGCGATGACACCGAGATAGAGCGCCGCGATCACCACGAGAATGCCGAGCCGGGTGCCGGAATCGCGCAGGGCCGCGACGCGGCGATTGCCCAGCTCGAGGAGCAGCGCTGCGATGGGGATCACCTGCACGGCGTGCATCCCGACGAAGTGGGGGATACGCAGGTCGCCCGCAACGGTGCTCCAACCGAGCAGCGGCAGACCGGGGCCACCATCGGGGAGGCCCACAGTGTGGGCGCCAGCAATCCCCTGGAAGTGTGACAGTTGGGCGGCGGTTGGGCTCGTCATCAAGAACGCGAGCCCCATGCCGATCACCGCGATGATGAGGCCGGAGCGGATGGCGAAGCTGCGAGCGGGGTC
>JACMPQ010000040.1 GCA_014377425.1 Microbacteriaceae bacterium | reverse complement strand
TCTGCATCACCAACCCGCTCGACGCGATGGTCTGGGCCTTGCGCGAATTTTCGGGCCTGCCGCATCACATGGTGGTCGGCATGGCGGGTGTGCTCGATTCGGCGCGATTCAGCCACTTCATCGCCGATGAATTCGCGGTTTCGGTGCGCGACGTGAACACGTTCGTGCTCGGCGGCCACGGCGATACGATGGTCCCGGTGGTGCGCTATTCCACCGTCAACGGCATCCCGGTGCCCGATCTGGTCAAGATGGGGCTGAGCTCGCAAGACAAGATCGACGCGATCGTCAAGCGCACGCGCGGCGGCGGCGGTGAGATCGTTGCGCTGCTCGGCACCGGCTCGGCGTTCTACGCCCCCGCCGCCAGCGGCATCGCGATGGCCGAAGCGTTCCTGAACGACCAGAAGCGCATCCTGCCCTGCGCCGCGCATGTCAGCGGGCAGTACGGGCTCGACGGGCTGTATGTCGGCGTCCCGGTGCAGATCGGCGCGGGCGGGGTGGAGAAGATCATCGAGATCGAACTCGACGATGAGGATAAGGCCGGGCTGACGGTCAGCGTCGATGCGGTGAAGGAACTGCTGGCGGCGTGCCGGGCGATTGATGGTTCGCTGGGGTGAACCTACTCCGAACCCACTTTGGGACTCTTGCCGTCGCAGCAACACTGGCAGTGACGCCAGTGAGCGTAAGTGCAGCTGATGATCACCTTCCGGTCGATAACCCTGAGCAGTTTTTTGCAGCGTTCAAAGCAGTCTGCCTCGATCATTTTGGCAATTCTGTCGCGCAGGAATCGACGGCGACTTCACCAAACTGGAAATTCCGGCTTCAGAATACCAAACCGGGTATAGGCAAAATATTCTGGTTTTCACCGCTCAGATTACTGATTCTGGGTGAGTCTGAAGCTCGCGCCGAATGCAAGATGGCCACAAATTTCGACCGCGACGTTTCCGTTCAAAGCTCGGTCAATTTACTGCGTACGGTTCTAAAGCTTGGAGCAACTAAGCTCCGACCTGATGGCGAAGAGCGTGTTTTCTGGCTGATGACGAATGGAGATCGAACAGTGGTCGCCGTTTATCAGATTCAACCGAAAGGCAATTCGACAATGACTGCTATTTTGCGGGTTTATAGCAATACCGTTTCAAAATCGATTTGAGGGATTTGGTTCATGAGCATCCTCGTCAACAAGGCCACCAAGGTCATCACCCAGGGCATGACCGGCGCGACCGGTTCTTTCCACACTCAGGCCGCGCTCGATTACGGGACGCAGATGGTGGCGGGAGTTACGCCGGGCAAAGGCGGGCAGGTCCACATCGGGCTGCCGCAGTTCGATAGCGTGGCCGAGGCCAAGGCGGCGACTGGCGCGACTGCGAGCTGCATCTACGTACCCCCTCCGGGCGCGGCCGATGCGATCCTTGAGGCGATCGACGCCGGGATCGAGCTGATCGTGTGCATCACCGAAGGCATTCCGGTGCTCGACATGGTGCGGGTCAAGCGCGCGCTGTCGGGCACCACCAGCCGCCTGATCGGCCCCAACTGCCCCGGCGTGCTGACCCCCAACGAATGCAAGATCGGGATCATGCCCGGTTCGATTTTCAAGGCCGGGTCGGTCGGCGTGGTCTCACGCTCGGGCACGCTGACTTATGAAGCGGTGTTCCAGACCACCCAGATCGGGCTTGGCCAGACCACCGCGGTCGGGATCGGCGGCGATCCGGTCAAGGGGACCAACTTCATCGACATGCTCGAGCTGTCCATGGCCGACGATGCGACCAAGTCGATCATCATGATCGGCGAGATTGGCGGCTCGGCCGAGGAAGAAGCCGCGCAG
>JACMPQ010000039.1 GCA_014377425.1 Microbacteriaceae bacterium | reverse complement strand
TCGACTGGGTTAGCCCCGCCTTGGCCAACGTGTCCCGCCAGAGGCTGTGACGGTACTGAAATCCCTGGTCGGAGTGGACGAGAGGTTTCTCGCCCGGGCCCAGAGCGTTGATCGCCATGCGGAGACTGTCAGTGACCATTTTCACGCTCGGAGAGGGCCCAGCCGTTGCCGAGATGATCCGATTGTCGTGGAGATCCAGGACCGGTGAGAGGTAGACCTTCGAGGCACCGATGTTGAACTCGGTCACGTCCGTGACCCACTTCGTATGCCTAAACTCTGTGACGAACTGCCGATTCAATACATTGTCGGCCGCCTCCCCGACTTCACCTCGGAATGAGTTGTACCGTTTGCGCCGCCGCACCGGGCACTGCAACCCCAGCTCGCGCATCAGTTTGAGCACCGTCTTTTTAGACACCGTCCACCCCTGTCGGAGCAGAACAGCACGGACGCGCCGGTGCCCGTAGGCACTCTTCGCCGCCTCGAATGCGCCACGGATAGCTTCCTTGATACCGGCCCGGGTGTCGCTGCGGTTGAGCCGGCGCCGGTGGTCGTAGAACGTTGACCGGGGAAGGTCCGCGAGCTGCAGCAAGAGGGAGAGCGGGTAGTGCGCCTTAAGATCGTCGACAGCTTGAACTTTCAGCGTCGTTCCGGTGACCTCAAGGCCCGCAATTTTCCCAAATAGGCGACCTCAGCGCTCAACCGATCGTTCTCCGAGCGCAGTGTCTCGATCTCGGACTTCGGAGGGGAATCCCTATGATCGGTTGGCGGTCTGCCTCGCCGCTTCGGGAGGAGTCCATCTTCCCCTTCACGCCGATAAATGCCCGTCCAGGTCGCCACGGTATTGGGCGACGGAAGGCCATACTCCTCTGCCAGAGCCCTCCCGGACTCACCCCTGACATGGCGGCGCACGATTTCAAGCTTGATCTCGAAATCGTACTGTTTGCGGTCTCTCGTCACCAATGCCCCCAAACCTCGTAGCTGCCAAGGCTGATACAACATTTGGACCGGAGACCCGGCAAGGTCAAGAGACATGGCCACGGACTTCGCAGTGAACCCCTGCTCAAACATTTCGACCGCCGAAACGGCGTCGGAATGACTCAACGTGCTTTTCAAGTACATCTGACTACTCCCTGAAGATGGAACCCTAAATTAGGTGTCCAACTTTCGGGGACCACTCCACTACTTCGGCAGTACTTTCCGAAGCACAGCGACCTCAGTATTCACAACGCCGATGCCCTCAAAGCCATCGCCGCCAAGCTCAACGACCGCCCACGAAAACGCCTCAACTGGATCAGCCCCGCCCAGCTCTTCACCGCCGGACTACGATCGCACCAAGAAACAAGTGTTGCGACGACCGCTTGAATTCACCCGGGGGCTCTTCATGTTGCCGAAGCACCGCTCAAAGCGGGGAAGCCACACCGCTTAAACGAGCGTAACTAAATGAGCTGGGACAAGTGATGACGGTGGACCGTTGCTAACGTGTCTGCATGGAGAACGCAATTGTCGGATTCGACTTCACTCGAGACGAACTTCTTAGCGGGGAGATTGTGCCGCTGAGAAGTGGGCTGACTGTCGTCTACGGGCTGAACGGGGCTGGAAAATCCCGGTTGCTGAATGCCATGAAAGCGGCATTGCTTGGCATTCAATCCGACACGGCAGTAAGCATCATCGCTCGAGTATTGCCACCCGCGCACGCTGACTTATCTGCTGATAGCCACCTGCCGAAGAAACGGAAGCTCGATAGGGGTCCCGGGTTGTTGCTCGCACTGGCCGGCGAGCTCGCGGACCGAACCGACTTCGACGCGATTGGTCAAGAAGGTGGCAGCGAGTTTCGTACTGTCTCTCTCGGTCGAGCGCTTGAACTCGTCAACGAAGAGATAACGTCGAGGGCCCGTGCCGCTGACCCGGTCACTACGCAAAACATCGTCAGTGAGGTACTTCGAGACCGCTACTTTCTATTGTTCCCAACCGGTACCGCCGAGGCTCCTAGCTGGGACGCTTGGCCAGCCGCGGACATCTCACAACAAGCTATCGCCGACGAGCGCGCGCGCGTCTACGCGGTGTGGAGCCACATAGAACAAATGCTGAGCGGCATTCCCGACTCAGCCCGCTTCAATCCCGAGGTTGTCGCGGTCTATGAGGCTCAACAAGAGCTGATCGCGGAGAGCCCATTTTTGATTCCAGATGAATCGGATCTTCCTGCCCGTAAGGGATTCCATACCGCGCCCGCAGATTTTGTGGCGTTGGCTAATGGCGCAGTGGAATTCCAAGACTTTCAGCCGATTGCGCTTCACGGCACAATCGACTTCGGACTTGATCTGCTTGAGATCCCGGCAGATGTCACCCGAGCCACGATCGACTACCTCAACAAGATCGTTTCGCTGGCGGCAAAGAGCCTTTACTCCGGCTATGGCCAGGCGACTTGGGCCGAATTGAGCGACCGATATGGATTTGATCAAACTGACGCTGGACTGCGTCGGAATGAAGATCGCGATCTCAACAGCCTCCTCCAACGCCGCGCTGCAGATTTAAGCGCCTACGAGACCGAAGTAGTGCGAAAAATTCGGGACGAAAGCGAACGGATTGTGCGTGAGGTCGCCGCGCACCTGGAACGGCAGGTGAACGAGATGATGACAGAGATGTTGCCTGACCCGCCTGTCGTATCACTCGAAACGAGCCATTCCGTGTGGCCCTTCCAGAGTGGGCCGGCCAATTGGAAGTTCCGGCGCCGCGACGCGATGCAACGCGGCGTCGGACTAGACAATCTTTCACGAGCAGAGAGAGGGTGGGCTGAACATGCCATTGCGGAGGCAATCTACTGGCACCGGAGAGATGTAATTAGCAACGAGCTCGAATCTCTCAGACCCCTCGTCGCTCTGATTGACGAGCCCGAGGCTGGGTTGCATCGCGCGGCCGAGGCGAACGCGGCCAGGGCTTTAGTCCGGCAAGCACAAGACCCGCGAAGGATCGTGGTAACCGCGACACACTCCCCCGAATTGTTGAATTCTCGCCTAGCAGAGGTGATCGAAGTTAAGCGGGGAGCTGGCATATACGGTAAATCACATGTACATCGCTTCACCATGGAGGACCGGAATAGCCTGCTGGACATGGGATTGACTGTAAGCGACCTGCTTAGGTGGCCCCGCATATTCCTGCTCGTCGAAGGCGAACATGACGAAATTGTGCTGGACGCCTTCCTCGGTCAGCGACTTCGGACGGCCCGAGTAGAAATTCTCCCGATGCGCGGCGGGACAAAACTGGCCAAAACTATCGATAGCCGAGTCCTGTTCGACTTCACAGACGCTCACGTCGTGGCTCTGCTCGATAATCAACGAGTTGAAGCGATCGACAAAGCTTGGCAAGCAGCAAATGTTCTACTTTTGTCAGGCCTTCGATCCGAAGCCATCGATGCGGTCTTAAGTGGACTTGGGCGCGAAAGTGCCGAGGCTGAGTTTATGGGCCAATGGCTTGCAGGAGCCATCACGCACGGACTCGAATCTCGCGTAACGCCCTGGGGACTAGAAGCGAGGGACGTTATCGAATACCTTCCGATAGGAAGAGTGGTGGTATCGGATCAACACAGCTGGACCGCCCTTCGTGCGGCTCACGCCCAGGCTCGAAAAGACAAGCCGACGAAGACTGCTAAAGATTTCAAACAATGGCTCAAGGACAACCATCGAGCAGATTTCAGCCCCGAGAATCTCCGAAACTCAATCGATCTGTCAACACCAGTGCCGCCGGAGTTTGAGCGCCTCATGAAGCACCTCGAAGCCTCATCGCTGAAAGACGCTTAGGCGGCCAAGTCCCATGTATTCAGCCCAAAGTGGTCCTGCGCATCAAATTCCCGGCGACCCCGCCAGCCCACCGGCGCAGCAGACCCGCTTCGCGTTTGCGTAGCTGCTCAGCACAGTGCGCGAGGGTGATGGTTTAATCGACCGATCTGCGTGAGCGGTGCGATCGGCGGACTAGCTCCAGAGGCGAAATGCCTACTTCACAATGTCCTGAGTAGTTTTGCACGAACCACTCAGAACAACTCGTTATCAGTGGTGGCGTGAGTCGTTCTGGGTTTCGTTCCTAGGTGGGGACTGCTGCCGGTCACGTCCCGTGGGGTGGTGTAATTCCCGGCGTGTCCGCGTTGCTTCGTTAGCGTGATTAGGCCAGCGTGTGATGGTCAGTGAGAGTCGATCAGAGCTACTCACGAAGGCCACAAAAACAGCAAGGCTCCAAACCAGCCGGCCCTGCTCGAACCCCTTGCTCAACTCAAGCTCACCGATGTCCCTGACCGGGTCCGGTCGGCGACCGAGACCCCACATCAGGAGCTGATCGAGGCGGAGACGACCGTGTTCATCGGTGGCCTGCTGGGCAGCAAGCACTTCGACACTACTTGTGTATGAACGAAGAAGCGCTGCAACGGAAAGTCATAACGACCGTCTCGATCCCGGCTGAGTCACCGTCTCTGGAATCGCCATCACGGCTTGGACACACTCCCGCCCTGGCCCCGGTAACAACCATGAATGAAGGCGGAGATCCGCCCGAACGCTCAGCCAATCGGATGAGAACACGATGACGAACGGATCAAACGGTCGTCAGACGAAAAATGGAGCCCCGCGATGAAGAAGTCAAACCGCAACAAGATGCCCGCCGAGCTCGTTGATTGGCTGAATGAGCAGAAGCGTGATTACGCTGACGGCTCTATGACCAAGGAACACGCCGATCTTCTCGACCAGAAGATTCCCGGCTGGAATCTCGAACCGGACATCGAGGTGCGAATCAACGTCCTCCGCGACGTATGGCTGGACAACGGTTGGGACGGGGACGAAGAAATTTTTACGGGAGGGTTCGCTTCCGCACGCAAGCTCAACATCAAGGTCGGAGTCATGGAATATGCCGCGGGCGTGTCGTTCGTGTTCCAGGACCGAGGAGTGTGGGGCGGAATCGCTCAGGTGGGCCGAAATCACTCCTCGATCATCACCGCGTACCAGCTCGGCATCGAACCCACCGCGTTCGTGGAGTGGGAACTTCCAAAGTTCGCCAGCTAATGACGCTCAGCGCCCGGAGACTAGGTGGAGACTCGAGGTTGCCACGCGCCCCGCATCGCGACTTGTTGCCGAGCGGATTCTGCGCCGGGTTCAGTTGGGGGCACGTCGTCACGCACTTGTGACGAGAGGTTCCGATGACGAGGATGGGTTCGCTTGGCCGGCGGTGACACCACGCTATTCCGCGCCCCGAGTTTGCACCAAACGAATGCTTGTGATGTGCAGCCTCCTTCAGGGACCTGCATAGGAAAAAAATATGAGCATCCTCAATTCCAAAGTCATCGCCCAATCTGAAAGCAATTCACACGGAAAGGGCGCATCTCAGAGCGTGATTCCCCCAGACAACGTCCAGACCACTAGTGGGACTGACGAGGTGTTCTCATTCCCGGAGTTGTGCCTCTTCTTCCAGAAGCCAAAGTCGTCTATGTACGCGCTCGTCGCCGCGGGCCGTGCACCACAGGGGTTCCACGTAGGCCGTGACTTGCGATTTCGTAAGTCAGTGGTTCTCGCTTGGATTGAGGCTCAGGAACTCAGCGAGTACGAAACCCGAGCGAGCTAAGAGAAGGATTCACACGTGCTGACAAAGACTAACTCCGGCCGCTACCGAGTGCGGGTGTTCCATAAAAGCCTGCAGGTCGCCAGCAAGACATTCGATAGAGCCAAGGATGCAGAAAAGTGGGAAGCTGCTCAGAAGCTTGCCCTCTACGGCGGCGAATGGATCAGCCCGACTGCGGGCGACATCACACTCGGTGACCTCATAACCCAGTTCAACAAGGACCGCAAAGGACCGGTTCGCCCGCACTCCTGGGACACTGACGAAACAAACCTCCGACTCCATATTTCTGCCACGTTGAAGCGACGACCAATCAGCTCCATTACCGCCGGGCAGCTAGAGACGATGTTTAACGAAATGCTGCGAACCCACGCACGGGGTACGGTCAGCCGACATCGCGATAGTGTTTCGGTTCTCTTCGCCTATGCCGTTCGGCACGGCATCGTCCGCGAGAACTTGGTCACCAAGGTAAAGCTCGCCAGAGGAACTGGCGAGCCGAAACAAGAGATACGCCCGTTCACCGAGGCGGAACGTGACGGACTTATCAAGACAATCCGACGGACCCACCCAGACGCAGCCGACGTCGTCGAGATATTGGCGAGAACAGGTGTCCGTTGGGGTGAACTATGCGCTCTTCGCGTCTCCGATATCCGGAACGATATGTACCCGACGATATTCGTTCGCGAGTCTGAGAGCGATGGCTACGACGCCACCGACCCGAAGTCAGGCAAGCCACGGAGGGTCCCGCTGGACGACAGGTCGGTTGAGATCCTTGCCGCGCTCACCGTGGGTATGAAATCGACCGACCGGATCTTTCAGAACTCGGAAGGCGGAAAGTTGCTGGGGGGCAACTTCACGCGTGCAGTCAAATGGGCAACCATCGCGCCAGGCCAGCGACTGCATGACCTCCGACATACCGCCGCGACATTGTGGCTTCAGAACTCAATCGACATATCAACGGTCGCTGCTTGGCTCGGGCATTCGAACTCATCCACCACTCACAAGGCCTATCTTCACTACATGAAGGCCGATGCCGACGTTGCGGGCATTGCTCGCATCAACGCTCGCGACACTCAAAGGCGCGAAGCCGAAGCCGAAAATTAGGGCTCAGATTCCGACCCAGTCTGAACCCGTCTGACTGTTCACCGGCAGGACACCGGCACTATCTGACTAGGCTAGCGTCCGTCGCAGCTGCAACCTAAAACTAATGAATTCCTGACCAGCACTTCTAGTGGTGGGCCCTACCGGGCTCGAACCGATGACATCCACGGTGTAAACGTGGCGCTCTACCAACTGAGCTAAAGGCCCGCAGCGCGCGCCCGCGAGGGCGGCTGCGACGAGCCTAAATGATACAGGAATCCGCACCGCTCGCGCG
>JACMPQ010000007.1 GCA_014377425.1 Microbacteriaceae bacterium | reverse complement strand
CCCCTCGACAACTCCCTGCTGTCACTGCCAGAAGAACTCACCGAGGACAGTGGATACCGCGCCACGATGCAATTGCTGGATCAGGGGCATCCGACGGCCATTTTGGTAATTAGCGAAATGCAGGCACGCGGTGTCATTGCGGCCCTCACCGAACGAGGGCTCAGTGTTCCCGGTGACGTTGCGCTGGTCTCCTACGCGGCCAGCCACCTCATTGGACCACGCTTCACCGGAGTCACGAGCATTGATGTTCCCATCGCCGATTTGGCGACCCGAGCTATTGGCATCGTGATGAACCGCTTGGAACACCCGGGCGGCGAGGAAACGCACGAGATGCTGCCCTCGCGGCTCATCCTGGGCGAGAGTTGCGGTTGCGGGAGCGGTGGCGCCGTGAGCGTCGGTGGGGTGGGCCCGGGCGCTCGGGGATGAATCCGGCCTTGAGACGCCGACAGCCTTAAAAGTGAGACAACACGACAGTGGGAGGTGCGACGCCCTAGACCAGCTCCCCCGAGGTCTGGGCAGCGGTGACATTCTGGTCGACCGCGTCCTCTTCGCGATGATCGTGATGCGGCGCCGTTCCGGAGAGCCGCAGCGTCGCTAGGAAGCCGAGTGCGAGGAAGCCGGCCGCGGCGAAGGCTGAGTACCGGGTTGCGTCGCTGAATGCCTCGCGCGCGGCGTCCGCCACAGCCGGGTTTTGCGCCTCGAGAGCAGGGATCGCGGCACCGGCACTACTCACGACCGCATCGACGATTTGCGTCCGAGTCTGGGCAGGCAGGCCCGGTACGGAGGATAACTTCGCCTCGAGCGATGCGTCGACCGCGGTGAACAGCACCGTGCCGAGCACCGCGATTCCGAGTGCGGCTCCGATCTGCCGAGCGGTGCTGGAGGTGCCGGAGCCCTGACCGCTCTGCGCAACAGGGACGTCCTTGAGTACTACTCCGGTGAGCTGAGCGGTGGCCAGGCCGACGCCGATTCCGTAGACGAAGAGAAACGGCACGACCACCAACCAGGTGGCTTCCGCGGTGATAACGATACCGAGCCCGGCGACACCGATGATCTCCGCAAGGATGCCCACGCGCACGATCGTTTCCGGCGAGGTTTTGTTGCCGAACGCGCCCAACAGTCCGCTGGCCACGAACGAGCCCAGCGCGAGGGCGAGGAGCACAAAACCGGTCTGAAGGGCGTCGTAGCCGAGCACGTTTTGTAACCAGAGCGGCAGCGAGAGGATGATGCCAAACTCGCCGAGCGACACGATCATGGCGGCGATGTTGCCGTTGCGGAACGAGGGGATCGCGAACAGGGAGAAAGCCAGCAGAGTGGTTTGGCCAGCCCGCTGCCGATAGCGACCCCAGGCGATGAAGGTGATTCCAGAAATGATGGTGAGCAGGAACACAAACGGGATGATCGACACGGAGTACGGCCAGGTCCAGTCGCCAACGGTGGGGGCGTTGTTGGTGAGCCCCCAGCCATACGTGCGGCCCTCGATCAACCCGAAAACGAGCGAGGCGCTGGTGATGACTGACAGGATGGCGCCAACCACGTCGATCCGGCGGGGTTTCCCAGCATCCCGGGATTCGACAACGAAGATCAGTACGCCGGTGATGATGATGATGCCGAGGGGCACATTAATGCCGAATGCCCAGCGCCAGGAGAAATAGGTGGTGAGCCAGCCGCCAAGGAGTGGGCCAACGGCCACCATACCGCCGATGGTCGAGCCCCAGATCGCGAACGCGATGCCGCGGTCCCGACCACGGAAGGTGGCGTTGATGATCGACAGGGTCGTCGGCAACACCATCGCACCGCCGACGCCCTGGATCAGCCGGGCCAGAATCAGCAGGTCGCCCGACGGGGAGAACGCGGCGAAGACCGACGCCGTGGCGAAGACGATCACGCCGAGCATCAGGATGCGGCGGCGCCCGAAGCGGTCGGCGAGCGTACCGAACACGAGCAGAAGTGCGGCGAAGACGAGCGTGTAGCTCTCCTGCACCCACTGAACCTGGGTCGACGTGATACCCAGGTCGACAATGATCGAAGGAATAGCAACATTGATAATCGTGGAATCGACGATGATCAGGGCAACCGCGACGCTGATGAAGACGAGTCCAGCCCAGCGGCGGCGGGCCGAGAGGGCAGTCGGGGCGATGGGGGCGATGCTGCTCATGCGGTTGCCAATCCACGGGTTGATGTGGACGAGGAGATTCGAGTGCGAACGATGACGGTTACAGCGAGAATGACGGCCGCCGCGACGAGGGCCGCGATCGCGGCCGGGGCGGAGGGAAGGGTGCCAGTGAGGCGGGCGACGGCGACCCAGGCGAGTCCCCAGCAGAGGGACGCGGTGGGGGCGAGCCGGCCACGCCCGGAGAGGGAGATCAGCACGCCGACTAGACCGGCCACCGCAATCACCCCGACCGCCCAAGCGTCCGCGTTGATACCGAAGCCGCTAAAGCCGGCAGCGACGAGCACGGCGGTTACGTTCGCCACGGTGGCGATGCTGACCCAGCCTAAATATAGGCCGATCGTTCCATCGGTGACGATCGTCTCGACCAGACTCTTTGGCCGTGAGGCGCGGGTGAGCTGGAACGCCCAGATGAGCACAGCCAGAAGGAGCACGATCACGGGGACACTGAGGGCGAGCAGGTCGAACTGGATACTGAGAATCCAGGCCGCGTTCAGGACCAGCGAGGCAGCGATCGGGTAACCGAGGGTGCGCTGCCGGGCGTCCGCTGTCTGCGCCGGCAGGAACTGCCAAACGGCGTAGGCGATGAGGCCGAGATAAATCGGCGTCCAGATCCCAAAAGCCGGGCCGCCTGGGGCGATCAGGGTCGCGTCGGCAGCCAATGCCCCGCCCGACGCGTTCTGGATCGGAGTTCCGCCACCGGCACCCGAACCGATGAACGATCCCACGATGGCCAGAATTGCACTGACCAGCACCACGGTCTGGCGCAGACGATCGCTGCTCTTTTTCATCTCAAGCTCCAATTAGTCAGCTAGCTGATTAGTTGACGCTAGCATTAGGTTTGAAGCATGACCACACCTGATCTGGAACCCACAGCAAAGCGGGAACCAAGGCTGTCGCCGCTGCAGGAGTCCATGGCCTCCTGGCCGACCGGACGCCTGCTCTCAACCGCCGCGCGGCTGGCCGAACATACCTGGGTGCAGGCGTTGGAACAGATGGGACTCACCCACGCCGGGATGATCGCGCTGCATCTGCTCGGCTCGGGGCCACTTAACCAGACCGAACTCGCCCATGCCGCCCGCGTACAAACGCAGACCATGTCCCGCACCCTCGAACGACTCGAGCGCGAGGGCTACATCGTGCGCACCCGAGACGAGCTCGACGCCCGTCGACACTGCGTGCTCAGAACGGATGCCGGCACAGCCGTCTGGGAGAAGTCCCGCACCCTTGAGGCCGACCTCTTTCCCGAGCTCAAAAACGCGGACGCGATACGTGACGCGCTTCTCACGATCATCGCCGCCTCCTCCGCCCGACGCTGGTAGCCCGGTCAGTCCGGCACCCGATAAACGGGGCGCACCCCTTCGGGCGTGTCTCCTCCCGGCTTCGACCACACAGTGATGGCCCGGGGGTTGATTCGTTTGAAGCCATTTCGGAGGATTCTCGACCGGTCAAAATCAGCCAAGTTATAAGATGACGACCTTATGATTCAGGCGATCGGTCGACTTCATGACACTCACCCCTCAATCAAAGGCCATCCGTGAAACTTTTTATACCGGCGCTACGCACAGCTTTCGCGCTGCTGGGTCTAACCGCGATTGTGTCAACGTTCTTCGACACCGCCACCCGCGCCACCATCAACCCGTTCAACTTCTTCGGGTTTTTCACCATGCAGAGCAACATATTTTTAGTCGTCGTGCTTTTGGTCGCTGCTCTGGTTTCCTTTTCTGGGAAGCAACAATCTCACTCGTTGATGCTGGTCCGTGGCTGCGTCACAACGTACATAGTGATTACCGGCGTCGTCTACAATCTCCTCTTGGCTGGGCAAGAAGGAGGCGTAACGCTCGTCTGGGCCAATTCAGTGCTGCACGTGGTCTTGCCCCTTTACGCGGCCCTGGATTGGGTGATTTTCAGCGACCGCACTTCGCTCCCGTGGAACAAACTTTGGGTCGCACTGATTTACCCGGTCCTCTGGATCATCGTCGTCCTCATCCGCGGTGCAAGCGACGGATGGGTGCCCTACCCCTTCCTCAACCCTTCTCAAGGTTACGGTGTCGTCGCCATCTACGCCCTGTCCATCGCTGTCGCCGCTGTCGTGTTTGCCGCACTCATCTGGCTATTCAGCCGACTGCACCTTTTCCCCCATTCCTCGACAGACCAGGGTTCAGTGAGGCCAGTACCTTTGAGTAAGTCCACCGTCTGATGTAAGTCAGACCCAGGGACACCTCGTCTCTGTCTGGTTCATCCCTGTCGGTTCTTCGCGACGATTGACCTAGGACTGATACCAACGTAGGCCCGGGTGCCGGCGGCCCGAAGCCCAGAGAAACCCAACCCCGACCTAGAAGAGTGACCCTTTCGCGGATTACTAAGACGTGGAGCTCAGTCCCGAGGTCCGCGCGTATATCCGCGAAGAGGGCATCTACTCACGCCAAGCAACCTAGCGGTGCGAATTCCGCGATGCCGGCGCTTTTGCTGGTAGCCGTGCATCCTTACTCTGGTGTCATTCTCCGTGACAAATCCCGGGCGCGTACTCCGCAGTGACCGAGACATCGCAGAAGCAGAACGATGCATCTACCGCGGGTACCGATCTCCGGGATCATCATCCTCGTGGTCGTGATTGTTGTGAATCTGGCAACACTGAACCGCGGCATCAACGTGGGTTGAGATTCCCCATGTTTCCGGATGTCACAGCGGTGATGCTCGCACTTCCGCTCCACCACATTCTTATCCGAATTCAGAAGGGGCAGTGGATCTGCGACAAGTACCGAGACAATACCTGCGAAGCGCGGCCCTTCTGGAATAGGTGTGGGTGTGGGTGTGGGTGTGTTATTTTCCCGATTTCGTGACGGTGCCGTGGAAACATCCAATAGTGTACGGAAATTCGAGGGTCGCTGAATAGTGGAAGGTCGTTTTGACCACTCCGTCCAGGTTGATCGCACTTGTTCGCCCGTGACAGGAATCCAAGTCGTTATTGTTCGGTAAATTTCCGTCAGCGTCTCGCTCTACGACGATCGGATACCCGTCGTTAGCCCATCCCACAATGGTTGATGTTGCCACAGCGTTATCCCGCAGACAGGTCGGTATCTCGTGGTAATGGTATTCACCGGAACGTTCCGGATGACCTTGGCAGAGGTCTTGAGCCTCGTGTGCCACCGCATCCCGTCCGGGTCCGTCCAACGCGTTGTAAAGGAATACCCCGTTCAGAAGCACGCCGATGGCTCCTCCATCCAGACAACCCGGGGTTGAACTCGGAGAAGGCGCAATCGGCACTGTCACCGTCCGAGTAATTGACGAGCCGATGGTATTCGGGTTCGCGTCATATTTGTACACCGGATCACTAGACGGAATAGGGAAGGTTCCCGTCTTCTCACCTGTTGGCAGATTATTTGTCGTAAAGACCCGGTTCGTGCCACTGACCTGGACATTAAATTTAGCTGTTGGCCAGGTATGTGCGCCCGTAACAACTAATTTCGTTGTGGAATCCCAGGTGGTGCCGTGAATCCATGGCCCATCTACATTCGAGCCACCGATGCTCGCATCGCCTGCCCGGCACGAATAAAGCGACCCGACAGCGGAACTCTGAGTTGATGCTTTCCCGTCGCCCAGCGGAAGAGCTGTGACAACGACGCTTCCCGGTTTTTTCCACTGGTTTACGCCTATTGACCCAGGGTCTGAAGTGACGTTTGCGGAGGCCGATGCCGTACTCGATGGCTTAACCGGCGACTGAGACGTTACCGCTGAGCATCCAGCGAGAGACAGGGCAATAACGACAATGACGGCGCGACCGGGACTAATGATTCTTCGGACGATGATTCCTTCGTAAAATAAAAAACCGGACCCACAGATCAACTTGAATTGAACGCAGTAACGACTGTTAAAAGCCGCTAACTTAAAAACCGCTAACTCGTCAACATCGGTAATGGACCTTGCGAAACGAGCACATCAAAATCTGTTTGAAGGGAGTCACATCGCGCCACCGCGTGAAGTGTGAATTATTACGTTACGCCGATTTGTATTCCAGATATTACCTCACGTTACGGGAGTCCACTGACCAAAATATCGGCGTCAAATTAGACCTCGTAGTTCACCCATGACCGGCTCCGCAAATCCTGGTCGTCTTTGTCCCGCATCAGCCGCGGCGGCACCTTGTTCACCTTCGTCGAACACAGCAACGCCCGAACGACCTCTCCACTATAGGGAGGCATCGACAACGGGATCCGTCATCTCCTGCGCAACCGCCGCGACAAGCCCCGAGCGGATATGAAGAGAGCAGCGGAATGGTTTTTCACCATGCACGAAACCCGATCCGCCGAGCCCACGAAATGCTCTCAGAAACGACTACAGCGACAGAAAGCCCAATAGATGGATATGCCACTAAACAAATCACCCGTCCACGACCCAAAACCAAGCCACGACAAAATACACCTCAGCCACGAAGAAGGCCTCTGGCGTCGACACGGATGGGCCGGACGCGGGTAACACGCCCGAAGCAACTCACACGTTTTTCCGATAACCCTCGCCGCGGCAATCTCACCGCTCACCGCGACCGCATCGGCGCAACAAAAAAGGACCGAACCGGCTAATCAGCCGATCCGATCCTTTCCTTACTCAATATCCGGAATCTTTTGCAAGTATTTCCGGAATGAGCCTCTGTTGCGGGGACAGGATTTGAACCTGCGACCTCTGGGTTATGAGCCCAGCGAGCTACCGAACTGCTCCACCCCGCGCTACAAACATAACCCTATCAGACGTGAGGATGTGCGCAGACCATGAGCAGCCCAGGGTACAAGCAGCACAGACGTCGAGCAGCACAGACGTCGAGCAGCCAAGCCACGAACATCGGGACGGCCCCAAAAAGAACCGTCCCGATGACCCCAAAGGAGCCGCGTTGCTACGGCGAGGCCACCAGCGCGCGGGCGATGGCATCCTGCAGACGCTTGTCTGCCTGCGCGGCCCCGACCAGATCGTTTGCCGCATAGGCAGCCTGACGATCGGTGAGTGCCTTGTTGGCGTCAGCCAGCGCCGCCTTGAGCGCCGCGTTAGGTGTCGTTGGGGTCGTCGGCGTTGTCGGTGTCGTTGGGGTCGTCGGCGTTGTCGGAGTCGTCGGGGTCGTCGGAGTCGTTGGCGTTGTTGGGGTGGGGACCACCGAACCGTCTCCCGCACTCGCGCCTGAGTCGCCGCTAAACACTGAGTTCAGTGCGGCATCCAGGGTGTCCTCGAAGCCGATCTTGTTTCCAAACGACACCAAGACCTTGCGCAGCAGTGGGTACGACGTCTCTGCGGTTGACTGCACGTAGACCGGCTGCACGTAGAGCAGGCCGCCGCCAACCGGCAGCGTCAGCAGGTTGCCACGCAAAATTTTCGTGTCACCGCGGGCCAACAGGTTGAGCTGGTTTGCCACGGTGGGGTCGGTGGTAAAGGAGTTCTGCACCTGGCCCGGCCCCGGAACGGTGGCCTGTTTCGGCAGCGACAACAGCGTAAATTTGCCGTAATCGGAATCAATCTTGCCGGGCGTTGTTCCCGCATCGGAGTTGACGGCGAGATACCCGGTGAGAATACTGCGACTGGCCGAACCTGAAGCATCCGGAATATAGGTCGAATACAACGAGAAGTTCGACTTGGTGGCACCGGGCACCTGCATGGTGAGGTAGTACGGCGGCTGTGCCTGGGCGGTATCGGACGATTTAGTCGGATCCACCGGGGTGGACCACGCGTCATCGTTGGAGTAGAAGGAGTTGCTGCCGGTGACGTGATACTTGGCCAGGATCGCCCGCTGCACCTTGAACAGGTCGGCGGGGTACCGCACGTGGCTCATCAGATCCGGCGACATCTTGGCCATGGGGATGACCGTGTTCGGGAAGATCTTTTGGTAGGTAGCGAGAATCGGATCCTTGACGTCCCAGGCGTAGAGCGTAACCGCACCGGAATAGGCATCAACCGTGGCTTTCACCGAGTTGCGAATGTAGTTAATGTCGTCGATCGGATAGGCCGGAGCGGGCGTGTAGGTGTCCACGATGGCGTTGCTAAGCTGCTCGATCTTTGAGTAGGGGTAACTTGCGCTCGTGGTGTACCCGTCGACGATCCACACCACCTTTTTGTCAACGACGGCGGGGTAGGCCTGGCTATCGAGGGTGAGGTAGGGGGCCACTTTCTGCACCCGCAGTTTGGGGTCGCGATCATAGAGAATCTGCGAGGCGTTGCTCACCGCGTTGGAAAGGAAGATTTGCTCCGACTGGAACTTGATCGCGTAGATCAGCTTTTTGAATACGTTATCGAGCTTCGGTCCGCCGTCACCGGTGTAGGTGGTGGTGGCGTTTTGCGCGCCCTCCGAGTTACCCGAGGGGTAGTCCAACTCGACGCTCTTTACCGACTTGGGGGCACCAACAATCGACACGGCCGGGGACTGTTCGCCGAAGTAAATTCGTGGTTCAAATGCGCTGCCGAGCTTGCCGCCGTTGGGGATTCCTGACTGCAAAAACACGGGCAGGCCCTCGGCGGAGCGCTGGTTGCCGTAGGCGGCCACAATCCCGTATCCGTGCGTGTAGACGAAGGTGCGGTTGTAGAAGTTGTCGGCGGAACCCAAACCATTGAGGTTGAGTTCGCGAGTCGCGATCACGGTGTCTTGCACTTTACCGTCGATCGTATAGCGGTCAACGTTCAGATCCGTGGAAAACTGGTAGTACTGACGCACCTGTTCGAGCTGGGCGAACGTCTTCGATACCAGGGCCGGATCGATAATTCGGATGCTGGCCGTCGTCTCCGCATCGCTGCGTAGTGCGCCGGCGCTCGTGTCGGTCGTCGGCGCATAGTTTTGCTCCTGCACACCGGCGACCCCGTAGGCATCCCGGGTGGCATCGATGTTTCGCTGGATGTAGGGCGCTTCAACGCTTCGCACGCTGGGATCAACCTGGAAACGCTGAACGATCCACGGATAGATCGACCCGAAGATGAGGCTAGAGACGATCAACAGCGCCGTACCCACGACCGGCAAACGCCAACGCCCGATGATCGCGGTCACAATGAAGAGCAATGCAACGAAGGCCGCAGCGAGCGCCAAAATAGCCCGGCCCGGGATGGTGGCGTTGACATCGGCGTAGGACGCCCCAACCAAAAGCGAGCTGCTGCTCTGCGACAGGGTGGCGTATTGATCGAGCCAAATGCTTCCCGCCTGAATAAACAGGTAGATGGCCAGGGTGGTAGCAAGCTGCACGCGTGCGGGCTTGGAAATGCGCACCTCGCGACCGTTGAAGCGCAGGGCTCCATACAGATAGCTCGTGGCGAGGGCGGCGATCCCGGCAAGAAGAACAACGGCTGAGGCGAATGCTGCCAGAGCCTGATAGAACGGAAACTCGAATAGGTAGAAGGAGACGTCTAGCCCGAACTGCGGGTCAGTCTTTCCGGAGGGGGTTCGATTGAGCCAGGCCAGCACGAGCTGCCAGCGGGAGGAAGCAGCGATACCGGCGAAGAGGCCGAGCACCGCGGGGATCCCGAAGCTTGCCAGTCGACGCAGCGGTTCAATGACCTGCTGATAGCGGTCGAGTTGCGAGTTGAGCTTTGCATACACCGGGCGTACGCGGAACGCCACATCAATGCTCACGTAGACCGGAATGGCCATGGCCACAAAGCCAATACCGAACAGCGCGGCCGCTGCGAACCATTGGGTCGTGAGTACCCCCGCGTAGCCCAACTGGTCGAACCACAACCAGTCGGTGTAGAAGCTCGAGAAAATGAAGAACAGAATCACCAGCGCAGCGATGAT
The DNA here is from genome assembly GCA_014377425.1 of Microbacteriaceae bacterium. Taxonomy (GTDB): domain Bacteria; phylum Actinomycetota; class Actinomycetes; order Actinomycetales; family Microbacteriaceae; genus Marisediminicola. The sequence continues at coordinate 29,391 of JACMPQ010000007.1, read as the reverse complement.
GCCTGCGGTGATTGCCAGAGTGGCCCGGGTGCGAGACGCGGGGCGAGCTTCCGTGGAAGACAAGAATAAGCTCCTGGGTGTCAGGGACGAGGTCTCTCCAGCTTAACGCGGCGTCCGCTGCAAATACGCCCCGCTGCCCTAACCCGCCGGGCAGGTCGCTAACGACCCCAGTGACCCGCCGGTAGCTAGCGCGTTCAACACCGCGAGGGAATCGTCGAGGGTGCCGACGGCAAAGACACGCAACCCATCCGGCACATGCCCCGAGACCTCCGCGCAATTCGCTTTCGGCGCCAAAAAGTACTGGGCCCCAGACGCCACCGCACCATACATTTTTTGCCGGATGCCGCCAATCGGGCCAACCTCGCCGTCTGCCGTAATCGTGCCGGTGCCGGCCACGTTCTTGCCGCCGTTCAGCTCCCCCGGCGTCAACTTGTCGATAATCCCGAGCGCGAACATCATGCCAGCACTGGGCCCCCCGACGGCATGCAATCGGATGTTCACGGTGAAGGGAAAGCTGTAATTTGCCCCGACGATGATGCCGACAATCGGTTTCGCTCCGGCACCGGTCGACTCAACCGGGGTGACTTCAACCGCGCTAGCGGCGCTCTCGCGAACAATGTCGATCGTGACGGGCGTGGCCGTGCCGTGGGCGGCGATCAGTGCGCGCAGCGCCTGCACGTCGTTCGGCTTTTTGCCGTCAATGGAGGTAATGGTGTCGCCGGCTTTGAGTACCCCGGCCGACGGAGATCCAGCGGGTACCGACGACACCGTGAGCGTGCGGGTCAATGGGTAGCCCAGGTGCAGCAGGGCTGCAGCGACGGCATCCTTCTGAGAATTTTGCATGTCCACGCTGCTTTGCTCGTTGGACTGTTTGACGGTTTCCCCCTTCGGGTATACCGCGTCGATGGGCAACACCGCCTGGCTCGGGTCAGCCCAGGCCGCCAACACCTCAATCCAATTGGGCTGTTGCTCGCGGTTTCCCAGGACGTTGACCGTGAGCATTGACAGGGCGCCGGTGGTAGGAAAAGTCTGTTGGCCGGGAATCGAAATGAGGGGCTCCCGTCTAACGGGCTTCGACTGCGACCCCGAGTCGTCGAGCGGGACCGTGCCGAGGGTGTTGAAGACCGGGCCAGGGCGCTCAATGGCGAAGGGCGCCGGGGCTAGGGACAACCCCAAAACTCCCACAATTCCGATCGAGAGGATGCCCCAGCCGATTCGTACTCGACGCGGCGGAGCACTGCGCTCAGCCTGGGGTTCGACGCCAAAATAGGCCACTTCTATCCTCTCAACGGGATGTTCGCCACGGGCGCACAGCGCGTGAGCAGAGCCTCGGTCAAATTGCAGCAACCCCCACTGCCCAGCCACTAGCGTAGTTTGCATGCCTGAAGACCAACGACAGGACCCCGAAGACGAGTTTCGCGAGATGCTTCGAGAGTTGCTCTCCGGCAACTCCGACATCGATCCCGCAAAGCTAGCCAGCGCGGCCGGTTTGCCCAACGACCCCGCAATGGTCGCCCGCCTCATGAGCCAGCTCCAGGGCGCCATGAATCAAGACGGTGACGGCACCAACTGGGGCATCGCCCTCGAACAGGCGAAGACCCTCGCCGCGAATTCGTCGAAACCTACAACACCGGCCGAACAGAATGCCCAGCAGCAATCGCTCGCCGTGGCGGCCCTCTGGTTGAGCGAAGCGACTGACATTTCCGCCCTCACGGTGACGCCCCGACTGATGACCCGCTCCGAGTGGGTGACGGCCACCATGCCGGTGTGGACCCAGCTAGCGGAACCGGTGGCGATGAGTATTTCGAACGCCCTCACCGACGTGTTGCGCCAGCAGGCTCCCGAGGAGATGTCGGAGCTGATCGACGGTGCGAGCAAATTGATGCGAAACATCGGCGGCACCCTGTTTGCGATGCAGCTGGGTCAGGTGGTCGGTCAGCTCTCCGCCGAGGTGGTTTCCGGGGGTGACATCGGAATTCCGCTTTTGGGAACCTCCGGCGGCGCCGAAGTGCAGGCCGTACTGCTGCCGCAAAACGTGGCGCTTTACGGCGAAGGCCTCGACATCGACAATGACCAGATCCAGCTCTACTTTGCCGTGCGCGAACTCGCCCATGCGCGGCTTTTCCGGCACGCTAAGTGGCTGCGGCTGCAGCTAATGACCGCAATTAGCGAGTTCGCCCAGGGCATTCGGGTGGACACCGAACGAATGCAGGAACTCGCGCAAGACTTCGATCCGTCTAACCCGGAGGAACTGCGACAGGCCATGGTCAGTGGCGCACTGATTCCCCCGAAAACCTCCGCGCAGCTTGCCGCGCTTGACCGCCTGGAAACGATGTTGGCCCTCATTGAGGGTTGGGTCGACGTGGTGACCCTGCAGGCCACCACCCGCCTGCCCAAGGCCGGGGCCATCGCCGAGACCGTTCGGCGGCGGCGGGCTTCCGGTGGTCCCGCCGAGTCCGCATTTTCTACCCTGGTGGGTCTAGAACTTCGCCCGCGGCGACTGCGAGAGGCCGCCGCGATGTGGCAGCAGCTCACGGATGCTCTCGGCTCCAACCGCCGCGACGAGCTGTGGTCGCATCCCGACGTGGTACCCGAGTCCCACGACATTGACAACCCAGCGGCGCTCATCGCACGGTTGACCGCGCCGGAGGTAGCCTTCGACGACGTCGATCAGGCAATCAGGGATCTCCTCGACGATTCGAGCGGCGACCGCCCGCACGAGAACGCCGACGGATCGGCCGACGAACCGCAGAGTTAGAACCGCAAATTTAGAACCTCAAAGCCGAGGCAGGGCGCTGGCTCCTAGCCCAGACGGCGCGATGGCTGCGGGCTCTCACCCTGTGGATGACGACCGACGTCACCTTCCTCGCGCTGGCAGGCTGACGCCATGGTGCTGAGACTCGACCCCCGGTTTGCTCTTCTCTGGCGTGACCCCACATCGCTGCAATTCGGTGTCGATCGCCCGCGAGCCGTCTTACGGGAGGTCAGCAACGCCGAGGAACGGATGATCGCGGCCCTCGTAATTGGCGTGAGTCGCCCCGGGCTCACCGTCATCGCCCGCCGCGCCGGAGCGGGCGATGCGGCGGTGGAACGGCTATTGCAGCGGGTGGCCCCCGCCCTCAGCCCGCTCACCGAGACCGCGCAGCTTCGCCCCCCGGCGATGGTCACCGTCACCGGCTCCGGCCCGACGGTCGATGCTTTGGGGTCGACGCTTGCGGCATCCGGTCTTCGGGTAAGACTCGTCGGCGACGATACCGACGACGCCGCCGCCGAGACCACCGACATTGCCGTGATCGTTGCCCAGTTCGTGGTCAATTCGGAGTTTTACGGAGTTTGGCTGCGCCGGGATCGGCCGCATTTGCCCGTCGTCTTCGGTGACACCGGCGCCCAAATCGGCCCGTTCGTGGAGCCGGGTGTGACCGCCTGTTTGTACTGCCTGCATCGCACGAAGGTAGACGCCGACCCTGCCTGGCCGGCGTTGGCCAGCCAACTCTGGGGTAGGCGCAGCCCCGCCGACCGCGGTTTGGTAGCCGCCGAGGCTGCGGTGATCGCGACACGCTTGGTGCTCGGTCGCGTCTCGAACCGTGCCCCCGGGCCGGTGACCGCAGTGTGGTTGGATGCCGCCAGCGGAGCTACCCGCGCGGTGCCGTGTCGGCCGCACCCCGAGTGCGGGTGCGCAGCTCTTCCAGAAAACGGGACGGCAGCCGCTTCAGCGAGCGCTGCGGTGCCGTCTCCGCCCACGAAAGCTGTAACCGCTGTCGCGCCCGCGTGACACCCACGTAGAGCAATCGGCGCTCCTCGTCGATGGCTGCGGGGGTTTTGGCGTGGCTGATCGGTAGCAGTCCCTCGTTGAGCCCGATGACGTACACGGTGTCCCATTCCATACCCTTGGCCGAATGCAGGGTGGCCAGAGTGACGGCGGCCATTGTCGGTTCATGCTGGCCGGCGCTGCGCTCATAGAGTTCGTCGGAAAATTCGCGCAGCTTTTGCTCGGGTGGCGCCGCCTCGGCGAGCCCCATGATTGCGTTGAGCGTCTCCCAGCGGTCACGCACCGCACCTCGAGTTTCGGGGGCATCCTGGGTCCACCCCAACGAGCGCAGTACATCGCTCACCGTTTTAAACAGCGGCTCCACGGTGGTGGCGATTGATGCGCCTTTCAGCATCATTAACGCCTGCTTCACCTCCGGAAGATCGAAGAATCGCTTACCTCCGCGCAATTGATAGCTGACGCCGGCATCCGTGAGAGCCTGCTCTAGAACAGCGGACTGGATGTTGACGCGGTACAAAATCGCAATGTCCTGGGCGCGCGTACCGGCCGCGATGAGGTCGGAGATTTGTCCGGCAATCGCCCGTGCCTCTGACCGGTCGTCGCGGAAGGCCACCACAGGCGGCTCCGTCTGGCGCGTCCCGGCTCGAGCCGTCGCGCGCAGGGTAAGGGAACCCGCACGGTCGCGCATGAGCTGATTTGCGCTGCCCACGATCGCGGCGGTTGACCGGTAGTTCTGCTCCAGGCGTACCAGCGTGGCATCCGGAAAACGCGTTTGAAATCCGAGCAAATGATCGGCGGATGCCCCGGCGAACGAGTAGATCGTCTGGCTGGCGTCTCCGACTACACAAAGATCTTGCCGCTCCCCCAGCCAAAGCTCGAGCAGGGCCTGCTGGAGCGGGGAGACATCCTGATATTCGTCGACCACGAAAAAGCGGTACTGCTCGCGAACCTGTTGGACGACCCAGGGCTCGGTCTCCAGCATCCCCGCGGTTGCCAAGAGCACATCCTCGAAATCCAGCTGTCGACGCTCGTCTTTTACCGTCTCGTAGGCGCGATGCAGATCGACCATGGCCGACACCGAGAGGGACTCCGGAAGCAGCCGGCCAGGGGCGGCAATCGCATACTGCTCAAGGGTAAGCCGGGAGACTTTGCGCCACTCGATTTCTGCCGCAAGATCCCGGAGGGTTGGGGTGTCTAGCCGCATGCGGAGGCTGTCGGCGGCGTGAGCGATGACCCGACCCTTGGATTCCAGAATGCGAGGCATCGTTCCGCCAATGACCTCTGGCCAAAAAAAAGACAGCTGTGACAGCGCCGACGCATGAAAGGTGCGAGCCGCAACGCCGCCCGCCCCGAGGGTACGGAGCCGACCACGAAGCTCGGCCGCGGCCCGCGCAGTAAAGGTGAGGGCCATCACCCGGCTGGGGGAATACACACCCGTTGCAACGCCGTACGCGACCCGGTGGGTGATCGCCCGGGTCTTGCCCGTGCCGGCTCCGGCCAGGATACACAGCGGCCCCAAAAGCGACTCCGCAGCCACCCGCTGCTCCTCGTCAAGACCGGCGAGGAGGGAGTCAGCGCTGAGGTTCTGCACACTCACCATTGTCGGTCTTGCGAAATGGGGCCGCCGAACCACTCCTCCAGAATTGCCCGAGCGATACTGGTCGCGCCCGGCAGCACGATCTCATCGAGCGAGGCCGCAAGTTCCGCACGGCTGAACCATCGCAGTTCCAGAATTTCGTCACCGTCAGGAGTGAGTACCGAGACTTGGTCGGGGTCGACGGTGGCGCGAAAACCGAGCATGAGAGATGCCGGAAAGGGCCAGGGCTGCGAGCCCAAATACTCGGGATTGGTGACCCGAACACCGGATTCCTCAAACACCTCGCGCACCACCGCGCTCTCCACCGACTCACCCGGTTCAACAAAGCCGGCCAGCAGAGAGAAGCGGTTCGTGCTCCAAAGCGCGTTTGATCCGAGCAGGATGCGGTCGTCGGCATCCGTCACCGCAACAATGATGGCCGCATCGGTTCGCGGAAAGAGGTCGTGGCTCTTCACGGTCGCATCTGTCATCGTTTCGGGCCGACGCACCCAACCGCCGAGCGCAGGAACTGTGGGCTGGCCGGTGCGCGGTGAAAACCGATGTGCGTCATGCCAATTGGCAAGCGCCAGCGCCTCGGTGAATAGGCCCGTCTCGAGGTCTGACAGGGTGGCGCCGAGGGTGCGTAGGTTGCCCCAGACGGCGTCGGCGCCGAGGCTTGCCGCAGCATCATCCGACAATATCGCGGCAATAAACGGGGTCGCTCGGGTGTCTAAACCCAGATAAAGCAGCAGTTCTACGTCGGGAACGGATGGCACGGGCCGCAGGTCTAACGCGTCGCCCGAGAGCAGCGCCTGCCCGTTCCACAGCAGCAGCACCCGGGTGGCGGGATTCTCCCAAAGGGATTCGAAGAGTTGCGGCTGGGTGCGAGTCAGGTAGTCCCGATCGACCTCGTGGCGGGACAGGGCGAGACGGGATGAGAACGCTGCGGACATGAGGGCGCCTTAGATTGACGGGCCAGAAGCGTATGCCCGTGGAAGATTTTGCGTGGCGATGGTCTGCGCGCACCCCGGGACAACCTACCCTGACGGTATGGTCAGATCCCCTCTCACTCTAGCCGCGCTCGCCACCTCAGCCGTGGTGGGCCTCGACGTGACAGCCGCTACCCGGTTTGGTGGGGCGGGAACCGGCGACTACGCGAAGGCGCTGCTCGACAGCCGCGACGGTCGAAAACTGCTCATTCGAGTTCCGCGCACCCAAAGTGCCGCAAATCAAGCGTCGGCCGACCTCGCCGGGTTGCGTGCCCTCAGCGCGGGTGTGCGGGGCCGGTTGCCGTTTGCGGTGCACAGTTACCTCGGCGAGGTTTCCGTTGACACCACGCGAGCGATCGTTTACGACTTTCTGCCCGGTAACGCTGCGACCTTGGCGCAGATGAGCGCCAATGCCGTCTTAACTGCGTCGGTCGGACGCAGCCTTGCCGCCATCCATTCCCTCCCCACTAGCTTTATCGTGGATGCCGGGCTGCCGGTTGTTCGTCCCCTTGATGCCCTGGCCGCCGTGGTAACGATCATGGACCGAGCCACGAACACCGGATTGATTCCCGCAGCCCTTCTTTCGCGCTGGGAGCGTGCCACCGAAGACCCGGCACTCTGGCAATTTGCGCCAACGGTGATCAACGGTTCCCTCACCGCCGCCTCGTTCTTGCAGGTAGCCGACGAGGTTACCAGCGTCGTCGGGTGGGCCCACCTGAGCGTGGGAGATCCGGCCCGAGACCTCTGCTGGACGCTCAGCGCGTCAACGATCGATGCTTCGGATGGCGTCTTTGACGAGTACAACAAACGGCGCGGTTCGAGCGATCGGCAGGTAAAAAAGCGGGCCATGCTCTACGCCGAGTTGGAGCTCGCGAAATGGCTGCTCCACGGCACCGAAGTGAAAAGTACTCGCATAGTAGATGATGCGGTGGTGATGCTGCACAACGTTGTTGATTTCGTGCAAAACGATTTGAACCGTCGAATCGACACGAACACTCGTCCGGTGCTGAACGTGTCCGAGGTCGAGGAGCTGCTCGATCGGGACGACCGGAAGGGCTGACCTTCCGCTTCAATAGTTTTGCCCTGTTGGACCGATTCTTACGGCGGTTCTGATCGGCAAATTCTTCTCATTGTCGGAAAACCCGAGCCCCTTCGGCGCGCCACAATTCGGCTGGCAGAGCGTAACCAATCGATTAGAAAGGTTGGTAATCGGCAGAACTTATTGTTACGGTGGCCAACCGTTGTCAGGCACAGCAGCCAGCCGAACCCATTGAGGATATGAGTAAACCGACTACGACCCTGCCCCCGCGTGCCAGTGCTTCGATTTTTCGATTGCGCAGGCGCCCACCGACTCTCTCCCAGTTTCGACTGTTTGACCCGACACCGCGGTTGGTCGCCGCCGTGGTGTTCGCCGCAATCGCCCTGGGCATGGTGGGGCCGGTCGGCTCTGCCTCGGCATCCGGCCTCCGAACAGAGGGCACCGCCGACGGCAGCATTGCCGGAGCGGGCGTGGAGGGCTTTAACGCCGCCAGCCTCCCAGTGACGATCGGCGATCCTGTCTCCGGAAACACGCTCACGGCTTCCCCCAGCCAGTGGCCCGATGTTCGGTTGGCCTTTCAATGGAACGCCAACGGCAGCCCCATTGACGGCGCCGTTTCATCTAGCTACACCGTCTCTTCACTTGACGTGGGTTCCCAATTGAATGTGACTGTCACCGCGTCGCGCGACGACTCAGACAGCATCACCCGCAGCAGCGAGGCGACCTCGGCTGTCATTACCAGCCGCACGGTTGACACCCTCAGCGGAGGCGACATCTTCGAGATAACGAATGCCCTCGCTGAGCAGGCCTACCCCGCAAACGCAGACACGGTGTACCTCACCTCGGTGTGGAGCACCGCCAACGCGGTCTCGGCAGCTGCGGCCGCCTCCCACCAGACCGCGCCGCTCCTGCTCAGCTATTTTGCCGATTTGCCGGCATCGGTGCGGGCACAAATTCGACAATTCAACCCGCGCCGCGTGATCATTGTCGGCGGCACCGACTCGATTTCACCGACCGTCGAGGCGGGGCTTCGCGCTCTCGCTCCCTCGGTCACACGCATCGGCGGGTCCAACCCGTTTGAGATCTCCCGTGCGGTTGCCGACTTCGCTTTCGGAACCGGCGGCGCGCGCACGGCCTACCTCGCCGATGGTCGCAGCGTAACCGACTCACTTTCATCGATTTCTGTGGCCGGAGCCAGCGACTCCCCTGTGATTCTCGTCGACGGTTCGGCATCCGTTGCGGATCCGGCAACCTCGGATGTTTTGCGCAGGCTCGGGGTTCGGTCGCTGAACGTCGCGGGAAACGCCGCGTCGGTCTCCGACGGACTCGTGCAATCACTGGCCGGAGACATCTCGGTCACCCGATTCGGCGGCCACGATCGATTCGCTACCTCCGCCGCCCTCAACCAGTCCGTCTACACCCTAAGCACCACGGCCTACCTCTCCAACGGTCGGCTGTTTTCAGCGGCAGTGGTGGGCAGTGTGTTGGCAGCTAAGCAGGAGGCTCCCGTTTTCGTCACCCCGAATTCTTGCGTTCCGCGAGAAATGCTGGCCCAGATGGACTCACTGGGAGTCACGACAGTTCACTTCTTGGGTGATCCCTGGACCTCATCTCTCCCAGCGGTGGAACTTCGCCCCTGCGCTGCGAACGTCGGCGGTGCCGTCAGCCAGCCGGTGAATCCCGGAGTGACGCCGGCACCCGCCCCCACGCCGGTGCCCACACCCGCACCCACGCCGGCTCCCGCACCTGTCCCGGCACCGGCACCGGTACCCGCTCCCGCTCCCGCTCCCCCCTCGGGCGGCATGCCGGGAGCGGACAATACGGGAGTTCCTTCGGGCACACGCCTCACCACGCACTACGGCGACCTTGTCATTCGTCAGGCCGGCACGGTGATTGACTCCATGGATATTTACGGTCTGGTACGCGTCGAGGCGGCCAACGTGACCATCACGAGATCCAGAATCCACGGCCGACCACTCACCGGCAACATGTCGCTAATTTACGCCGGGTCCGACAAGGTCTCCAACCTGGTAATCGAAGACTGTGAACTCTTTGCCGACCAAGCATCATCAGACGTGAACGGCATCAACGGGGCAAACTTCACCGCCCGCCGACTGGACATACACGGAGTTGTCGATTCGGTGCACATCTTCGGAGACAACGTCACAGTGCAGGATTCTTGGCTGCACGATAATCTCCATTACAGCAACGATCCCAACTGGCACGGCGGGCCCAGCCACGACGACAACGTGCAGATCCAACACGGCGACAACATAAAAATTCTGAACAACTCGATCAGCGGTGCGGTCAATTCCGCGATGCAGATCACGCAGAATGGGGGCCCTACCTCCAACGTTACATTCGCCGGGAACCGCGCCTCGGGGGGCGCATGCACGGTTAACGTAACCCAAGCCGGGCCCCAAGATGGAGCCATTCGGGGCTTGGTGCTGCGCGACAACATCTTCGGCGCGTCCACCTACAACTGCCCGATGATCATTGACGCCCCGACGATACGCAACAGCGTCATTCAGGACAACCGCCGCAGCAACGGCGACCCGGCGCCCGTGCAGTGGCGGTAACGACGGCCACATTGCGCAGATAAACCCGCGAAATAAGACGTGAGCGGCCCGCCACATCCGGCGGGGCGCTCACTACTTCTCTACCGGCACATCCCCACCGGCACTTCCCTACCGGTACTTCCCTACCGGTACTTCCCTACCGGCACATCCCCACCGGTACTTCCCTACCTGCACTTCCCTGGGGGCGACGGATCAGCATGCCGCCCTAGATAAAACGAATAACCTCGGAGTGCTCCAGTCGAGGTTGCCGATCGCGGAACGAGTCACCTGCGGCGTAGCCCAAATTTACGACGAGAATCGATTTCCACGATGTGCCGGAGAAAAACTCGGCGTCGAGGGTCTCGGCGTCAAAACCGGCCATCGGTCCTGCGGCAAGCCCGAGAGAACGCGCCGCCAGAACGAAATACCCCGCCTGCAGGGTGGCGTTGAACTGGGCCATCTGGCCGCGCTTGGCGTCGTCGGCGGCGAGAACATCCCGCATTCCGGCCATCACGGGCATCACCAGCGGCAGCTGCTCGTGAAAGTCGGAGTCGTAAGCCAAGATGGCAACGGCCGGGGCGGCCAAGGTCTTCGCGCGGTTGCCCCTGCTGAGATGGCGGGCGAGATTCTCCCGGCCCTCGGCGCTGGTGACGTAAAGCACTCGCAACGGCTGCGAATTGATTGCCGTGGGTGCCCATTTCGCCAGCTCCCACACAGCGACGAGTTGGGCGTCCGTGACCGGGGTAGCGGCGAAAGAATTTGCGGTGCGCGCATTGGTGAAGATCGCTGACCGAGCAGATTCGTTGGCGCCCCCGGATTCGATAGTCGTTGCTGTGAGCGTTTCGGACATCGGAATCAGCTTTCTGTTGGGGCGGTATTTCTGGTGCGACCGCGTTTCTGGTGCGGCCGCGTGACTGCCCCAGTCAATCGTGCCTGATCGACACTTGGCCCTACGACACCTGCTATTTGACCTACGCCGAACTACTCCGGAACGAGAGCGTTGTTCCATCGGCGAACGAGCTCATCCTCATCAAAAATATCGGGTGCGGGAACCTCGAAATCTTCTTTGACGAAGTATAAAAACGCATCAATCAGGTCTAGATCAATTTTTCGCCACTTTGCATACGCCAAACGGTACAGCGCCAATTGGTAGCCCATCGCCTCACGGCCGGCCGCATCCCGCGGCATTTTTCCGGTCTTCCAGTCCACAACCTGGTATCGCTTGCCGTCAAAAAACACCGCATCGATTTTGCAAATAATGATTTGTCCGGCGAGGGGAACGTCGATTGATCGCTCCACCTCGATCGGGGCGAGAGGCGCCCATCGACTCGCGTCAAAAATCTGGCACAGCTGATCGAATTCGCCTCTGGGGTATTCCCCGGAAGATTCCCATTCCTCAGGGTCGAGACCCTGCATTGTCTCGGGCGTACCGCGGCTCTGATAGCGCGATTGCACCCAGGCGTGAAAACGGGTGCCGAGTCGAGCTTCGCGGTATGGCTTTTCGGGCATCGGCCGGCGATGCTTCGCCGCAATGGTGGCCGGGTCACTCAGATAATCCTTAAACTCACTCGCCTTCACCCGCCGCGGCAGTTCCACCCAGTCATTTTCACCGGCTCGTCGCTGACGCTCCAATAGGAGCAGTTCGATTTCTTGCATCCAACTCCCGCCAGCGTCCGGTGCGGGCAGCGCGGTCTCCAAGGCTGACCGAACCCGCGCGGCAGCCTGCTCAACAACGGGCCGACGACCACCGAGCGGATCAAGCGGCCAGCTCATGGTGCGTTCAGCGTCGCCGAGCGGATTTTCGTCGAACTCGCTGGCGACGGGGAGCGCTCCGAGTACGCCGGTACCACTCAGCTCACGCAGGAAGTCACTGGGGGGACGCGGTTTGAGCTGACCCGACCAAAACGATCCGGTGAGCAGCAGAAAATGACGGGCACGCGTCACCGCCACGTAGGCGAGTCGGCGCTCCTCCAAATCGTGGCGGAGTCGAACAGCGCGGGCAAACTTGGCTTTACGGTCGACGAGCTCCTTCCGGCTGGTAGCGCTCTGCCAGTCGAAAACAGGCAGTTCGGCGGCATCCCCGCGAAATTCAAACGGCAGAGCTCCCCAGCTAAGCCAACCATTCGAGCCCTCGTTGGGAGTTCCCGGGAGTTCGCCCTCCACCATTCGGGGGACAACCACCACATCACGCTCCAGCCCCTTTGCGCCGTGAATGGTCATCAGTTGAACCGTGCCCGGTTCCGGCTCCTCCGGCCGCGGAGCCAGAGAATCCCGCCATTCTGCTTCGCGCAACCAGCCGAGAAAACCGTCGAGGGCGGCAGTATCATCGATTGCCAGGTAGCCGGAGAGAGCGTCAAAGAAGGCATCCATGTTCGCGCTTCCGAGTGATCGGATGTCGTTGGCGACTACCTCAATGTCGAGATTTAGGTAGCGTTCGACAAAGGTGACGAAGTCCAACAGTTCAAGAGAAGAATGTGCACGTAGGACCGCGAATGCTGCGCCCGCCTGCCGGAGTCGGACTAAACCAACGGCGCTGAAATCGACGAGAGCGGCGTGGGACGGCTTCACCGTTGCGACAAAGTTGAGGGCGTCGACAATCGAGCCGTTCTCCCCCTCCGCAACCGAGCTGCGCAGGAGCGTGCGAAGTTCATCGTCGATCACCCGGTGGGCGTAATCGTGGCGGGTCAACCACGACGCCACACCGCGCAGGGCGCGCAGGTCACGAACACCCACCCGCCAGTGCGCGCCAGCCAGCAACCGAACGAGCTCAGAGCCGGCGGAGGGGTCATTGACCACGGTCAGCGCAGAAATGAGGTCGGCGATCTCCGGTTCCGCCAGCAAACCGCTCACCCCCAGAACGTGAAACGGTACTTCATGTCGCCGAAGCGCCTCAATGAATGCGCCCTGCGTGCTGCGTGCGCGAAACAGGATGGCGGCACTCGGCGGCGTCGCTGTGCCTGTGACCTCCAGCTTTGCCTTCAGCCACACCGCCACGGCATCCGCTTCATCCGGCAGTGTCTCTTCAAAGGCGACCTCCACCGCATGGTTACTTGCCGCAGGTCCCGCCGCTAACCGCGCGACCCCGGTGGCTGTCGAGCTGGCAAATTCATCTACAAGGCTGTTGGCAACCGCCAAAATGTGGTGACCGTTACGCCAACTCGTGCTGAGCGCGAAGGGCTGCACCGTTCCACGGCCGAACTGCCGAGCAAAGCCGTCGAGGTTGGCAGCACTCGCGCCGCGCCAGCCGTAGATCGACTGGTTAGGATCCCCCACCGCCATCACCGCGGTGTTGGCAAATAACTCGGACAGTAGCCAGGTTTGCACGACGCTGGTGTCTTGATATTCATCCAGCAGGATGATGCGAAACCTCTCCCGATATTCGGTTGCGACCTGCGGCAACTGCCGCACAATTTGCAACGCCAGAGCCACCTGATCGGAATACTCCACCAGACCGCGACGCGCCTTGGCCACTTCGAACCGGGCGGCGAGATCTACCAAAATAGGTAACGCGCCCACCCTGCGGGCCATCTCATCGATATCGGGGTAGCTGCCGGTCCCACCGGTTGGCAAGTCGGTGATGGCGGTGAACCGCAGCGCCATGACACGAACCTCGTCGGGGTCGACCACATTCTCGCTCAGCGCGCGGCTAATCGATAAAACGTCTTTCGTGAGGCTGTCTACCGATCGCCCCAGCCCTGCGAGCCTTTCGTCGCTGCTCGAAACGACGGCTTCTCGAGCGAGTTGCCACGCCGACGCCTCCCCGAGCACCGCGCCGTCGCTCTCACGTCCGAGGCGCAGGGCGTTGTCCCTAAAAATCGAGTTGGCAAAAGAGTTGTAGGTGGCCACCGTGGGTGGGGAGAACGGGTCAAAACCGCCGACGATGAGACCGCGATCCGCCAGTTCAACAATGCGTTCCCGAATACGAGTAGAGAGCTCCGCCGCCGCCTTGCGGGTGAAGGTGAGCCCCAAAATCTGATCAGCCGAAACGAGACCATTAGCCAGTAACCATAAAACCCGACTCGCCATGGTTTCGGTTTTGCCGCTGCCCGCGCCGGCAACAACGATCGCCGGAGACAGCTTTGCCTCGATTACGGCAATTTGCTGCTCGGTGGGCCGTGGCCGGCCCAGCGCATTTGCAATTTCGATCGCGCTAATCACTGGCCACCCCCTTCACCCGGTGGAGCATTGCCGAAGAGTCGACGGCACTTCCGAAACCGGTTAACTGCTCGGCTCCGACGAAATGAGCCGACGCCATTTGAGCTGCGACCGCTAAAATCCGGGCGCGGAAATCGTCTAGTTGGGGCACGGTGAGCTGCGCTTGGGTCGCCTCGCGATAGCTCTTGCCGCGAACCCCTTTCTTCACGAACAGCAATTTCGCGCCTCCACCGGAATGGGAGTCGGACCCGTCGAACGATTCGTCGAGCCGACCCTCTGCGTAGGCAAGTTGGTATGCCTGAAGCTGAGGATGGTCATCGATTTCTGATTGCCGGGTAATGGGTTGGCCGGTTTTCAAATCCACGATCACCACCGAACCATCCGCGCCCTGCTCAATGCGATCAATGGATCCGCGCAGAAGCGCCCGCCCCAATGGCACTTCAAAGCTTCCCTCCGCCGCAATCAGTCGTTTTCCGCCCTGCCGAAAGTCGGTGAGGTACTCGGCCAGGGCAACACAGAGTTCGTGGGCGGCGTGCTGGTGATATTCACTGAGCCAGGGCGACTCAAAGTGCAACTCACCCCAGCGACTCTGAATGGCCGAAAAGAGCCCGGCCGCGCTCTGATCAATGGCTGTTTCCATCGCCCAGTGGATGATGGTGCCGATCCCCATGGCATTGCTCGCCTGACCCCCGCCGACCAAATCGATGAACCAGTCCAATGGGGATTTCTCAAAAGCGTCGAGGCGGGACGGCGAAACCGGAATAACCTCACCGTCGTCGTACAGCGGCTCGACGGTGGTCGGGTCAATGAGGCCGAGCCAGGAATCCGGATGCGCCCCCGGGAGGTTGTGCTCGGCTAACAGAGCGAGCGCGGCGGCTGCGGCATCCCGTTCCCGCTCACTGCGCCGAGGGAGAACAAGCTCCCTGCGTAATCGGCCGGTAAGCCCGCGCAGGGACAGGGGAAGGATGACCGAACTGTCGGTAACCGGAACGGACGGCGGGAGCAGTGCGAAGAGCATACTGGGGGTTTCGTCGTCGCTGGCTACGGCGGAAATCACAACCTGCAGCCTGGCCCGCGACACGGTCAGGGCAAACATTCGAAGTTCGTCGCCAAGAACCTGCCGGCGAGCGTCGATGACGGTTGAATCGAGACCGGTAACAACATCTACCAGTTGCTGCGGATGCAGTAGTGAGTTACGCAGACGAAGGTTTGGCCAGATGCCGTCTTGCACCCCGGCGGCCACCACGACCGCATACTCGCGACCGACCACTCCGGAGGGTGTCGTGACCAAAACAGTGTCGAAGGTTGCCGCCGGCGAGAGGGTGTCTTCGGGAACCTCCGCATCGAGAACGCCGTCGAGAAACAACCCTGCCGGAGCCTCCGGCTGACGTTCAACAAACCGGGTCGCCGCAGTGAACAGCGCCACAATCCCATCGAGGTTACGGTTGGCCTCCGCCGCCATGATGCCCGTGCTCAGCGCCAGCTCCTGCCAGGCCGAGGCTACGACCGCGTAGCGTTCCCACACCAGCCACAGCAACTCCTCAATGGAGCTGCCGGCGACGGACTGCTCCACGACGGCCTGCAGGGTGTCGGCCATCCGGCCCGCACGCCGACCCATGTCGTGGTCGATGGATGCGAAGCCGCCCCGCGCACCCAACGCCTCCACAAGTAATTCGTCACTGGATCGGTTGCCACCGGCTGCAAGTTCTTGGGCTCGGAGGGCTAACCGCAGACGCCGAAGCGCGAGACGATCCAGACCACCAAAACAGCCCAACAGCAGGGTGGCGGCCGAATCTACGGTGAGCGCACTGCGGCCCATGCCGATATCGACCACTGTGAGAAGTGCTCGGGCGGAGGGGTCTTCACGCAGAGGCCGGCCCGCCAGCGAGGTGCGGGTGGGAACCTCGGCTAGCGATAACGCCCGCGCGAGTTGCGGCAACTGGGCACCGCTACGAACAACCACGCAGATGTCGTTCCAGGCAATCCCGTCGATGAGGTGCCGCTCACGCAGGATCCGGGCGATCGCAGCCGATTCCCGAGATACTGTCGAAGCTTCGATACGCACGATCGGCGTGATAGCTGGCAAAGCGGGCGGAGCTACAGGGGGTAATTCGGGCGGCATCACAGCTGGCAAAGCGGACGGCGCTAGAGCGGATAATTCAGTCGGCGCGGGCACCGCAACACCCGCGGCCCGCTGCGGTCCGGCGGCGGCGGTGCCGATTCGGGCGACAATCGCGGAGGTCAGCGCGCGTAATTCCTCCGGCTGCCGATAGACCGTGCTCAGATAGTGGATGCCCGCCCGGGGAAGGTTGAGTTCGGCGGCGAGACGGCCCAGCGCGGTGGGTTCGCCACCGCGAAAGGCATTAGCCGCGACATCCGGATCACCAAAGGCCAACACCGGGATTCCGCGGGAAGTCAGCGCCCGCAATAATACCAACGCAGACTCGGTTGCCTCTTGGAAGTCGTCGACCAGCACCAGCCGCAGCCGCTCCACGCGCTCCCCGCCGAGACCCGCAGTCACCGCCAGCGCCGCGCGTGTGACCAGTTCGGCCGAGTCAAACTGGCCGCGGCGCTGCATGCCGGTGACCTGCTCATATTCGCGAAAAAAGTCTGCGGCAGCGTTCCACTCTGGCCGAGCGTGGGCGGTGCCGAACTCACGAAGCCGGGCATTTGTGATGCCGTACTCGGAACAGCGCATGTATAACTCCCGTAACTCGGTACGGAATCCGCGCATCGCCCGCACCTCCGGGGGCAGGGTCGGGGGCCAAAGAGGTGCGGTGCCATCCAGAACGTGTCCCGCCAGCAACTGAGAAATATCGCTGTCTTGCTCACCACCGGTGATCAGTCGCGGCGACGCTTGCTCGCCATCCAGCGTATTTCCCACGATTTCGAAGGCTAGGGCGGGCAACGTCACCGCGAGAGCACCGTTGGTGGCCATGCCAACGCGCAGCGCCAAAATGTCTCGCAAAGCGGTTGCGGTGCCGCGCGTGGGTGAAATCACAACGATAGAATCTGCGGAGTATCCGCGCCGCAACACCCGATCGGCCACGAGCTCTACGAGGGTGGTGGTCTTACCCGACCCGGGCGCTCCGATGACGGACCCGGATGCGGCATCCGGCAGTTCCACGACGGCACGCTGCGAGCGGTCGAGCGTGAGTTTAGGCGCCAACTGTTCGCGTTCGGCAGACTCCAATCGTCGGCGCTGGAACCCCCGGATTGTCATGTCTTCGAGGCTACCGAAAGCTACCGACATTGCTTCGCGGGCGCCGGGCGTTGCGCTCACAACGAACTGTCACAGTCCCAGATCGACGATGTCGTACCCTGAACGCGTGGACATTAGAATCGGCATCGCCAACAGCCCCCGGGAAATTAACTTCGAGACCGCTCAGACGGCCGGTGAGGTGGAGCAGACCGTTATTGCCGCTCTCGACGCCAAGAGCTCCTGCATTAGCCTGACCGACGACAAGGGCAAGGTATATCTCGTACCCACTGTCTCCCTTGCCTACATCGAGATCGGCTCCGATGTGTCTCGTCGCGTCGGATTCGTTTCGTAACAATGGAAATGCTGTTTGCCGTGCTGGGCGGCGGAATCCTCGGAATTGCCGTGCGCTACGCGCTTCGCGGTCGTTCGACCCACGGTGTCTTTTTGCTTCCCGCTGTGGCCGTGGCTGCGGCTGCGGTGGTGTGGGATGCCCTCACCTGGGTCGGCTGGAAGTTCGACGGCGGCTGGATTTGGACTTTGACCTTATTTGCTGCGGCTCTCGTCGCTCTGGTGGTCGGGCTCATCGTTCCTCCTGCCCGCCAACGTTCGGACGCTCAACTACTCAATCAGCTCGGCGGCGCCTAAACCGCTCGATCCGCGTCTCCAGCTCGGCGGCGCCTGACCTAAGTCGCAGGCGGATGATGTCCGCCCCTCTTCACGCGGTGAGGCCGAGTGCATCCATCCGGCGGGTATGTGCCGCAATCAAATCGGTGAACACCGGTTCCAGTCGCGTCTCGTCTGGAGCGGTGTCTTCGGGTACGACCAGTGCGGAGCGGGCCATGAGAAGGGTGTCGCCAACCAACCGTCGTCCCCAGAGGGCGAGCCGCGACGCGAGCCGCGGGTTAGCGTCAATCGCCGAACGCAGCTCCGTCACGATGAATTGGCTCGCCGTGTCGGGGCTCAGAAGGTCAAAAATACGGCTGTTCTCTTCATCGGAGAGGCCGCCGGAGAGTCGGACGAAGAAATCGTCTAACAACCCCGCCGTGACATAGCTCGTGACGAGACACTCGTACCAGTCTTTACCGAGCACGATCTGCTGATACCGGTCGGTGGAACTCTCGAACGGCTCCATGGCACTGACGGGATCGTGACCGAGGCGAATCAATTCCGCCACGAGACCCTCGTACTTGTGCAGGGAAAGTTGCGCCACTCGACTGAGTGCGTTCTTTCCGCGGGTGTGCGGAGCGGTCGCGACAGCGTGAGCTACCGCCGTGAAGATGGACAGCTGCACGTAAGCGGCCCGGCCGAGGAATGATCGCGCCTCCGGCGTCAGTTCGCCGAGCGACACCCGGTTTACGCTTTGATTTCCGACTCGGGATCGCGCACGCACACGCGGGAGTTCGACGTTGCTCGAACGCCGACGGAAGAAGGAAACCACGAGGTTTACCCTACCCGTCAGCCCCCGGCTATCGGCACGCTGCGGCACGGATGCGGCCCGTCGGCCCCGCAACATTGCCGCCGCACTAAACTGGTAATAACCCCCTATCTGACGGGGGTATCTGCGCCCCACGAACAAGCGGGCGTAATCGCTTCAACGACAGGGCTTCCTTCTTGACATTTTCAGATCTCAACATCGACCAAGACATGGTTGACGCTCTCGCCACCAAGGGCATCGTCGAGCCGTTCCCGATCCAAAGCCAGACCATTCCGCTCGGCCTCGGCGGTCAGGACATCATCGGTCAGGCGAAGACCGGAACGGGTAAGACCCTCGGCTTCGGCCTCCCCCTCCTGCAATCGTTGGGCCTCAACCCCGAACCCGGCGTCAAAGCTCTCGTGGTGGTTCCCACCCGTGAACTCTGCGTGCAGGTCGCCGAAGATCTGGTGCTGGCCGCGTCCAACCGCAGCACCCAAATCGCCGCGATTTACGGCGGCAAGGCCTACGAAGGTCAGATAGAACAGTTGAAGGCCGGCGCGCAGGTGATTGTCGGTACTCCCGGTCGCCTGCTCGACCTCGCGAGTCAGCGCATGCTGAGCCTCAAAGACGTCAAGGTGATGGTTTTGGATGAGGCTGACAAGATGCTCGACCTCGGATTCCTCTCCGACATCGAGAAGCTGTTTGCTCAGACCAGCCCGACCCGTCACACGATGCTGTTCTCTGCCACCATGCCCGGGCCGATCGTGGCTCTCGCACGCCGATTCATGAACCGCCCGATTCACATTCGTGCCACCGACCCCGATGAGGGTCTCACGCAGGCCAACATCAAGCACGTGGTGTACCGCGCCCACAGCCTCGACAAAGACGAGGTCATTGCGCGCATTCTGCAGGCCGAGGGTCGCGGTAAGACCGTGATCTTCACCCGAACCAAGCGCGCCGCCGCGAAGCTGGTCGAAGAGCTCGGCGACCGCGGGTTCAACGCCGCCGCTGTGCACGGAGACCTCAACCAGGAGCAGCGCGAGCGAGCCATGGTGGCGTTCAAGGCCGGCAAAAAAGACATTTTGATTGCCACGGATGTTGCCGCCCGCGGTATCGACGTCAACGACGTCACCCACGTGATCAACCACACGATCCCAGATGACGAAGACACCTACCTGCACCGCGCCGGACGCACCGGGCGCGCCGGTAAAACCGGTATCGCTGTGACCTTCGTCGACTGGGACGACATGCACAAGTGGGCGCTCATCAACCGCGCTTTGGACATGAAGCAGCCGGAGCCGGTGGAAACCTATTCCTCCTCACCGCACCTGTTCAGCGACCTCGATATCCCCACGGATGTTCGCGGGCGCCTCTCCCACGCCGGACCGCCGCGCGCGCGCGAACCTCAGCAAAGCAACGACCGTGATGGCCGCGGCAGTGGCGCTGGCAGTGGCAGTGGCCGCGGCACCGGCGGAAGCCGCGACGGTAGCCGTCCCGGTGGAGGCCGTGGCGGTGGCAGTGGCCGCGGCACCGGCACCGGCACCCGATCCGGCGAACAGCGATCCGCAACATCGGCATCGGAATCGAAAACTTCGGCCACCCCTCCCGCCGCCGGCGAGGTTTCGTCTGCGGGATCCGGTGACGCGCGTCCCGAGGGTTCACGCCCCTCGCGCACCCGTCAGCGCACCCGTCGCCGTCCCACCGGCGACGCGTCGCAGAGCGTCGAGTAGCGAGTTAGCCCGAGACAGCCGGGCGAATGAGAAATGGCCCGTCGATCAGACGGGCCATTTCTGCCTGGAAAGAGCGTGACTGAAACCGCCGCCGGACGGGCGCCCGGTTAACGCGACCGTGCATCCGAGCCGCTAGCCGTAGAAGGGTTGCGACCCACTTGTGCAGCTCAGCAATTTCTCGAGCACCTCGGGCGTAGTCACGTTCTCCGCCAGCCGATTGGGTTTTCCCACCCCGTGGTAGTCGCTCGATCCAGTGATGGCCAGATCATATTTCTCTGCCAGTTCGTACAATCGCTTGGTTCCGGCAACGGAGTTGTCCCGGTGGTGAATTTCTAAGCCAAACAGCCCGGCATCGGCGAGCGCGGCAACCTTCACCTCCGGCATCACGTCTTCGCGCGTGCGAGTTCCCGGGTGCGCCAATACCGGCGCTCCCCCGGCCGCAACCACCAGCCGCACGGCATCCAGCGGATCAGGCGCGTAGTGCGGTTCAAAGTAGCCGCTGCGCGGATGCAAAATACTCTCAAACGCCGCACTTCGATCGGCAACCAAACCTCGGGCCACCAGTGCATCAGCAATGTGCGGTCGGCCAATGGTGGCGCCGACGCCGGTCTGCGCCAGCACGTCATCCCAGCTGAGGTCGTAATCCTCGGAGATGCGCCGAACGATGTGCTCAGCCCGACTCATCCGTCCCTCGCGTATTCGCGCGGTTTCCGAGAGGATTCCCTCGTCGAGCGGGTCGATGAGGTAGGCCAGAAGGTGAACGCTCTTCCACCCGAACCGTGTGCTCAGTTCCATCCCCGGAATAACGCACAAGCCGGTTCCGGATGCCGCGGCGAAGGCCTCTTGCCAGCCCGCTGTCGTGTCGTGGTCGGTGAGCCCAACCGTTCCCAGCCCCGCAACCACGGCGGCCTGCACGAGTTCGGCGGGGCTTTCGGTGCCGTCGGACACACTGCTGTGGGTGTGCAAATCAATGGGTCCGGGCATCCCACCATCGTAGTTGGCGGCCCTGAGCCTTCCGGTTCTGGTCAGCACCGCCAGCGTGTGAAGAAGAGCCGACGACAATCCTCCGGGAACGTCGTGCCGAAGAGCACGAACTACAGTAAAACGATGTTTCACCGAATCGTGTTCGCCCTAATCACGGTCGTCGCCGGCGCGATTCTGCTGCTATTGCTCTGGCCTCAGGCGGTTGCTGCGCAGCGCTGGCCTGGGGTGGCCCACATCGTCTCCTTCCGAGCATTGTTTGCCCTCGCCGCGCTCGCGATCGCAGTAGTTCTCCTGCTGACCGGGATTGTTCTGCGTCGGGTTCGCCTCCTGACCGCGGTTCTTTCGATTGAGCTTCTCCTGGTCGCCACGGTCACCGGCGGAATTCTCGCCACCCGCGGTTTCGGTGGCGATGCGGAGCAGGTCCGCAACGATTCCGGCATTGTGGTGCTGTCGTGGAACACCCACGGCGGCTCCCCCGGTGTCGCCCGCATTGCCGAACTCGCCATTGCAACGAATGCCAGCGTGGTGTCGCTACCCGAGACCACGGAGAATCAAACCCGCCGAATCGCAGCGCTGATGGCGGCGGCGGGGCAGCCGACGGCGGTGTATTCGGTCACCTTTAACCGAACGGCAAAGTCCAGCTCCACCTCGGTGCTCGTCAGTCTGAGCCTCGGCCGCTACTCAATCGTGAGTACCCGAGGCAGTACCTCAATTTTGCCAACAATTATTTTGACCCCGGATGGTGCCGGCAAACCGACCATCATCGCCGCCCACCCGGTATCCCCCGTGCCCGGTTACTTTCAGGCCTGGAACAACGACCTCCGGTGGCTGAAGGGCGCCTGTAGCGGAGCGAACATCATCTTGGCCGGCGACCTGAATTCTTCGCTCGATCACGAAGTGGGTTTGGGTAACGATTCGGCCGCAACGATCGGAGACTGCCGCGATGCCGCCCTCGCTACAGGAAAAGCCGCCCTCGGCACTTGGCCGACTCGATTGCCCGCGATCCTGGGTACGCCCATCGATCACGTACTAGCCACCAAAAATTGGAAATTCGCCGATTTTCGAGTGATCAATACGCCTGATGGCGCCGGCAGCGATCATCGGCCCATCGTTGCGCGGCTGGTGCCTGCGGTCACGGCGGCGGGCACGGCGGCGGGCACGGATAAGGGCACGGATAAGGGCACACGCGCTGGCTCCCGCAGCCGATTCGGCGGCTTCCGACGCACCCGGTGCCACAATGAACCATGGCCGAGAACGAACACCCCGCTCAGAACGCAAGCCCCGAGCAGAATGCAGGCCTAGCTCAGAATGCAGGCCTTGTTAAGGAGCCGGTCGACGCTAGGCGCTTAGGCACCGCCGCGATCGCTTCCCCGGTTTCCTCGGCGGCAGCGCACGACACCTCCGGCGTTGCCCCTCGCGCTACCGAGAATCGGTCCACCACCCCCGCATCCGACGTTTTCCAGCGCTATATCGGCGCCAATTGGGCTGAGCGTCCGACCGCCGTGCCTGCGCCCCGAGCCGCCGCTGCCTCTGCCGCCGGGAGACGAGAACGGGTGGCAGCGCAGTATCCACAACGCACCCTGCTCATTCCTGCCGGAAGCGCGAAGGTGCGTTCCAACGACACCGACTATCCCTACCGCGCGCACTCGGCATTCGCCTATCTCACCGGTTGGGGTAGCGATAGCGTTGCCGGAAGCGTGCTCGTGCTGCATCCGAATACCGCGGGCTCTAGCCATACGGCCACGCTGTATTTTCGACCGGCGGCCGGCCGCGACTCCAGCGAGTTCTACGCCAACCCCGACATCGGGGAATTTTGGACCGGACCGCGCCCCACCCTCGACACCGTAGCCGCCGACCTCGGACTCGAGGTGCGCGCCATTAGCGAGCTTTCAGAACTGTTGGACGCCCCGGATGCCTCCTGCCTCGTGGTGCGAGATGCCGACGTGTTGATTACGGCGCGGGTCGATTCGCGCCGCGCCGCCGACCCGACGCAGTCCGCCACTCCCGACGCACTGCTGCAGCAGGATGCCGACCTCGCCCGCGAACTCAGCGAACTCCGCTTGGTGAAAGACGACTACGAGGTTTCGCAATTGCGCCTCGCCGTTGCCGCGACCGCCCGCGGATTCGACGACGTCATCGCCGATCGAACGGCCATAATTGCGCACCCGCGCGGGGAACGATTGGTGGAGGGCACCTTTTACCGGCGAGCCCGCGCCGACGGCAACGCGGTCGGCTACGACACGATCGCTGCCTCCGGGGCCCACGCCTGCATCTTGCACTGGGTGCGCAACGACGGTCCGGTGCTCGCTGGCGACCTGATGTTGCTCGATGCCGGAATTGAACTCGACAGCTACTACACCGCCGACATCACCCGCACCCTGCCGGTGAGTGGTGTCTTCAGCGCCGTTCAACGGCGGGTATATGAGGCCGTTTTGGAGGCTGCGGATGCCGCCTTCCAGATTGTGCGCCCCGGCATCCGGTTTCGCGAACTGCACCAAACGGCCATGGCGATAATCGCCGAACGTACGGCCGAATGGGGGCTTTTGCCGGTGAGCGCCGCGGAGTCGCTCAAGCCCGAGAACCAGTTTCACCGCCGCTACATGGTGCACGGGACGAGCCATCACCTCGGCCTCGACGTGCACGATTGCGCGCAGGCGCGTCGTGAGCTTTACCTCGACGGCGTGCTCGAGGCGGGAATGGTGTTCACCATCGAACCCGGCCTGTACTTTCAGCCAGACGACCTCACCGTTCCCGAGGAATACCGCGGAATCGGGGTACGCATCGAGGACAACATTTTGGTTACCGCCACCGGCGCCGAAAACCTATCAATCGGCATCCCGCGCACCGCCGACGACGTTGAACGGTGGCTCCGCTAAACGAGAACGACTAGCCCTGCTTGGAGGTGAGCGCTGCGCAGAGGACCGATCGCCGACTACGCCTGAGTTCGCGCGAGCAGTTCCTGTGCGCGAATGGTGAGCGAGGGGTCGACCAGAATGTCGTACCGGGCGGCCATGAGCTGACTGGTCGAGGTGTAATCGCGCTTTTGCCGATTGATTGAGAAGGTCACGACTCCGAGAAGCATGCCGAATGCCGCACCGATCAGCACCGCAGCGCCGACGTACACCGGTGTTTCGGTGCTCGCGGTGGTGAGAAAGATGATCAGGCCGAGGAACAGGCCAAACCACGCTCCTCGAATAGCACCGGCCAAAGCCACTCGCAGATTGGTGAGTTTGCCGGTGACCCGTTCCACAGTGCGCAGATCACTGCCGACAATAGCCAGCTGTTTCACTGGGAATTCCGCTTTGGATAGTCGTCCGACGACGGCCTGAGCCGCGGCGTAACTGTCGTAGCTGCCGAGCAGATCTCCGCGCGGCAGGGTGGGTGCGGGAACGCCGCGTCGGGCGAAGGGCGAGGGGATCGTCATCCCTTCATTCTTTCATTGACCAAGTAGGGTTTGATCGTGAGCGCAGCAGTGGCAAGAGTCTTCGTCGCCCGTCTCGGGGGATGTTCCGTTTTCGACCCTGCGGGAGAGAAAGTCGGGCGTGTTCGCGACGTCATCGTCGTCTACCGCCATGCCGAATCCCCCCGCGCCGTCGGTTTGATCGTCGAAGTGCCCGGAAAACGGCAGGTGTTTCTGTCCATCGGCCGCATCACCAGTATCGGCTCCGGCCAAATCATCACCACCGGAATGATGAACATGCGCCGCTTTGAGCAGCGTGGTGGCGAGGTGCGAGTGATCGCCGAAATTCTCGGTCGCCAAATGAATTTTGTCGACGGCTCGGGGCACGCCATCGTCGAAGACGTGGCCATTGAGCAGTCCGGCCCCGGTGAGTGGGAGGTGCGTGAGCTTTTCCTCCGCCGCCCCAAAATCGGTGTCTCCCCCTTTTCCAAGGGTCAGACCGTGTTCGCACAGTGGGCAGAGGTCACCGACGCCTCCATCACCGCCGAAGCCCAGTCGGCCTCCCAGCTGCTGGCCACCTACGAAGATCTGCTCCCCGCCGACCTCGCCAACGCGCTTTTGGAACTCCCGGAGCAGCGCATGCTCGAAGTGGCCGACGAGCTCTCCGACGAGCGTCTCGCCGACGCGCTGGAAGAGATGCCCGAACTCGATCAGGTCGGCATCCTCAACCAGCTCGACGACGATCGTGCCGCCGACGTGCTCGATCAGATGCAACCGGATGACGCCGCCGACCTCATCGCCCAGCTCAGCGACGAGCGAGGCGAGGTGCTGCTAGATCTCATGCAGCCCGAAGAGGCCGACGACGTGCGTATGCTCCTCGCCTACGCCCCGGATTCCGCGGGCGGACTGATGACCACCGACCCGATCATCGTGAGCGCCGACGCCACCGTGGCCGAGGGGCTCGCCCTCATCCGGCGCCATGAATTGGCTCCCGCTTTAGGCGCCGCCGTCTGCGTGACGATGCCGCCGTATGAACCGCCAACCGGACGCTTTTTGGGCATGGTGCATTTTCAGCGAATGCTCCGTTACCCGCCGAACGAACGCCTCGGCAACCTCCTCGACCTGCGGCTGGAGCCCGTGCTGGCCAGCGCCTCCGCCGCCGAAGTCTCGCGCATTCTTGCCAGCTACAACCTGGTGTCGGTGCCCGTGGTGGATGAAACCAACCGCCTGGTCGGTGTGGTCACGATCGACGACGTGCTCGACTACCTGCTGCCGGACGACTGGCGAAGTTTTGACGGCGACGAACCGTCACTCCCACCCCGCGCCCGTGCCCGCCAAAGCTTGCCCACGAGCGCTATTCCCGTCCAGGCTGTGACGCAGAAGAGGTTCCCCAATGGCACGAAGTAATCGCGGAGAAGTTCGCCTCGATTCCCCGAAGGGCCTCCGCACCACATTTGTGCCGCGGCTAATGGACAAAGACCGCATGGGCCAGTTTTCGGAGACCTTCGCGCGGGCTATGGGTACCCCGAAGTTCCTCGGCGGAATGACCATCTTTGTGGTGGTCTGGCTGGGGTACAACACCTGGGCTCCAGTAGATTTGCAATTCGACCCGCGCGCGCTCAATTACACGCTCATGACCCTGATCCTCTCGCTTCAAGCAAGCTACGCCGCTCCGATGATTCTGCTGGCGCAGAACCGCCAGGACGACCGTGACCGGGTGCAGATCGAGCAGGATCGCCAGCGTGCAGAACGCAACCTCAACGACACCGAGTACCTCGCCCGCGAGATTGTGGCGCTGAGGCTGGCGATCAACGACATGGCCAGCAAAGAATTCATCCGCACCGAGCTGCGCGCACTGGTTGCCGAATTAGACCGCCAGGGGCCCAAAGATTCCCGCGCGGAGTGACCGGGTCGACCCAACGCTCGTGAACCCGGCACCCGTGACCCCATTGCCCGCAACTTCACTACCTGCCAACCCGGCTGAACTCGAAGTTCAGGTCTTGGCAGCGCTTCAAGGTGTCATCGACCCCGAATTGCGCCGGCCGATTACCGAGCTCGACATGGTGGGGCAAATTGCCGTGGCTAGCAGCGGCGCGGCATCCGTCACCATCAAATTGACCATCACCGGCTGCCCCGCAGCGTCCACCATCGAACGCGACGTGTACAACGCAGTGGCGTCGGTGCTCGGCATCACCGAAACGACGGTGCGGGTCACCGTCATGACGCTCGCCGAACGCGCGGTGCTCACCGAAAAGCTGCGGGGAGGTAAACCCAAGACGATGCAATTCGCATCGGACACCCTCACCCGCATTTATGCCGTAACGAGCGGAAAAGGTGGGGTGGGTAAGTCCACGCTGACCGCAAACCTCGCGGTTGCCCTCGCCGCACGGGGGCTCGCGGTCGGGCTCGTCGACGCCGACGTGTTTGGCTTCTCTATTCCCGGCATCCTCGGCATCTCCGGAATCAAACCGACGCAAATTGACGGCATGATCCTGCCGCCGGTTGCGCACGGGGTTAAGGTCATTTCGATCGGCATGTTCGTGGATGGCAACGTGGCGGTGTCCTGGCGCGGACCAATGCTGCACCGCACCATCCAACAGTTTCTCACCGACGTCTACTTCGGCGACCTCGACGTTTTGTTGATCGATTTGCCGCCCGGTACCGGAGATGTGGCCATCACCCTCGGTCAGTTGTTACCGCACGCTGAGGTAATTGTTGTGACAACTCCGCAACCAGCGGCCGCGGAGGTAGCCGAGCGTTCCGGAACGGTCGCCCGCCAGACCGGCCAGACGGTCATCGGTGTGGTCGAGAACATGGCCGGGCTGAGCCAAGCCGATGGTTCTGTGTTGGAGATTTTCGGTTCCGGCGGTGGAATCGCGGTGGCCGAACGGCTGTCGTTAGGCCAAGCCAGCCCGGTTGCGGTACTCGCTCAAATCCCCCTGAGTATTGCACTGCGATTGGGTGGAGATTCCGGCATCCCGGTTGTTCTCAACGATCCAACGGATTCAGCAGCCGTCGCCATAACCGCGTTGGCGTCACAGTTAGCCGGCCGCACCCGTGGTCTCGCCGGTCGGCGGCTCGGTTTCACCGTGCGCTAGCTGATTGCCCCTCCCGCCCGCGCGCGAAGCGGCCGAATTCAGCGTGCGCTAGGTGGCTTCGGAGTCGAACGGTGCGGCTTCTTTTGCTTCTAGCCGTTTGCGACGCTGCACGTAGGCCGAATCCGCCTGAGCCACGGGCACAAAAGGGATCACCTCGTCGACCAAGGCTTCACGAATGATGCGGCGCGGATCGTACTGCCGCGGGTCTAGCTTTTTCCAGTCGACTTCGTCGAAATCTGGCCCCATTTCTTCGCGCATGCGCTCCTTGGCGCCGTCAGCCATTTTGCGCATGGATTTAACGAACCGACCGAGCTGCGCGGCATAGTGCGGCAGCCTCTCAGGCCCGAGAAGGAACACCGCAACGACGCCGATGAGGAATAGCTTGTCAATGGTGAGCCCGAACATGCAGTCAGACTAGCTCTGTTTTGCCGTGCTCCAGCCCTACGCTGGAAGTGAATAAGGAGCACTACTTGTCTGACACTGCCGCCATCTGGCGATTCACCGAAGAGTTCATCGTCGAGCGCCCAGAGATCGTGCTGGCGCGCCAGCATTCCAGCGAACTCGGCATCGACGCCGTCACTCCGGCCGTCGGCGCCCAACTCGCCGTCATCACCGCGGCCTCGGCTCCCAACAACATCATTGAGATCGGTACCGGCGCTGGCGTCAGCGGACTATGGATGTTGAGCGGTGCTCCGAAGGCCATGCTCACCTCCATCGACATTGAGGCGGAGTACCAACAGGATGCCCGCCGGGCCTTCTCCGACGCCGGAATCGGCGCCAACCGCATTCGGCTCATCACCGGTCGTGCGCTAGATGTTCTGCCCCGGATGAATGAGCGCTCCTACGACATCGCCCTGGTCGATGCAGACCCCGGCAAGGTAATCGAATACGTGGAACACGCCCTGCGACTGGTTCGTGCCGGCGGCACGGTGTTGGTCAATCACGCGCTTTGGCGCGGCCGGGTGGCCGACCCCACGCAGCGCGACGACATCACGGTCGGCTACCGAACGCTGCTCAAAGAGATTTCGGAGTCGAGCGCCGTGATCAGCGCGCTTTCTCCGGTGGGCGACGGTGTGCTGCAGCTGACCAAGCGTCACGACTGAAGAAGCTGCTGCAGGCATCGCCTGCTCAGCGCCCGTTTAACCCCGAAAGAGTAGCCGCGCACTTCGCGCGGCTACTCTTTATCGGGTTGCGCCTGTACCGGAATGCTTCGCTAGGGGGTTGCCTAGCGGGCGGGTAGAAACGACGGTTGGTGAAGCAGGTGCCTAAGACACTGCCGCTGCTGCGGTAGCAACCACACTGCCGAGGGCCGCGTGGAGTTCCTTCGCTTCTGCATCATTGACGGACACAACGAGGCGTCCCCCACCTTCGAGCGGCACGCGCACGATGATGAGGCGACCCTCCTTAACAGCCTCCATTGGTCCGTCTCCGGTCCGAGGTTTCATGGCTGCCATAGTGGATCCCCTTTCATGGAATT
>JACMPQ010000006.1 GCA_014377425.1 Microbacteriaceae bacterium | reverse complement strand
CGAAAGCGGCAGCGAAAATGGCGATAACGACAACGGCAACACGACCTAGTCTTGGCAAATGACACGTCTGAAGGCCGCCATGATTCGGCTGGTCATTTTCTTGTTTGACACTGCCCAGTCGCTAATCTCGGCTTTCGGCGGTGGCAACGGCGACCCAACAGCTCTCCATGAACCCGCGCCGAATACAGCCAACAAGACACCCTCAAAAAAGCACCCTCGACGTCGGCGCCCCTCGTAACGACTGCAGGAATTGTAACGACTGCAACGTCTGCGGCAACGTGCTAACGCGGCAGAGGGTTAACCGAGCAACGGGGTAGTGCTGGGTAACGGGATAACACCGCCACCGGGTAACCAAAAGTGAATTACCCCAGCCGGCTAGCTCGACGCGCGAGCGAGCGTCCAACCGGCGACCCCAGACCTCGCCCTCCCCTCGATTTCCAAAATACCGAGGGCGGACTGCACTTCGGCGATGGCCAGCCCCGCGCGCGCCGCAATGTTTTCGGTGGAGCGACCGGAGCGCACGCTGAGTGCGTCAATCACCCGCGTGGTGCGGGCCGATTCAAGGGGCCCGGATGGCGCGCCGCCGAGGTCTGAACGTCGCAATCCCGCCGCGCCGTTCTCCGTCATTACGCCCCTCCCCGCCATCAGAGACGCGTCGCGGAGGGGCGCAAGTTCGGCCATTTCACTGGCTGACGTGACACACACCGCATCGAAGTCACGAATCAAACGGTGGCATCCGGCCGATGCGGCGGAAGTGACCGGGCCCGGCGCAGCTCCCAGTGGTCGGCCCAGTGCAGCCGCATGCCCCGCCGTATTAAGCGAGCCCGAACGCCATCCCGCCTCCAATACGACGGTGGCGAGACTGGCGGCAGCGATCAGGCGATTTCGCTGCAGGAACCGCCACTTGGTGGGCGGTGCACCGCAGGGCAATTCCGACACAACTGCCCCGTCGGCCACAATGCGCGTAAGCAAAGCGTGGTGGCCGCTGGGGTAGAAACGGTCCACTCCCCCGGCCAAAAAAGCCACGGTTTGACCGGAACTTGCCAATGCCGCTCGGTGTGCCATCCCGTCGATCCCGTAAGCGGCACCGGAGGTGATGGTGTACCCGCGGTCCACCAGCCCAGCGGACGCCTCCATGGTGATGTGTTCGCCGTATCCGGTTGCCGCCCTCGCGCCCACCAACGCGATGCTTCGCCGTGTGCTTTCCAGAGCCGCAAGATTGCCGCGCAGCCAGAGCGCAATCGGTCGATACTCCCCCAGATCGTCTACCCCTGTCGGCCATTCCGGGTCGTCGGGGGTAACCAACCGCGCGCCGAAACGCACCGCCTGCTGCAGTGCGGTGAGAGCCCCCGCCACATTCAGTCGAGGCTGCCAGCGATCTTGTGCGGAGCAAATTTCCTCCCGGCTTAGCGCGCCGGAGCCGGTGTTGCTCGCTGTGTTTGTAGTGCTGGCGTTGTTTGCGCCACCGAAGCTGTTTGCGTTGCGGAAATTGCCTGCGGAGCCGGAGCTGCCCGCGAGAACCTCCTGCACCTGCTCCGACGGCCAGTTTTGGATGATCGCCGTCAGCGCGGTGGTCACCCCGAGCGAGTCGATCAGCACGCCGGCGACTCGGTCGCCCGGCTCGGTAATTCCGGTGAAGACGGCGCGGGCGAACCGCTCGGCAATGGCCGAACTGGGCAGCTCTCGCTCGCTGAGCGAACGAATGAGCGGAGCCACCACGGCCTCCTGAATACCAAAAAACGTCATAGCGAGATTGCCTTTCTGAGATAGAGCGCCTGACCCAATTGCTCGGCGGAGGGCTGACTCGTTCCCGCCAAATCCGAAATACTCCATGCCAATCGCAATACGCGGTCATAACCACGCATTGTGAGACCGCCGCGTTCGAGCGCCCGGTCGATTGCCGACGTGGTGCTCGGGCCGAGTCGCAGCCGGGGGCCACGCAGCCAGGATCCGGAAACCTGACCGTTTAGAAGAAACGGGGAATCCTTGAGCCGATCACGACTCGCCGCCCGCGCCTGAATGACACGCTTGCGCGCCGCGGCGGTGCTCAGCCGCACGGATTCCGGCGCCATTCGTAGCTCGGTGGCCGTGATCCGAGTAACTCGAAGTTGAATATCAATGCGGTCGAGGAGCGGCCCGGATATTCGCGCAAGGTAACGCCGACGCTGGTTGGGTGGGCACACACACTCCGAGTCCCGCGCGCCGTATTGCCCACACGGGCAGGGGTTTGCGGCCAAAACCAGTTGAAATTGTCCGGGGAAATGGGCAACCGCATTGGCTCGATGAATGGTGATGACCCCGGATTCGAGCGGCTGGCGAAGAGCATCGAGAACCGAGGTCGGAAATTCCGGCGCCTCATCGAGAAAGAGAACTCCATGCGCGGCCCGGGCAGCAGCCCCCGGACGGATGTGGGAAGATCCGCCACCGATAATAGCGGCGGCAGTCGCCGTATGGTGCGGAGCTTCCAGCGGAGGTCGGGTGACGAGGGAACTCCCGACCGGTTGGCCGGCTAGCGACCGGATCGAGCTGACCTCAAGTGCGGCGTGGGACTCAAGATCAGGCAGGAGCCCGGGTAGCCGACTCGCCAGCATGGTCTTCCCGGAGCCGGGTGGTCCGAGAAGGAACACATGGTGGCCACCCGCCGCAGCGACCTGCATGGCCTCCACGGCGTCGGCGTTGCCAATCACATCCCCGAGGTCGGACTCCTCGAAGGGTTCAGCAGTGCCGCCAACCGCCGGACGCGTGATCGGTTCTACAACCACCGGTGAATATCGGCCACCGTGCCAGATGGCCGCATCAAGCAACGATGCCACCCCCACCACACGAATTCCAGGAACCAGCGAGGCTTCGTCTGCGTTTCCGGTGGGCACCATTACCGTGCGCGCTCCGAAGCGCGACGCCGCGAGAACGGCAGGAAGAATTCCGTTGATCGGGCGTAGGCGCCCATCGAGACCCAATTCACCGAGATGGACAACCCCGGCAACCGATTCGCCGTTGACGTTCCCGGCGGCGGCGAGAACCGCCAACGCGATGGCCAAGTCAAAACCGGAACCGTGTTTGGGCAACGCAGCTGGGGAAAGGTTAACCGTCAGCTTTCGATTCGGCAGACCGCAACCGGAATTGGTGGCCGCCGCACGCACACGATCACGTGCCTCGTTGAGCGCGGTGTCGGGCAGTCCAATCAGCACGAACGATGGGAGGTTGTTAGAGATGTCGGCTTCGATTTCTACCATCGACCCGGTGAGACCGATCAACGCCACCGAGGAGGTTCGCCCGAGCGGCATCAGAAGACCCGTCGAAGGTGCTCGAGTTGAGGTGTGGCTCCAAGCGGTGCGATGACCGAAATTGCATCAATGCGAATTTGTCTGCCCAACGATGGGTTGGCCTCACACCAAGCGCCA
This sequence comes from Microbacteriaceae bacterium, assembly GCA_014377425.1. GTDB lineage: Bacteria > Actinomycetota > Actinomycetes > Actinomycetales > Microbacteriaceae > Marisediminicola. The sequence goes on along the minus strand of JACMPQ010000006.1, from coordinate 25,227 downwards.
GCTAATCGCCGAAGGCGCGCAAGTTTTGCCGCGGTGATTGCCTCAAACGGATGGCCGAAGGTGACGCTCGAACGCGTCTTGACTTCGACGAAAACTGTCTCGGCACCGTCGAGAACGATGACGTCGATTTCTCCCTGCGCGCACCGCCAGTTTTGCGCCAGCACAGCGCAGCCGTGCTGGCGCAAAAACTCTGTCGCGAGAGCTTCGCCTCGCCGACCCAGGTCATCTTTTGCTGCCATGAGTACCTCCACGATCGAGGATGCGGCCTCAATGGAGTGCGGGAGTCACACTGATGCTTTCCGGCGTAGTACGCCGGAAAACGCCTGAAGGGGAGGAGCGGATGCCTCTCACGCTCCGAGTGCGAATTACTCGTCGAGCGCGAGTTCCTTGGGCAACTTGAGTTCTTTAGTCGAAAGATTTTCGACGTTGACGTCTTTGAAGGTGAGCACCCGCACCGAGGTTACGAATCGGTCGGAACGGTAGACATCCCAGACCCACACATCGGTCATGTTGAGCTCGAAGTAGAAGTCATGCTCGGTGTTGCGCTGCACCAACTCGACCTCGTTGGCGAGGTAGAAACGTCGCTCGGTTTCTACCACATAGCGAAACTGCGACACCACGTCGCGATACTCGCGGTAGAGCGCCAGCTCGACCTCACGGTCGTAGTCGTCAAAGTCGTCGTCATCCATGCTGCTCCAATCTTAGAAGTCTTTGCCAGTGCGCTGCTCCCAGTGCCCTGCTGCCGGTGCGCTGCCGGACGCGAACGGGGTGCCGCAGACCGCAACCGTTTGGCCGCGACAAGCAGCCGCGCTATCGCCGCAATGAGCGAGCGAGGTGCTGCCCTTTGCGGGTCACGCAGGCTTGAGCCAGGTGCGGCGGTGCCAATCGGTGGCCCCGAGCTCGGTGATTGCCGTGAAGTGTCCGGCCGAACCGTAGCCCTTGTTGGAGGCCCAGCCGTATCCGGGGACTGCAGCGTCGGCGTCGATCATCAATCTGTCGCGGTGAACTTTGGCGATAACGGATGCCGCCGCGACCGATGCGCAATCCCGATCAGCCTTCACCCGGGTATGTACCTGCAGCGGTGAAGAGAGCGCGGGGGTCAACCAGTCGAAAGACCCGTCGAGGAGAACGATGGATTGGCCAACCGGGGCCCCAGCGTCGTGCAGGTGAATCAAAGCTCGTTTTCCTGCCAACCCCAGCGCAGCTGACAGCCCGAGGGAGTCGACCTCGGCAGCGGAGGCGAGTCCCACGGCGGTAAAGCGAGCCCAGACCGTAGCGAGCGGGCTCAGAATCTCTCGCCGTTTCTCGCTGAGAAGTTTGGAGTCGCGAAGGCCCGGGGGAAACTCACCGGATGCGGAATCTATCAGTGCCACTCCGACGGCGACCGGGCCGGCGATCGCTCCGCGACCAACCTCATCGCAGCCAATAACGTAACGGTGACCATCGACGAGAAGTTGCGACTCTACGGCGAGGGTCGGGTCGGAGACAGCCACGTTAGAGCATCGCCCGGTCAGCGATTCGCGGCACCGCTGAACGTTTGCGGGTAGTCATCGAGCCAGGTCCAGCGGGAGATCGGCCAGGTAATAACGAAAGCTCGCCCCACAACATTTGTCACCGGCACGAATCCGCGACTCGGGGTGTCGCGGTTGTAGCGCGAATCTGCTGAAGAGTAGCGGTTGTCGCCCATCACCCAGAGAGAATTCGCCGGAACCGTAACGTCAAAGTCCATCGACGACACCTTGGAAATTCCCGAGGGGAGTTTGAGGTAAGGCTCGACGAGCGCAATCCCGTTCACTTCGATCTGCCCCAGGGCATTGCAGCAGGTGACTTTGTCACCCGGGAGGCCAATCACCCGTTTGATGAGGTGGTCGTTGGAGTCCGAGGCGCTAAAGCCGATGGCGGTTAGGGCCCAGTCAACGGCTCCGGTAATCGGATTGACCGGAGGAGAAATGTGCAGGGGTAGCCAACCCCCCGGGTCGCTGAAGACCACAACGTCGCCGTGCTGCAGCGGAATCAGCCGCGGAACAAGCTGGTTGACAATGATTCTGTCCTGGATTTGCAGGGTGTTTTCCATCGACCCCGAGGGGATGTAGAACGAGCGAATCAGGTAGGTCTTGATGCCAACCGAGATGATGATGGCCGCCAGAAAAATAACGACAATATCCCGAATAAATCGTTGGGTGCTGCGGGTTCGCTTCTTGCTTTCTTGCTCCGCGCGCGTGCGGCGCGGCGAAGAGTCTGTTTCTGTCATTAAACCCCTGAGCTCCCCTCCATGTTACGTGGTGGGGAGCTCAGCTACTCGAGGGGGAAGATCAGGCGTCGCGCTTTTCCTTGGTCTTGGCCTTCTTGCCGCGCAGATCGCGCAGGTAGTAAAGCTTCGCGCGACGCACTGCACCGCGGGAAACGACCTCAATGTGGTCGATAACCGGGGAGTGCACCGGGAAGGTGCGCTCGACGCCCACCTGGAAGCTGACCTTGCGAACGCAGAACGTCTCGCGAACTCCCTCACCGGAGCGGCCGATGACGACACCCTGGAAAACCTGGATACGCGAGCGCGTACCTTCAATGATGTTGACGTGAACCTTGACGGAGTCTCCGGCACGGAATTCCGGAATGTCGTGGCGCAGTGACGCGGCGTCGACGTGGTCAAGAATATGCATGATATTTCGCTCTCTGTAACCGCCACGGGTCGATCACCATCTCAGTGTTTCAAGGAATTTGGTGCGCCGTGAAGATGGCTGACCCCCCTGTGGCAGGGTCACGCTGAGGCACAAGCGACAATTCTGTCACAGATCGGGCAGTCGGGGTGGCGTCGCCGCAACGCGCTGACGAATCGTCTAAGACTTCGGGTCGATCCGGATGACCGGGCTATCGTCGCGGGACACCGGCGTCGCCTCAAAATGGCCGGCGGCTATCGGCGTGCCGTCGAACGCCGCCAGCACGGTTTCTACTCGGCGACGCGCCGCGGCCACCAATTGCGCGATGGCGGAGGCTGTCACAGCGAGGGACACCAGCAGCAGCAGGCCACCGGTTGTTCCGGTGCCCACACGCGAGGACTGGACGATGAACACACCGAAGCTGATGGCCGTGGCGAACCACAAAGAGAGGCCCGCAACATCCGGCCAGGAAAGCGACCGGGTGCCTCGCACGGCCCCGCGCGCTCGCGTGAGAAGGAGCACCAAAAGCATGCTCACCGCGAGCGCCGGCCAGGCGAGGAAGGTGAGGATATCGGCCGCGCCCAGGCCTGGGCGGGCGATAATGCTGGCAATCATAATCCACAGTGGCAGAGCCACCAGCGCCAGCGGTTGAGCGTAATAGTAAGTCCGGCGCAGCCACATGGTTTTAGCCTACGCGCGCCGACAGGGAAGAATAGTCTCATGATCGAGCTACGCACCCCCGCCGAAATTGACCAGATGCGCGCCGCCGGAACCTTCGTTGCCGAAGTGCTTACCGCCCTGACCGCGGCAACCGCGGTCGGCGTGAATTTGCTGGAGTTGGATGCCATCGCGCACAGCATGATTCGTGAGCGCGGCGCGGAAAGCTGCTACATCGATTATCACCCCGCATTTGGGGCGAGCCCATTCGGCAAGGTGCTGTGCACCTCCGTAAACGATGCCGCCCTACACGGGCTCCCCCACGACTACACGCTGCTCGACGGCGACCTAATCAGCCTCGACTTCGCCGCCAATGTGGAGGGCTGGGTAGCCGACTCTGCCGTCTCAGTGATCGTGGGCACGGCCCGCGCGGAAGACGTGCGCCTGATCGAGATCACCCAGTTGTCGCTCGATGCCGCCATCGCCACCGCCGTGGTCGGAAACCGGATTGGCGATATTTCGGCGGCAATCGGCCGAGTCGGCCAAGAGAACGGTTTCACCGTGAACACCGACTTCGGCGGCCACGGTGTGGGCCGCACCATGCACGGGGATCCGCACATCCCGAATGATGGCCGCCCCGGACGGGGTCTTCCGCTGCGCGCCGGCCTCGTCTTCGCCATCGAACCGTGGCTCATGCAGACTACCGACCGCATTTTTACCGACCCGGATGGCTGGACCCTGCGCAGCCTCGATGGCTCCCGCGCCGCGCACATTGAGCACACCGTGGCCATCACCGATGACGGTCCGATCATTCTCACCGCGCGCGCGGCCTAGCTTGGGCCAGCGTTCCAGCCGCGCGGTTGAGAACGGCTAGCTTCGCGGGACCGAGCTTGGGCTAACGCAGCTCGGGCGGCAGTAACTCCGGGCGAACCCGCCGGGTTCGCTCCAACTGCTGCTCCAGTCGCCAGCGCGCGATCGCACCGTGGTTGCCGCTGAGCAACACGGGAGGAACGTCGAGGCCGCGCCAGTTTCCGGGCTTGGTGTACGCCGGGTATTCGAGGAGACCGCTGGAATGGCTCTCCTCGACCAGGCTGGCTGGGTTACCGACCACTCCCGGAATAAGGCGACCGATTGCTTCAATCATGGCCATCGTGGCCACCTCGCCGCCGTTGAGCACATAGTCACCGAGGCTCACGAGCTTGACACGCGTGCGGGTCTCGGCATATTCGACCACACGCTGGTCGATGCCCTCGTAGCGTCCGCAGCCAAAAACGATCTGCTTTTCGGATGACAGCTGCTGAGCCATGGCCTGAGTGAAGACGTCACCGGCCGGGGAGGGAAACACGATCAGCGGATCAAAAACGCCCCGTTCGAGACTGGCATCGAGGATGCCGTCGAGCGCCTGACCCCAGGGCTCCGCGCGCATCACCATGCCGGCACCGCCGCCGTAGGGGGTGTCATCGACGGTGCGGTGACGGTCGATCGTGAAATCCCGCAGGTCGTGAACGCCGAGGTCGATGAGACCGGACTGCCGCGCCTTGCCGAGCAAGGAAACATCCAGCACCGAAAAGAACTCGGGAAAGATGGTGACGATGTCGATGCGCATCGCGGGTAGCTACGGGGTGTGGATGGGCACGGAATCGGCCGAGTCAGCCGCGGGGGCAGCATCGACAAGCGGGGCAGCATCGACAACTGGGACCACAGGTTCTGCGTCATCCGAATCCTCGGGAAGTTCCTCGAAGAGCCCGGGCGGAGGGGTTACCGTAATGGTGCCGGCCGCGACATCGACCGCGGGAACAATCGCCTTGACGAACGGGACGAGGATGTCTCCGTCGTTAGTTTTGACAACGAGAAGGTCTTGCGAGGGGAAGTGATCCACGCGAGAAACCACACCAATAGCCACCCCGTCGCGCATGACCTTGAGACCGACCAGCTGATGGTCGTACCAGGCATCATCTTCCGTGGGAAGCTCGGCGGGGTCGTGACCCACCCAGAGAATCGCCTTAATCAGCGATTCGGCAATGTCCCGATCGGGAACGTCCTTGAAGAAGGCAACAGCGTGGCTGTTGTACCACTTGAGCTCAATGAGTTCGAGAGTCTTGCCGTGCCAAGCCGAGGAGGTCGGAACCTGCAGGTGAAAAACAGCGCCCGGGATAAACCGGCGTGCCGGGTCATCCGTGTAAAGCTCTACCTTGATCGCGCCTTTGAGTCCGTGCGCTTTGGTGAGCCGTCCCACCCTGACCTGGGTCAGGGGGAACGGCGCCTCGCTAGAAATCGGTGTCCACCACGTCAACGCGCACGCGACGTCCGTCGGCAATGGCGAGAACGAGCGTGCGGAGTGCTTTTGCCGTGCGGCCTGCGCGACCGATCACCCGACCGAGGTCCTCGGGGTGCACGCGCACCTCAAGGACATCTCCCCGGGCAGAATTTTTTTCGACAACGCGCACTTCTTCCGGGTGATCAACGATCCCCTTCACGAGGTGCTCGAGCGCTCCTGCAAGCATTTGTTACGCCTCGGTGTTTTCGGCTTCGTCGGCGGCAACGGGCGCGGCGTCCTCGACGGGCGCCTCCACCTTGGCAACGGGAACCTCAACCTTGGGGCGAAGAACAGCTTTCTTCTTCTCGTCGATGACGAAGGGAACCTTGGCTTCCTTGACCTTGACGGTGCTGACGGCATCCTTGTCACCCTTGAAGATTCCCCAGTCACCCGTGAGCTTCAGGAGCGCGGCAACCTGCTCGGTCGGCTGAGCGCCAACGGAGAGCCAGTACTGCGCGCGGGGCGAGTCCACCTTGATAACCGAAGGCTCTTCGGTGGGGTGGTACTGGCCGATCTCTTCGATCGCACGGCCATCGCGCTTGGTACGCGAGTCGGCGACGACAATGCGGTAGTACGGTGCACGAATCTTACCCATGCGCTTCAAACGGATCTTTACAGCCACAATTCTCCTGAATTTACTTAGTGTGGTTGAACTGATGGCGTGAGCGTGGGGGCACACTCGACACAAGCTCTAGGGAATTCCAAAACCGCCGGATTAGAGGGTGGGGCAGAAATGGACTCGACTGATCATTCTGTCAGATATTCGGTGAACGCGGTGCCACGGGTTCAGCCTCGGTAGCCAACATCCAACAATTTTCAAGGACGCGCCATGCAGATCGAGTTTGCCAAATCGCCTCGCTCCACTCTCGGGATTGAGTGGGAGCTCGCGCTGGTGGACCACGCCAGCGGAGAGTTGACCCCCGCCGCGCCCGACATCCTGCGGGCAGTGGCACAGCCCGACGGTACCGAAAATCCGCACATTACCGCCGAGCTTTTGACCAACACGATCGAGATTGTGACCGGCGTGCATCACACCGTGGCATCCGGGATCGACGATCTGCGGGACACCATCGATATTGTTCGGGCCGTCGCCGAACCGATGGGTGTCGACTTGATGTGCGCCGGAACCCACCCGTTTAGCCAGTGGTTCGAGCAGCAGGTCACCGACAAACAGCGCTACGCCACCCTTATCGACCGCACCCAGTGGTGGGGGCGTCAGCTGATGATCTGGGGCGTGCACGTGCACGTGGGGGTTGAGGATCGCGAAAAGGTGCTGCCGATCATCAACGGTCTGTTGACCTGGTTGCCGCACTTTCAGGCGCTCTCGGCATCGAGCCCGTATTGGTCGGGTGAGTCCACCGGCTATGCCTCCAGTCGCGCAATGCTATTTCAACAGTTACCGACGGCGGGGTTGCCGCCGCAATTTGGTGCCTGGGCTAACTACGAAGCAATGGTCGACGACATGTTGCACGTAGGGGTAATCGACCACTACAACGAGTTGCGCTGGGATATCCGGCCCTCGGCGCGCTGGGGAACGATTGAAATGCGAATTTGCGACGGGCTGGCCACACCGCTTGAAGTGGGCGCCGTGACCGCGCTCACCCAGTGCCTGGTGGAGGAACTATCCAGCATGATCGATCGCGGCGAGACCATTCCGACCATGCCGAGTTGGTTTGTGCGCGAAAACAAGTGGCGGGCGGCCCGCTATGGGCTGGATGCGATTATCATTCAGGATGCCGCCGGCAACGAGTGTCTGGTTACCGACGACCTACGGCACCTCGTAACCCGCCTCGATCCGGTCGCCGCGCGCCTTGGCTGCACCGCGGAATTACATGATGTGCTCACTATTTTGAATTGCGGAGCAAGTTATCAGCGTCAACTACTGGTTGCTGAAAACAATCCAGGCAGCCTCAAATCTGTGGTGGCGTCGCTGGTGCGTGAACTGCGCGACGGGCTGCGGTAACGGCGGGCAACGCAGGCGATTTGTACCGCGAGAAATCAGAGCCTGGTTCAGCTTTCGTCACCCGTGCAAGTCGAAACGGTGCCAGGTAAAAAGGACTAATAGAAATGCCATACGCTCGCCTCGATGAAGCCACACGCTAAACCGATAATTTTCGCGAAAACAGTGCGAACCTCAGTCGCTTTGATCGTCGTAACCGGCGTCCTCAGCGGGTGCGCAACGGTCTCGGCCTCGGCCAAACACAGTTCGCCCGACCTGACACCCCCACCGCTCGTGGTGTCGGTCGGCGACTCGATTATGAAGGGCAACGGGCTGATCCCCGAGGAGGCGTGGCCGGCCCTAATTTCTCGAACCGATGGCTTTTCGGGAATGAACCTGGCCTGCAACGGCGAGGGCTTCGTGGCGCCGGGTGACCCCCTCGACTGCAACGGCCCGTTTGGCGATTTGGCGACGCGGGTGGCCCTGCTGCACCCGACGACCCTTCTCATCTCGGGAAGCAGCAACGACTTCGGAATCGACAACCCCACACTTTTGGCCGCGACAGTAAGCGCTCTGGCAAATTCCCGCCGAGCTCTGCCGACCACGCAGATCATTGCGCTCAGCACGGTGTGGGGCGACACGCCGCCGCCGGCCCAATTAGCCGACGTTGACCAGCAGGTACGGGATGCAACCCTGCGCGTGCGCGGGGTCTTTGTTGATATCGGCCAACCGCTGATGGGACATCCGGAGTGGTTGCAAGCTGACGACGTGCACCCCACTGCCGAAGGTCAGCAGCACCTCGCCGCCGCGATCTCGGCCGCCCTCGCTGCTCGAAACATCTCTCTGGGTGAGAAGTAGCTCGGCTTGTGCTGCTTTCGCGGGCGGGTGGGCTGCGGGTGTGTGAGTTGCGACCGCGCTGGATGCGGGCGCGCTAGTTGCGGGCTCGTCAGTTACGGGCGCGTCAGTTCCGGCCGAAGAACTTGCCGAGCGACGACAGCTCTTCTTCGCTGGGGCCGCCAGCAGCGGAGGCCCCAAGGCCGAACCCCGCGCCGAGTGCGGCGGGAACCGCCTCCGCGATTCCGGCGTTCTCGGCGGCCCGCTTGGCCGGGTTTCCCGAGCGGGAACCCTTCTTTTTTGGCTGAACCTTGCCGCGTCCGCCACCAAAGGGGGCACCCGGGATCGGTCCCATTCCGGGAATCTGCGGCATTCCGCCACGGGCGACGGTTTTCATCATCTTTGCCGCCTGCTCGAAACGATTCACCAGGGCATTGACCTCGGTGACACTCGTGCCAGAGCCGCGAGCGATGCGCACCCGGCGTGATCCGTTGAGCACCTTCGGCTGGCGACGCTCCTGAAGCGTCATCGACTGGATGATCGCCTCGGTGCGGGTGATTTCGCTCTCATCAAAGTTTTCGAGCTGCTCGCGCATGCCCTTGGCCCCCGGAAGCATCCCGAGCATATTTTTGATCGAGCCCATGTTTTTGAGCTGCTGCATCTGGCTCAGAAAATCTTCGAGGGTGAAGGTGGCTGTTGCGAGCTTTTCGGCAACCTTGCGGGTTTCTTCCTCGTCGAAGGCGCCCTGAGCCTGCTCGATGAGGCTGAGAATGTCACCGAGGTCGAGGATGCGGCTCGCCATGCGGTCGGGATAGAACGGCTCGAAATCATCCAGCGACTCACCGGTGGAGGCGAAGATGATCGGACGCCCGGTAACGGATGCCACGCTGAGCGCCGCCCCGCCGCGCGCGTCGCCGTCGAGCTTGGAGAGCACCACCGCGGTGAAGTCGACTCCGGCTTGGAACGCCTTAGCCGTTGCGACGGCGTCCTGGCCGATCATCGCGTCGATGACGAAGAACACCTCGTCGGGGTCGATCGCCCGACGAATGTCTGACGCCTGCTTCATCATCTCGGCGTCGACACCGAGGCGACCGGCGGTGTCAACAATGACCACGTCATACTGCTTATCACGGGCGAACTTCACGCCATCCTTGGCGACCTTGACCGGGTTTCCGACCCCGTTTCCGGGTTCGGGGGCATAGACAGCGGCACCTGCCTGCTCGCCCACCACCTGGAGCTGCGTCACGGCATTGGGTCGCTGGAGGTCGGCGGCGACCAACAGCGGGGTGTGCCCGTCTTTGGCGAGCCACTTGGCCAGCTTGCCGGCGAGGGTGGTCTTTCCGGCACCCTGGAGACCGGCAAGCATGATGACGGTCGGCGGCTTCTTCGAGAATTCGATGCGGCGAGCCTGGCCGCCGAGTATCTGGGTGAGCTCGTCGTTGACGATCTGCACCACCTGCTGGGCCGGGTTTAGAGCCTTCGAAACCTCGTCACCGAGAGCTCGCTCGCGCACCCTGGCGGTGAAGTCCTTCACAACCTCGAGGGCAACGTCGGCATCGAGCAGCGCCCGACGAATCTCACGCACCGTGGAATCGACGTCAGCCGCGCTCAGCTTGCCCTTACCGCGCAGGTTTTTGAAGGTGTCGACGAGGCGATCAGTGAGATTTCCGAAAGTTGCCATAGTCAGACCAGTTTAACCGGATGCCGGTGTGGCCCCGTTCGACGGCAATCCCCTATCCTCGGGCCATGACTGCAACCGCGTTGATCCTGCCGTTCGACGGCCACCACCCCGAGATCGCGGCTTCGGCCTGGGTTGCCCCCACCGCAACCCTCATTGGTCAGGTGAAGCTGGGAGACGGTGCCAGCGTTTTTTACGGCGCCGTCCTGCGGGCCGATGTTGACGTGATCACAATCGGTGCCCGCAGCAACCTGCAAGACAACGTGACCGTGCACTGCGACGCCGGCCGTCCTGTGGTGGTGGGTTCCGGCGTGAGCGTGGGGCACGCAGCGGTGCTGCACGGCTGTGTGATCGAGGATGACTGCCTGATCGGGATGTCCGCCACGGTCCTGAATCACGCGGTGGTCGGGGCGGGGTCGCTCGTGGCCGCCGGTGCGGTCGTGCTTGAGGGCAGCATCATCCCGACCGGCTCGCTGGTTGCCGGGGTTCCCGCGAAGGTGCGCCGAGCGCTCACCAATGAAGAGCGCTCGGAGCTGAAAGACAATGCAACCCGGTACGTGGCGCTTGCAGCGATTCATCGCGAGCTGGCCCAGCCGTAGCAGCGACAGCGACAGCGATGACGGGGCAGCGACAGCGGGGTAGCGGTGGCGACTTAGCGGGACAGCATCCCGATCAGACTGATTGCGCCGAGAAACGCGCAGGGCACCATGACCAGCGCAATCGTGATGCCAAGGGTACGCGTTCGGGGATGGGCGGTCGCGGCAATCGCTGAGATGACCCCGAAAAGTGTTGCGGTGAGCGCGAGCGGAGAAAGCACTCGCCCCGCCGTGGCAAAGCCGATGCTCGCCAAGAAAAAAATCAACACAAACAAAATGGGGGCGAGGATTCCGCTCATCAACGCCACGAGCGAGATTGCTCGAGAGAGCCCGGTCTGCGGCGGCGGGTCGTGGCGGGCGGACACTGCTAACCGATCAGGTTCTGCACAAACACGTGCGGGGTAAAACCGGTGAGGTCGCCGATCCCTTCGCCCTGACCGACCAGCTTGATCGGGATGCCGGTGCGCTCCTGCACCGCGATCACAAAACCGGCTTTTGCACTGCCGTCAAGCTTGGTTATGACCAGCCCGGTGACCCCGGCATGCTGAATGAATGCCTCCGCCTGAGCCAGACCGTTTTGACCGGTGGTGGCATCGAGCACCAGCAGCACCTCAGCGACCTCGGCCTGCTTGTCGATCACCCGCCGAATCTTGCCGAGCTCATCCATGAGCCCACTTTTGGTCTGCAATCGCCCGGCGGTATCGATAATCACGATGTCGATGCCCTCGCGCTGGGCCCGTTCGACGGTTTGGAAGGCGACGGATGCCGGATCCTGCCCCTGCTGCTGCGGCCGCTGAATCGCGGCTCCCCCGCGCTCGGCCCAGGTGGCCAGCTGCTCCACGGCGGCGGCGCGGAAGGTGTCCGCGGCTCCGACGATCACGGTTCGGCCGTACCCGACCAGAAACTTCGACAGCTTGCCGATGGTGGTGGTCTTTCCGACGCCATTCACTCCGACCACCAGTACGATCGCCGGTCGCGCGGTGAGGGTGAGGGTGGGGTCGAGTCGGGAAAGGCGTTCCTCGAGGGTTTCGCGCAGCATCCGTTTGAGATCAACCGGATCGGTCGTAGAAAATCGCTTCACCTCGGCCCGCAGGTGCGCCAGAATCTCGTCGGTAACGGTGATGCCAAAATCACCGGTGATCAGGGCGTCTTCGAGGTCATCCCAGGTGGCCTCGTCAATTGTCGGTTTCGCAAACAGGCCGCGCAACGCGCCGCCAAAGGACCAGGGGGTTGTGCGGGCGGCCATGCAGTCAGCCTAACCGCGAGCGCTGCCGTGCACGGCGCCACCGCAACCGCAACCGCAACCCACCAGCACGGCGCAACTAAGCTGACGGCCGTGACCTTCGCTTCTGCCTCTGCCTCTGCCTCTGCGTCCGCCGCTTCCTCTGGCTCTACGTCCGCCGCTTCTTCTGGCTCGCCCAGCGTGACCATCGCGCTCACTCGTCACGGGCAGACCCAGTGGAACGCCGACGGCCAGCTTCAGGGCTCGACCGACATTCCCCTCAACGACACCGGCCGTAGCCAAGCGGTGGAATCCGCCGCCCGCTTCGATGCCGCCGCTTGGCACGGCGTGGCCACGAGCCCGCTCTCGCGGGCGGCGGAAACCGGCAGCATCATCGCCGAGATTCTGGGCCTGCCCCTGGTGGGTGTCGACCACGACCTTCGCGAACGCCACTACGGCGACGCCGAGGGGATGAACGAGGCGCAGGTGTCGGCATTGTGGCCGAACCGCGACTACACAAACATGGAGGAGCGCGAGTCTGTTGCCGACCGCGGCCTCGCCGCCCTCGAGCGCCTCGCGATCACACACAGCGGCCGTTCGATCATTGTGGTGGCTCACGGCACACTTATTCGCGAGGTGCTGCGCCGAATCTCATCTAGCGACATTCCAATGATCGAAAACGCGGCTACCAGCATTGTCGAATTCGTAAACGGCGAGTGGCGCGTTATCACTATTAACAATGTGGCCCTCGTCGCCTGACACGTCCGACGCTCGGGGCTATCGAAACTCGGACTGTTCGTGGTCAAGAGGGTTCTCCGCCGAGTCGGTCGCTACGTCAATTGTTCGACGGTGAAAGTATCGTGAGCCTTTTTTCCAATACGCGGCGATCGGGATGATGCCGAGGGCAAGCGAACCAAGACCGAGTACCTGAACAATGGGGGACAGAGTGGGAATTGACACGCAAAAGACCCACAGCATGAACGCCGCTCCGAGCGCCGGCCACAGCCCGATGAAGATAAAATTCTTCACCGAAGTGAAGATGTAATGGCGATACGCCACTACCACCGCAGCTCCCGCAAGGGAGTAGTAAAACGAGATCTGAAGCCCAATGGAGCTAATCATGTTGCTGAGAATCTCGCTGATGCTGCCAAAAAACGCTGCGCCAATGAACAACACCAGACAGATACCGGTTACCGCAACGGTAGCGACGACCGGGGTCTGCCACTTCGAGTGCGTGCGGCCGAACGCCCGTGGGATTGTATGATCACGACCCATTGCAAAAAGCGTTCTGGTTACCTGAATAAGAGTTGTCTCGATGGAAGCCACGGTGGACAAAATCACGGCCATGATCAGAATCTTGCCGCCGATTCCGGGCCAAATCGCCTCGCCTAGAACCTCGAGGATGTCTCCGCTGTGTTGCTCGATGACCTCCGCCGGTAAAACCACCTGGATGGTGATGGTAAAGACAGTGAAGATGACAAATACCGACACGACACCGATGATTCCTGCCACGCCAGAGTTTCGGCGCCCGTTGCGGGTTTCCTCAGAAAGGTTCGCGCTGACATCCCATCCCCAGTAGTAAAACGCCGCGATTAGCGCCGCGGCTACAAAAGCTCCGGTGCCGCCGGAAATGCTTCCCAGACTGAACCAGTTCCAGGAGAACGTCGCGCCCGCAAGATTTCCCGCCGAGCCTCGAACCAGCGCGACGACGGCGAATACCACCAATATGCCGACCTCGATGCCCGTCATAATCCACTGTGCCCGGGCGCTGATTCGAACACCTACCAGCACAAAAGCGGCCATCGCCAAGAACCACGCCGCTCCAACCGCAACGACCAAGGGAACGTTATTCACCTCGTCAGGCGCAAAGAGGCTGACGGAGGCCACGCCCGCCGGGAGAGTGCCCGCCACCATGAAGATCGTTGCGGACACCACAAGTGCCCAGCCGCTGAAAAATCCCAGAATCGGATGCAGCACACGGCCGACCCAGGAGTAGGCCGCACCCGCGCTCGCATCAGCACGGCCCAGGTAGGCAAAGGCCCACGCGATACCCAGCATGGGGACCGCACACCACAAAAGGGCTGCGACGCTGCCGAGCCCGGCGTTAGCGATCAGGGTCGCGGAGACCGCCGCGATGGAATAGGCCGGAGCGCTTCCGGCAATCGCCATCACCGCAGTGGTCGCTGCAGAAACACCGTCGGCACGCAGAGTATTTGAACCGACGAATTTTGTCGTGACGGAACCCATGGGCATCATGCCTCGCTTCGAGTTTTTATCATTCAATCAGACTTTTTCGCAGCGGCGTGAGGTAGGAGCGTTCTTGCCCGAATTCACCACTCTCCTTGAAGCTCGCAGTGTTAGCGTGTCCCGCAAGCCCCCAGTGGCGCTTTTTTTGGTGGAAATAACGTTTCGTTCCCACCAGAAAGCATGCACTCCGGGTGACGTGCCTCGATTTTTATCGGGACCCAGGCTCGCCCGTCGAGCCCAGTCAAATGGGAGGAAACATAATGTCAGGAAACAGAGCAGTTGCCTACAAGGGTCCGGGAGTCGTCGACCTCATCGACATCGACTACCCCACCTTCGAACTCCAAGACGGACCCGGGGTAAACCCGGCAAATGTGGGCCGCAAGGTACCGCACGGGGTCATCCTCAAAACCGTTGCCACCAACATCTGCGGCTCGGATCAGCACATGGTTCGTGGGCGCACCACCGCCCCCACCAATCTGGTGCTCGGTCATGAGATCACCGGAGAAGTGGTGGAATGCGGACCGGACGTTGAATTCATCAAGGTGGGCGACATCGTGTCGGTGCCATTTAACATCTCCTGCGGTCGCTGTCGCAATTGCAAGGAGCGCAAGACCGGAATCTGTCTGAACGTCAACCCTGACCGCCCCGGCAGCGCCTACGGCTACGTCGACATGGGCGGTTGGGTGGGCGGCCAGGCCGAGTACGTGCTGGTTCCCTACGCCGACTGGAACCTGTTGAAGTTCCCGGATCGGGACCAGGCGCTGGAGAAGATCATGGACCTCACCATGCTCTCCGACATCTTCCCCACCGGCTTTCATGGCGCGGTATCCGCCGGCGTTGGAGTCGGGTCTACGGTGTACGTCGCTGGCGCGGGTCCGGTGGGGCTTGCCGCCGCATCCAGTGCCTTCTTGCTGGGGGCTGCTGCGGTCATCGTGGGAGACATGAACGAGGGTCGTCTGGCCCAGGCTCGTACCTTCGGCTGCGAGACGATTGACCTCACCAAGGGCGACATCGCCGACCAAATCGAACAGATTTTGGGTGTTCGCGAGGTTGACTGCGGGGTCGACGCGGTCGGATTTGAGGCGAAAGGCCACGGCCATAACGCGGATCAAGAGGCGCCCGCGACAGTGCTGAACTCCCTCATGGACATCACCGCTGCCGGCGGTGCCATGGGAATTCCGGGACTCTACGTCACGGGAGACCCGGGGGGTGTTGACGAGGCCGCCAAGCGGGGTTCGCTGTCGCTGAGTCTCGGCACCGGATGGGCTAAGTCGCTGTCGTTCACCACCGGTCAGTGCCCGGTGATGAAGTACAACCGCGGCCTGATGATGGCCATCCTGAATGATCGGGTTTCCATTGCAAAGAACGTAAATGCGAAGGCAATCTCACTCGACGATGCTCCCCGCGGGTATGCCGAGTTCGATGCCGGAGCGGCGACCAAGTACGTGCTGAACCCGAACGGCTACCTCACCGTCTGATCTACTGCAAGGCGAAGGCGGCCACAGGGTAGATTACTGTGGTGCGGCGGGAAATCCGCCGCACTACAGTGCTGTTCACGGCGTGCCTCACTTCCGACTTATTGTTGGTTGAGTTCGAATCATTCAGAAAGGATTCCGGATGATCGACGCCATAGTTCTCGCCGGTGGCCGCTCCTCCCGCCTCACTACGGTGAACAAGGCTCACGTGGTGGTAGACGGGGAGACCCTCCTCAATCGCACGCTGGCCGCGGTCTCGTTCGCCCGACGGGTGGTCGTTGTCGGTCTGATATCCCCCGACGAGGTGCCACGCGGGGTGCGCGTCACCCGTGAGGAACCGAGATATGGCGGGCCGACCGCGGCAATCTCGGAGGGGCTGCGGCACATTGGATCTTCCGACACCCCCGACGATCACCACGTCATCGTGCTCGCCTGCGACATGCCGAAGATTGCAGATGCCGTCGCCACTCTGCACGGAGCGCTTCGGGCAAACCCACTCGGGGTGATTGCCGTCGACGAGGGCCACCGGCAACCGCTGGCCGCAATCTTCCGGCGATCGGATCTCACCGCACTGACGGTGGCCGCCCGCGCCACCTTCCCTGGAGGCGTGGACGGCATGAGCGTCTCTCGGTTGATCGCCCCGCTCAGACTCACCGAGGTTGTGGTGCCCGCGGGCTCGACCCGCGACATTGACACCTGGGCGGATGCTGCCTTCTTCGGCGTGCCCCAACCGATTTCGCTCAGAGCCGATACTGAGGCTGGGATTAAGACTGAACCCAAGTCGCCGTTTCCCGAGGAGATCTAAATGAGCGAGACTGTCGAGGCTTCGGGGACGAGAAGTACCCCGGGCGCCGAATCACCTGCCGACAAGGTGGCGGTTCTTGCTGACTGGAGCGCACGACTGTCGGCCGAACTCGGGCTCGACATTTCGGTCGACATCGACGCCATCCTGTCGCTGGCCGGGGTCGCGGCGCACACCGTGATTCGTCCGGCGGCCCCGCTCACCACCTTCCTCGTCGGCTATGCGGCAGGGCGTGCAGCGGCCGAAGCCGACTTCGGGGAACGGCTGACTAATAAAGAGCCCGCCGATTCTGAGGCCTCAAGCAACGCCGTGGTAGCAATCGAAGTGGCGATGGCGTCGGCCAGGTCGCTGCTGCGGGCCGCGACATCCGACACCGCACTCGAGTGAATCGCTCGCACCCCTCGCCGGATTGGGCGACAGCCCGCCAGCTTGCCCTCACTCTGGCAACCGCCCTTCCGGCGGAAACGGTCGGTATTGAGCAGGCCGCCGACCGCACCCTCGCCAATGACTTACCCGCGCTTACCGACGTGCCGCACTACGCTTCCTCGGCGATGGACGGGTGGGTGGTCGCGGGGGATGCACCGTGGCTATTGGTCAACGGAATCGGCGACCTTCCACCTGGTCAAGCTCGGGAAATTGTTACCGGTGGGTTGATTCCGGTCGGTGCCGTAGGTGTACTCCGCAGCGAAAACGGAGTGCCGCGCAGCGACGGCGTCGCCGCAGCCGCGCTGCTCGACCGCGGCCCCACGGCATCCCCGGACGAGCCTTTCGCCGGGCAACACATTCGACTGGCCGGCGAAGAGGTTCGGGAGGGCGCCGTGATCATCGCCGCGGGAACGGTGCTCAACCCGGTGCACCTCGCGGTTGCCGCCATCGCCGGACACGACACTGTTCAGGTACGCCGACGACCGCGGGTCGGGCTCATTTTGAGCGGCAGCGAGGTGGTGGAGTCCGGAATCGCTGCGCCCGGATTTGTGCGCGACGCCTTCGGGCCTCAACTGCCTTCGTTCCTCGCACTGCTCGGCGGCGTGGTGGTCGCAAAACTGCGAATTAGCGATGATCAGGCCCAGACCGAAGCAGCCTTTGGCCCGAAGGCGTTGGGGCTTACCGCGGCAGAAACGGATGTTCTCGTGACCACGGGCGGCACCAGCAACTCCTCGGCCGACCATATGCGCCGGGCGTTGGCATCCGTGGGGGCCACGATTGTGATCGACGGAATTCGGATGAGGCCGGGCGGGCCCACCTTCGTGGCACGGTTGGTAGACGGACGCTTTGTGGCGTGCCTGCCCGGCAATCCACTCGCTGCGATAATGGGGCTGCTCACGGTCGTCGCTCCACTGATCGCCGGACTGCGCGGAGAAACCAACGGCGACGAGCCGCGGGACAGCCAGCACGGAGGAGAAATCGAACGCCAACCCGGAACCGAACCCGGTCTCGGGCAAGTGCACGGCTCCGGCCCCGGCCCCGGTCTCGGGCAAGTGCACGGCCCCGGCCCCGGCCCCGGCCCCGGCCAAGAATCCGGCCTTGGCCTCGGGACGACAGTGCTTAGCCACGACATTTTGCCCGCGAAAGGAAGCAGCCGTTTGCTTCCTTTTCGCGAGACCGCTGACGGTGCAGTAGTGAGCGATTGGCTGGGCTCCGGCATGCTGCGCGGTCTCGCCGAGGCCGACGCCGTGTTGGTCTGCCCGCCCGCCGGAGCGCAGGCGGGTGAAACCGTGACTACGCTCGAGTTGCCGTGGACCCGACGGGCTCGCTCGCGATAGACGTAGGCACCGTCGCACCCGACCTCGACGGCTCCAAGCGCACCAGGATGGATTTGGAAGCCGGGGTGCGCGCACCCTCGGCCATGAAATCGAGCGGCACCAGCACGTTCGCTTCGGGGAAGTAGGCCGCAGCGCACCCGCGCGCAGTGGGATAGGAGACCACGCGGTGCCGCGGCAACACCCGATCGATCCGATCGCTGAATTCACTGTGCACGTCAACGAGATCGCCGTCGGAGAGGTTCAATTCGGCGATGTCGAGCGGGTTGATGAAAATCACCTGTCGGCCGTTCTTTATGCCTCGATAGCGATCATTCATGCTGTAAATCGTGGTGTTGAACTGGTCGTGCGAGCGCATGGTCTGCAGGAGCAGCCGGCCGGCTGGCCGCTCAAGGCGCTCTAACTCGTTGACCGAGATCATCGCCTTGCCGGTGGGGGTAAGGAAGGTACGCGAGTCGCGCGGCGGGTGCGGCAAAATGAAACCCCCCTCTTGACGCACGAGATCGTTGTAGTTTTCACACCCGCCCACGACGTTGGCGATGTGCTCCCGAATGACGTCGTAGTCGTCTTCAAACCCCGCCCAGTCGATTCCGCGGGTATCGGTGAGGGCGGCACGCGCAATGCGGGTGACGATGGCCACCTCGGAGAGTAGGTTCGGTGCCACCGGGGTCAACCGACCGTGTGATGCATGCACCGCACAGACTGAATCCTCAACGGTCACGAACTGGGCGCCGGATTTTTGAATATCTATGTCGGTGCGGCCAAGCGTTGGAAGGATGATCGACTCCTGCCCGACCACCGCGTGCGAGCGGTTCAACTTGGTCGAGATCTGCACGTTGAGCTCGAGTTTGGAAAACGCTCGCTCGGCGACCGCGGTGTCGGAAATGGCCGCCACCAGGTTACCGCCGAGCGCCACCCACACCTTGATCTTGCCCTCATCGAGGTGTCGGATGGCGGTAACCGCATCCACCCCGTGCTCGGCCGGCGGGGTAAATCCGAATTCAGCTTCCAGCGCCGACATAAACTTTTGCGGCATCTTTTCCCAGACGCCCATCGTGCGATCCCCCTGCACGTTGCTGTGCCCACGAATGGGCGATGCCCCCGCGCCGGGCTTGCCAATATTGCCGCGCAGAAAGAGCAGGTTCATGATCTCTTTGATCGTGGGAACGGCCTTTTTGTGCTGCGTGATTCCCATCGCCCAGGTGACGATGACCCGGTCGGCCGCAAGGTAGCGCTGGGCGAGTTCGTCGATCTCCTCGACATCCAATCCGGTCGCCTCCAGCACTTCGCGCTCATCGAGGGTGGATAAATGTTCTTTTAGCTCGTCGAGACCCGAACAGTGCTGGGTGAGAAAGTCGTGGTCGAGCACGGTGCCGGGATTCGCTGCCTCGGCATCGAGCACCCGCTTCGAAATCGCCTGTAAGAGTGCCATATCTCCGCCAAGACGAACCTGCAGATATTGGTCACTGAGGCCGATGCCAGTGCCGAGAACCCCACTCACCTGCTGCGGGTTGCGATAGCGCATGAGCCCGGCCTCCGGCAAAGGATTCACGCTCACGATCGACGCCCCGGCCTGCTTGGCCTCTTCGAGAGCGGTGAGCATGCGAGGATGATTTGTGCCGGGGTTTTGGCCCATGATGATGATCAGGTCGGCCTGCTCGAAATCCTCGTACCGAATGGTGCTCTTGCCGATGCCGATCGCCTCATCCATGGCAAGGCCGGTGGCTTCGTGGCACATGTTGGAGCAGTCCGGCAGATTATTGGTGCCGAACGCGCGCACAAACAACTGATAGCTGAACGCGGCCTCGTTCGAGGCACGCCCGCTCGTGTAGAACGCGGCCTCGTCGGGGGATTCCAACGACTTGAGCTTTGCGCCGATGATCGCGAACGCGGCATCCCAACCGATTGGCCGGTAGTGATCTGAGCCTGCGGCCTTGTATACCGGCTCGGTGAGGCGGCCCTGCATGCCGAGCCAATATTCACTCTTGGTGAGCAGGTCTGCCACGGAGTGTTGCGTCCAGAAAGACGAGGGAACGGTGACCGGGGTGGCTTCCCAGGTGACCGCCTTGGCTCCGTTTTCACAGAATTCCAGCGCCTTACGCTTGGTCGGATCCGGCCAGGCACAGCTGGGGCAATCGAAACCGTCTTTTTGGTTGATCGCGGTCATGGTCTTCACTGTGCGACTAACGCCCATGAGTTCCAGCGCCGGGATCATCGAATGGGTGATCCCGGGAACCCCCACGGCCCAGGTTTTCGGCTTCGAAATCTCAATGCCGTCATCGTTGACATCGTTTACGGGGGGTTTGCGCGTCATCTTCGGCTGCTTTCTGTGATCAGCGAATGATCCCTCTAAGAGTGTGCGCCTCCAAGGTGGGAGGAACGCTCGAAGACCGGCACCGTCGCTGAGTCAGTAGCGATGGTGGCGGCGGCACCGGCACCGGCACTGGCACTGGCACTGGCACTGGCACTGGCACTGGCACTGGCACTGGCGCTGGCGCTTACCCGAGCGTCGCCCGAGTACACCACCATGGAATTGCCGCGCAGGAACCCGATAAGGGTGAGACCTGCGCTCGTCGCGAGCTCCGCGGCCAAGGACGAGGGGGCCGACACCGCGGCCAGAATCGGAATACCTGCCATCATGGCTTTTTGGGTCAATTCGAAGCTCGCTCGGCCCGACACCATCAGCACCATTCCGCGCAGCGGCAGGCGCTTCTCGGTGAGTGCCCAGCCGATCACCTTGTCGACGGCATTGTGCCGCCCGACATCCTCGCGCAAAACCAGCATTTCGCCGGTGGCCGCATTAAACAGGCCCGCTGCATGGAGCCCGCCGGTCTTCTCGAACACCGCTTGCTCGGCGCGCAGGCGGTCGGGAAAGGTGACCAGCAGGGCAGGATCGATGCGCGCGGGGTCATCCCGAACTTCGAACACCGACTGGGTTGAGACGGCATCGATCGAAGCCTTGCCACACACCCCGCAGGAACTCGTGGTGTAGAACGAACGCTCCAGGCTCGGGTCGGGCGGCGCCACCCCGGGGCCGAGCGTCACGTCCAGCACGTTGTAGGTGTTGAGCCCCTCGACGGTAGCTCCCGCGCAGTAGCGGGCCATGCTGAAATGCTCGGCTGCGCTAATGACGCCCTCGGAGACCAAAAAACCGGCCGCCAACTCGAAGTCGTGACCGGGAGTGCGCATGGTGACCGCCAAAGGACGGCCGCCGACACGAATCTCCAGCGGTTCTTCAACGGCCAACACGTCTTCTCGCTGAATTGGCAACGCCCCGACCGTGATGCGCACGACCCTGCGCCGGGAAATGTTTCTACTCACCTGTTAGGACTAACAGGTGGGCCGGGTGACCGCAAGTTGAGCCGGTGCCGAAGCGGGAGTTACCTGCCGAAGACGCAGGTTGGATACGCTGAGGATGCCGGCGCTGGGGTTGGCTGCGCTGAGGATGCCGACGCTATTGGGGATGCCCCCGCGTGCGGCGCTGGCGTGGTTCACGATTCCGCGGCGAGGCGCTGCACCCGCTGTCCGACGACAGCCGAAATACCATCGGCGCGCATCGAGACCCCGTAGAGGGCGTCGGCAATTTCCATCGTGCGTTTTTGGTGAGTGATGATTATCAGCTGCGAGCTCTCCCGCAGATCTTCGAAGATCGTGAGCAGCCGGCCGAGATTAGCGTCGTCGAGTGCCGCCTCCACCTCATCCATGATGTAAAACGGGCTGGGCCGAGCCTTAAAAATGGCGATTAGCAGGGCGACCGCGGCGAGCGATCGTTCCCCGCCGCTCAACAGCGAGAGTCGCTCGATCTTTTTACCGGCCGGCTTGACCGTAACTTCGATTCCGGTCGTGAGCAAATTGTTTGGCTCGGTAAGGTGAATGCTGCCGGTACCGCCCGGAAACAGCACCGGGAACACTGAGTTAAAAGCCACCCGGGTGTCTTCGAACGCGGCCGCAAAAATGTGCTGCATCTTCTCGTCGATCTCGTCGATGATCGTCAACAGGTCACGGCGGGTGTTGGTGAGGTCGGTGAGCTGGTCGGCGAGAAAGAGGTGTCGCTGTTCGAGGGCGGCGAATTCCTCCAGGGCCAACGGGTTGACCCGACCCAATTGCGCCAGACTGCGCTCGGCTTTGGCCAGACGCTTTTCCTGCTCGGCGCGCACGAACGGGGTTGTTTGCGTGCCGGGCAGGTCGCCGGGGGGCGCGTCGTGTGGTGTGCTTGTAGGCGCGTCCTGCAAAGGG
The DNA here is from genome assembly GCA_014377425.1 of Microbacteriaceae bacterium. Lineage (GTDB taxonomy): Bacteria > Actinomycetota > Actinomycetes > Actinomycetales > Microbacteriaceae > Marisediminicola. The sequence goes on along the minus strand of JACMPQ010000006.1, from coordinate 2,807 downwards.
GCAATAACCGGCTGGTCCGGGCCGTACTCGGCGACCAACATTTCTTCGTCGAGTCCGAGCTCAGAGGCGGCGCGCTCCACCAGCACCGCAAGCTGCACCCGGCTCTCGTAGAGCAGCATTTCGATACCGTGCACGTCTTCACTCACCGCCTGCAGCCGATCCCGCAGCAGGTTCTCTTCCCGGCGCAGTTCGGAAATTTCCTCCGACTGGGCTAGGCGTTCGGCCTCTCGCGTTTTGAGGTCAACCCGGGCCGTCGAAACGGAACGGTCAACGGCGTCGAGCACGGCGGGCAGGGCAGAAATTACCTCGTGCGCCGCATCGAGCCCGCGGCGACGGATGACGGCGCGGCGGGCAGCATCCTCAGCCTGAGCTCTCTCAGCCTCCAACTGTTTCTGCAGCGAAAGGGCGTGGGCCACAGAAGCGCGCACCCGCTCCCGCGCGGTCTCCTCGGTGAGCCGTGCCGCCACCTCCGACTCCCGACACTGTTCCAGCGCAGCAACCAACGCATCCCGTTGAGCGAGGTCAAGTGTGGGGAGCTCAAGCTGCTGCATCGCCTCACGTTCGTCCCGGGCGCGCTCGACGGTGGCCGCGACCTCCGCTACGGCATCCGTGGAGAGCTGGGCAGCACGGCCGAGTCGGTCGGCGTCGGCGACGGCGGCCTCCAGCACCCCCCGGGCGTGGCTGAGCGCCTGAGCCTGTTCCGCAAATCGCGCGTCGTAAGCCCGCAGTGCGGCAAGCGCTCGGGTCGCATTCACCTTCGCGGTGTGCAGCGCCTTTTGCCGCTCACCGAGGGCAAACCGTGCCCGCTCAATGAGCGACCCGGTCTCGGTGAGGCGATCGGCCGCGGCATCCCGGTCTGCCACCAGCTCTAGCCGCGACCGCCTGGCCCCGGAACCACCGCGCAGCACGAGGCGACTCAGCAGATCGCCACTCAGCGTGACCACGGTGAGACTCTTCTGCTCAGAATCGCTGAGACTTGCCCAGAGCACGTGCGCGGCGTCGGTCGTGTCGACAATAACGACGGATGCCAACAGCGCCAGCACCCCGCCGGGCGCGGTCACCACGCTCGGAGCCGAGATCGCGGCATCCGTTCGCGGCACGGCGGGCACCGCGTTGTGGCCCAACTCGGCCACCAGTAATTCGAGGCGACCGAGTTGCGCACTTGCGGAGTGGGCAAGAGCCGCCACTGCGGTGTCGCGATCGTCGGCGAGCACCGCATCGGTGAGCGACCCTAGGGCGGCGGCGATCGCGGCCTCATAGCCGGGGGTGATCTGCAGATGTTCGGCCAGCAGCCCCCGAATACCGGGGAGCGTTGCCGCCACCAAAGCACTGGAGCCGTCTTTTTGGTCGAGGGCCTGTGAGAGGGCTTTGGTGCGGGCGGCGAGCGAATCCCGCTCCCGCTCCAGGGTGTGCACCGCGTCGCGCAGCCGGTCGATTTCGGTTTCGGCGTGGGAGACCTCGGACTGCGCGGTGGCGTAGTGGACGTCGTAGTCCGTGTCGGTGTCGCCTATTCCACCCAGGGATTCGGCATCCGTTTCGACGATGGATAATTGGGCCTCGGCAGCGATTCGGCGAGCCAGCGCCGCCGCACTGGCGTTCTCCTGGCGCAGCGCCTCACCGCGCAGGGCGGCGAGGCGGGAGGCGGCGGCCTCAAATTGCCCGGTGAGCCGTGAAATCTCCAGGTCGTGCCGGGAAATCGCGGCACTCTGCTCGGCGATTTGCTCGTCGAGGGCGGCGAGCCGGGCGCGGGCCGCAAGAGTCTGAGTACGGGCAGCGGCACCGGCAACCGTGGTGCGGGAGTCTGCCGCGCGCAGTCGTTCGGTTTCTTGCTGCGCGTCGAGCACCGTTTGTTCGGTGACGCCCGAGAACGGAGAGGCGGAATCGGACTGCTGCCCGATGAGCGCAAATCGCTGGTTGGCGAGAGAGAATAGCCCGCGCAGGCGTTCCTGCACCGACTCCAACCCGAAGGCGGTGCGCCGGGCCTGGTCGACCAGATCGCTGTCTTGGGCCTCCAGAAGACGGGCCCCGCGGAGTCTGGCCTGATCGAGCTGCTCCTGCAACACCACGCGTTCGGTTTTGCGTTCGCTCTCCCCGCGACCGTTGATGGTGAGGGCGGCGCGCACGGTAACAACGTCGTCTGCCAGCAGTCGCGCCCGGGCATCCCGCACCACGCTCGCAATGGTTCGAGCCTCGCGAGCGATCTCGGCCTGATGACCGAGCGGTTTGAGTTGGCGCCGCACCTCGCCGGCGAGGTCACTCAACCGGGTGAGGTTGACCTGCATGGCGTCGAGCTTGCGTAGCGTTTTCTCTTTGCGGCGACGGTGTTTGAGAATTCCGGCGGCTTCCTCGATGAAACCGCGACGATCTTCCGGGCTCGCGTGCAGAACGGCATCGAGCTGACCCTGGCCCACGATGACGTGCATTTCGCGGCCGAGACCGGAATCGCTGAGCAACTCCTGCACGTCGAGCAGACGGCAACTTCGGCCATTGATTGCGTAGTCGCTCCCGCCGTTTCGAAACAGGGTGCGGCTGATGGTGACCTCGGCGTAGTCGATCGGCAGGGCGCCGTCGGCGTTGTCGATTGTCAGGATGACCTCGGCACGCCCCAGCGGGCCCTTGGTGGCTGTACCGGCGAAAATGACGTCTTCCATTTTGCCGCCGCGGAGCGTTTTAGCCCCCTGCTCGCCCATGACCCAAGCGAGGGCATCCACCACATTCGATTTTCCGGAACCGTTCGGCCCCACCACGCAGGTGACGCCGGTTTCAAAGGCGAAAGTGGTCGACTGGGCGAACGACTTGAACCCCTT
>JACMPQ010000038.1 GCA_014377425.1 Microbacteriaceae bacterium | reverse complement strand
GTGAACTGCTGGTGTGCGTAAATGGTTCTGGTTCTGGCGTGCTGGGATGAAATCCAACGGGCGTCGGCTGCGGCGCGGATGCAGAGCGTCGGGTTAGCGCACGGGGTAAGTGCGCGGGGCTTTTTCGTTGGGTTAGTGCGCGGGAGCGAACTCCGCCAACTCGAACGCGCGCAGGCACGCGCTCTCATGCTCCAACGCCACCGATTTGAGCGACGGGTCCACCTCCCGGCAGGCGGCGACCGCTACCGGGCAGCGCGGATGAAAGCGGCATCCGCTCGGGACATCGAACGGGCTCGGCGGCTCGCCCTCAAGCACGAGCTCACGATTGACGCTGGCAGCCGACATCCGGGGGATCGAATCGATCAGCGCTCGCGTGTACGGATGGCGCGGATTGGCGAACAGTTCTTCGGTCTCTGCCACCTCTACGACTCGCCCGAGGTACATCACGGCGACCCGCTGGCTGAGGTGCTGCACGACTGCGAGGTTGTGCGCGACGAACAGGATGCTGAGGCCGAGCTCGAGGCGCAACGTGGCGAACAGATCGAGGATCGTGGCCTGCACCGACACGTCGAGGGCCGAGACCGGTTCGTCGGCGATCAACACGTCAGGGCGTACCGCGAGGGCACGTGCGATGGCGATTCGTTGCCGCTGGCCGCCGGAGAACTGGCTGGGATAGGCGTCGAGGGCGTCCTCCTGCATTCCGACCAGATTCAGCAGCCGGATGCTTTCCTCCCGCAGTGATTTGCGCGGCACAATTCGGTGCAACCACAGAAGTTCGGCAAGGATTGCGCCGACGGTGAGCCGCGGGTTGAGCGAGGAATACGGGTCTTGGAAGACCATTTGGATGCGCCGGGTCGCGTCTTTGCCGCGCTTGGTGGGCAGCGCTGCACCACGGTAGTCCAACTCCCCGGAACTGGCCGAGACGCTACCGACTAGAATCTTCGCCAAGGTGGATTTACCCGACCCGGATTCGCCTACGAGCGCGAGAATCTCACCCGGTCGAAGATCCAGCGAAACGCAGTCGAGAGCGGTGAGGGAATTTTGTCGTGTGACGCCGAGCACGCTCCCCAGTGTGCCTCCGAGGTGATAGCTCTTGGAGATGTTACTCACCCGAAGCACGGCAGGAACGGTCATGCGGGCATCCCCTCAAACATCGTGCGCGTTTCGAAGCAGGCCGCGGTGCGGTTGGCGGTGACCGGCATCAGCGTGGGGGAACTATCGAGGCAGCCGGCCTGCACCTGAGCGCAGCGCGGGGCGAAGGAGCATCCCGCCGGTCGCTCAGCCAGGTTCGGCGGGAATCCGGGAATAGGCCGGAGTGGCCGGTTCGGCTGGTCGAAATCCGGTGCCGAATCTAAGAGGCCCCGCGTGTAGGGATGCCGCGGATCACGAAACACGTCTTTCACCCACCCCGTTTCGACAATGTGGCCGGCGTACATCACGGCCAGGGTCTCGCAGGTTTGGTTGACGACTGCCAGATCGTGGGTCACGAACACCAGGGCGGCACCGAAATCGTCGCAGAGGTTCTCAAGTAGGCGTAGAACCTGGTGCTGCACCGTGACGTCCAGCGCGGTGGTCGGTTCATCGCAGAGCAGCAGTTTGGGCTGACACGACAGCGCCATGGCGATCATGATGCGCTGGCGAAGCCCACCTGAAAGCTCGTGCGGGTAGGCGCGGGAGCGTTTTGCCGGGTCGGGGATACCGGTTTTTGCCATCATCTCGATGGCGAGGGCATCCGCTTTCTTGCGGGAAAGCCCGAGATGCCGCCGTGGCCCCTCGGCGATTTGCTCCCCCACGCGCATCACCGGATTCAGGGCCGTCATCGGCTCCTGAAAAACCATCGCAATCTCGGGGCCCATTAGTGCCCGTCGCTCGTTTGGGGTGACCCGCAGCAGATCTCGCCCTTCGTAGTTGATCTCACCGCCGAACACGTCGATTCCCTGAGGGAGGAGGCCGGCGATTGCTCGGAGGGTCAACGATTTGCCCGACCCGGACTCCCCAACGATGCCGAACCGCTCGCCGCGGTCCACGCCGAACGAGACGTCTTTTACGATCGTGGTTGCCGGATGTTTGGCCCGGGTGACCCCGAGGCTGAGGTTGTTGACGCTGAGCAAATTCGATGGCGTCATCATTTTCTCCGTTCCGGGCTCAGCAGGTCGGACAGCCCGTCACCGATCCAGGAGAGGCCGAGGCTTGCAACCACGATGACCAATCCCGGAATGGTGGCCTGCTGCCATTGCGTGGTGATGAACTCCTGGCCGTCGAGGATCATGCTCCCCCACTCCGCCGTCGGCGGCGCAATGCCCAGGCCGAGGTAGCCGAGGGTGACGATCGCCATGATGTCCATCACCACGTCGCTCATTGCGTAAATGAGTGCCTGAGAGAGAACGTTCGGCCCGATGTGGCGGGCGATGACCCGACCGTGGGAGAGTCCGCCGAGGCGAGCCGCGGCAACGTAATCCTGTTTCTTGGCCACCAGCACTTCGCCGCGAACGATCTTGGCGTACGCCACCCAGGAGATCGCCGAGATCGCCAAATAGATGCTGGCTTCCCCGGCGCCGAAGACGAACACCAACACGATAACCATGACGTAGAAGGGGAAGGCGAAGAAGATGTCGACGATCTGCATGACGATGGAGTCGAACCAGCCACCGAAGTAGCCAGCTAAAGCACCAACGACGGAGCCAATCACGAACGGGATCAACACCGCCAGAAACCCGATGCGCAGGTCGATTTGGGCACCCCAGATAAGGCGCGACAGCACATCGCGGCCGTATTTGTCGGTGCCGAGCCAGTGCGCGGCCCCCGGGTCTTGCAGCGCATTCTGCAGATCCTGTTTGACTGGGTCGTAGGGGGCGAGCACCGGTGCCAGCACCGCGATCAGAACCAGCGCACCGACAACAATGAGGCCGGCCACGAGCGACGGATTTTGATACCAGGGCTTGAGCGACCGGGGCCGGCTAGCCCGGCGCTTCTCCTGATGGCGAGCCAGGAGAGCGGACGGAGTGCTCATGCGCGTGCCTCCTTACTGAAGTTGACCCGCGGATCGAGCAGGGTATAGAGCACGTCGGTCAGAATGCCGATGATGATGACGAAGAGCGCGACGACCAACGCCACGGCTTGGATGGTGGGAAAGTCGCGGGCAAAAATACCGGTGAGCATGAGTGAACCGAGCCCCGGGATGGCGAACACCCGTTCGATGACGATTGATCCGCCCACGAGGTAGCCCAGATTCACGCCGATCACCGAGATGGTCGGGATGGCGGCGTTGCGCAGCACGTGCTGGCGGAACAGTGCGCTGCCGGCGCTGCCCTTCGAGCGAGCTGTGGCGACGTAGTCGGAGCCGAGGGATGCGATCGTCGATGCCCGGAGGCTGCGAATGATGGTCGGTGCCATAGAGATGGCGAGCGTGAGCGCCGGCAGAAAGAGGTAGTAAAGGTGCTCGGCATCCGTCATCCCGTAGCCGCCGACCGGAAAAAGTCGAAGCTCAACCGACACAAGCAGGATCAGCATGATGCCCACCCAAAACTGGGGCATGCCCTGACCCAGCAGGGTGAACGCTCGCACGCCCAGATCGCGCCCGCCATTGGGCCGGGTTGCGGCAATAGCGGCCAGCGGAATGCTGATGAGCAGCGAAAGGATGAGAGCGAATAGTAAAAGAGTGAGGGTGACCGGCACCGCCTGAAAGACGAGCTCGGCGACGGGACGATTGTTGACCAGGCTCGTGCCGAAGTTGCCCTGAAGCAGGCGCCCCAAGAACGTGGCATATTGCAGCCACAGCGGTTGGTTGAGGCCCAACTGCTCCCGCAGGGCCGCGATTCTCTGCGGGGTGCCCTTGTCGCCGAGAATCGCTATGGCAGGATCGCCCGGTAAAAGGTGCACCATCAGGAACACGACGATGGTGACCCCCAGGATCACCGGCAACGCCCGAAGCAACCTGCCCGGGATGAACGACAAGCGGTGAAACATTACGAACCCCTCCTGTCGATTGAAGAGGGGCGGACGCTCGCGCGACCGCCCCTCTGGGTCAGATGAAAGCTATTTCGTCTTGTAGACGTTTTCCAGGTGGAAGGTCAACAGCGGCGAAACGTGGTAACCGTGCACCTTGTCGGTGGTGGCGAACGCGTACGGCGAGTAATACAGGTAGGCGAAGAAGGCGTCGTCACCGGTGATCTTCTGCAGATCCTTGTAGATCGCCTCCCGCTTGATCGGGTCGGTTTCCTGCTGGCCCTTCTTGTTCAACGCCACGACGGCCGGGTTGTTGTAATACGTGAAAGCCGAGTGGTTACCGCCGTCGGGGTCGGTGGCAAAGGAGGTCCACTCGTCGGGGTCGGGGATATCCATCGTCCAGGCGGAAAGGTTCATGTCGAATTCCGACGTGAGGGTGGCTTTCTTCGCAGCCGTGGGATCCAACTGCTTGATCTCCATGGTGATGCCGATCTCTTTCAGTTCGGCCTGCATGATCTGCGCCACCGATGCCTGGTTGGCGTCTCCGGATCGGATGAGCAGCGAGGTGGAAAAACCGTCGGGCTTGGTGGACTGTGCAAGCTCTGCCTTGGCCTTCTTGAGGTCGAAGCTCGGCCCCGGGGCATCCTTGTCATAGAACGGGGTTCCGGGCGGGATGAGAGAGTTCGCCGGGCTGCCGTTGCCGAACAGAACTGCCTTCACCAGCGCCTGGCGGTCGATGGCGTAGGCGATCGCGCGGCGAACGTGAACATCGCTGAACGGTGCGCGTTGCTGGTTGAAGGCCACGTAGTCGATCTGGGTGGACGGAAAGGCGAAGACCTTGACTCCGGCGCTGGCCTTGAGAGAGGCGAAGCTGGACCAGTCTGGCGTGTTGTCGATGTCGATCTGCCCGCCCTGCAGCTGCAACTTGCGGGTATTGGCCTCGGGCACCACGCTGTAAGTCACGCTGTCGAGCAGCGGTTTGCCCTTCTGCCAGTAGCCGGGGTTCTTCACCAGCTTCAGGTACTGCCCTTTCTTCCATTCGCCCCACATGAAGGGCCCGGTACCGACCGGGGCGTCGAAGAATTCGGTGGCAGTCTTGCCGCCGTAGTTTTCCGGAATGATCGCGTTACTAAATAGCGATAGGTCGGCCAGGATCGGTGCCCACGGGTACTTGAGCGTGATTGCAACCGTTGCGTCGTCGACGACCGTGACCTTGTCGATTGCTACGTTGATGAAGCCCCATCCGGTGTCGGCCGTCTTCGTGTCTTGGTCGATGGAGAACTTCACATCTTTTGCGGTGACGGGCTGACCGTTGGAGAATTTGACCCCGGGACGCAGGGCGATCGTGTACGTGAGTTGGTCGGTGGATACCTTGTAGCTGCTGGCCAGCCAGGGCTTCACGCTCTTGCCGTCGTCGGTGACCGTGAAGAGGGATTCCCCGATGTTCTGATAAACCTCGATCGAGTAGTTCTCGAACGATGCCGAGGTGCTGTCCATGGAGATCGCGTCGGCGGATCGGGCGATCTTGAGGTCGCCACCGGCAACCGGTGTGCTGTCGGTCGCGGGTGCGGCGCTACTAGCGCCGCTGCATCCGGTCAGGATCAGGCTGGTTGCCGCGATCAAGCCTAGGAAGATGTTGCGCTGTGTACGTCTCATCAACTGCCTCTTTCTCTTCGCTATCTGTCGGAAGTGAGCTGCTCTGGGGGTGCGTCTTCCCGGCACTGGCACACTGTGCCGGCCGGGGGTTGTGGACAAGCTATATCGAAGAATGCCGGTTGTAAAGCTGATTACAGAAGACAAGTATTCGTCGCTGTTATTACGTTCGAAACATAGTTGCGGCGGCGGAAAATGCCATTAGGCTGCGAGCGTTGGCCCGGCAGTTAACGGCCCGACCGCCCGATTACGCAGAAACCTTAAGTGGAAGGCCCCTACCGAGCGTTGCCGCAGCGGTGAGCCGCGGTGAGGGCTGACTATCCGACCCGGCCCGGCCCCACTCGGGAACGGCACGCTGTTTCGGGCGAGCCAAGCGCGTGTTTCGGACAGGTAAATAGTCAGCCCAAAAAGATTTTGGAAAGTTTTGGAAAAGTTTTGTCGACCGCCCCCAAATCGAAGGAAACCGGCACCGATGACAGAGCTCAAGGCAATGGTCGCGATCGTCACCGGAACCGCGCAGGGAATCGGGCAGGCCATCGCCCGGGAGCTTAGGGAGGCCGGAGCGGTAGTCCACGGCGTCGACCGGGACACCGTCGACCTGAGCGACCCGCGGTCCACCGAGGAATTCTTTGCGGGCATTGGCGCGGTAGATATTTTGGTCAATAACGCCGGCGGTGTTGTCGGCCAAACCCACACCCCCATCGACGAACTCAGCGATGACGCCTGGGATTCGGTACTGAACGCAAACCTCCGCACGACCTTCAACTGCACGCGCGCGGCATCCCGGATGATGAAAGCGCGCGGCTTCGGGCGCATTGTGACCATCTCCTCGGGCGCCGGGCGCAGCGTCAGCCTCACCGGGATTCAGGCCTACGCCACCGCCAAGGCCGCACAGATCGCCTTCACCCGGCAACTGGCCCACGAGCTCGGGCCCCACGGCATCACCGTGAACTGCATCGCTCCGGGCTTCGTGCTCTCAAACCCTTCAACTCAGGCGCAGTGGGACAGCTACGGCGAGGACGGCCAACAGTCACTGCTCAAGCAAATCGCCACCCGCAAGATTGGAGCGCCCGAAGACATCGCGCGCGGCGTGCGCTTTTTCGTTTCCCCGGCAGCCGGCTGGGTGAGCGGACAAACACTCTCCATCGACGGCGGCCACTCACTCTTCTAACCCGCCTCCCCCGTGCCTAACACCCCACCCTTTTTTGGAGAACCCATGAACGTGATCATTAACGGTTGCCGACTCAACGTCGAAGTGTTTGGCCCCGAAGACGGCCCGGTATTGATTGCCCACCACGGTGGCGGTGGCATCGGCTCGCTCGCTGAGCCGCGTGAGACCTTCGGCGTCTTGGCCGACCGCTTTCGGGTGATCGTGTTCGATGCTCGCGGCTGCGGTCTGAGCGACGGCATTCCGCCATACTCGCACCAGCAATGGGCCGCGGATGTCGACGCCCTGCGCATCTGGGCCGGAGCTGAGACGGTCGTGGTTGCCGGGGGCTCCTACGGCGGATTCATCGCCCTGGAGTACGCCGTCGCCTACCCCGAACACGTGTCGGCGATTATTTTGCGCGACACCGCGGCCGACGGCAGCAACCTGGAGCTGGCGTTCGAGAATGCCCGTCAGCAGGACCGGGTAGAGATCAACTGGGATAACTTCAACCGCTACTGGTCGGGCAACATTCGTGACGACGCCGACCTGAAGGCCTGTTGGGCTGAGCTGATCCCGCTATACGACTACGAATACGATGCGGAAAAATCTACCGCCGCCGTGGAGGCCGGCTTTTACCGACACGAGTCGCACAACTGGTGTTTTCAGCACAACTGGGGCAGCTACGACCTCACCGCACAGCTCGGCTCCGTGACCGCTCCGACGCTTGTCACCGTTGGCCGGCTGGACTGGATCACCCCGGTGAGTTCGGCTGAAACCATTTCCCGGTTGATGCCCAACGCGGAGCTGGTGATTTTTGAGGAATCTGGTCACTCCCCGCAAACCGAGGAGCCTGAAAAGTTCACCGCCGTGATGCGCGAATTCATCGACCGCGCTGTGCCCGCGACAACGCCTGCGGCTGATTCTGCGGCTGTGCCTGTGCCTGCGGCTGTGCCTGGCATCCGCTCACGCGCCTCCTAACTTAACCCCCGAAAGGACACCCCCATGTCAGCACTCACCAATAAGGTCGCGGTCGTCACCGGCTCGGGCAACGGGATTGGGCGCGCCACTGCGCTGGCGCTGGCCGCGGCGGGGGCGAGCGTCACTGTCTCGGACCTGCTTGTCGACGACGGCGAACGAACGGTTCGGGAGATCACCGACCTCGGCGGCTCCGCCATTTTTGTCGAGACGGATGTGGCGTTGGCCGATCAGGCCGAAAATCTGATCGCGGCCACCGTCAGTGCCTTCGGTCGCCTGGATATTCTCGTCAACAATGCCGGAACGGGGGGAACCTCCGGACGGCTGCACGAGTTGGACCCGGCTGAATTCGACCGCGTGATTAACGTGAACCTGCGGGGCACTTTCCTCTGCAGCAAATACGCGCTCCCACATTTCTTGACCCAACGCGACGGGCGCATTATCAACATCGCGTCAACCTATGGAATCGTTGCCGCACCCGAAGCTGCCGCCTATTGCGCCTCGAAGGCGGGCATTATTCATCTGACTCGCCAGATGGCGGTCGACTATGGCCCCGACCGGATTCGGGTGAATGCCATTTGCCCCGGCTACATCGACACCAGCTTGGGCCGGCGAGCCTCGAGCATGAGTGTGCTTGAGATCGTCGCCGCAAGCGCGCGCCGGGAGAAGGCGGCCGGGATGCAGCCGCTGGGGCGTCAAGGGTTGCCTGCCGAAGTCGCTTCGGTGGCCGTGTTTCTCGCCGGTGACGGCGCCTCGTTCATGACCGGGTCAATTCTCACGGTCGATGGCGGCTGTACCACCACCTTCAACTACGGCGAGGCAAGCAACTGAGGCAGACTGGGCTGCCCGAAACCGCTAGCTGAGCCCGCCGAGGCGTTCTAGTACCGCGGTCAGAATCATGCCGGCCGGGTCGGGGATCACGTGGTGGTTGAGGTAGATGCCCTCAAGCCATGCCAGGGTCTCGGCCTCGGTCATGCCGACGGCTGCCCAATCGACTCCGGGAAGCGCTCGGCTGGCCGGGGCGGAGGTGGCCGGATCGAGCCAGGCTTCGGCAATGGCCTCGTTCGGTTCCTCCTGAAGCGGATGCCAGAGCAGGGCAATCGGATGATTGGCACCCTCGATATGGTCGTTGCTCACTTGCCCCGCGCCGAGCCAGGGCAGCATCATGAGTTCACCCTCGATGTCGGTTTCCACCAGGTCAAGCTGCGCGGGCTCCTCGACCTCGCAGACGAACAGGTCGAAGCCGGAATCGTGCCAGGCGGCGGCGTCATCCACATCATGCAAAATGTCGGGGGTGAGGGCGTGAAAGTCTTCGGCGAGGAGATACGCCCAGGTCAAGAGTGCGGTGGTGTCTGCGGCTGGCCACGGGGAGGTTTCGGTGCCGCCATCATCGTCGTCGTCATTCTCGGCGTGAAAGTGGTGGGTTACACCCGCTGCCGAGGTCTCGAGGTGAAGCTGACCGTCGTCGAAACCGACGTACACGCCGCTGGTCGAGTCTTCTTCGTCGTAGTCGCCGAAGAGCAGCGGTTCGGCGAAGCGGGCGGGCAACCGGATGTCGGCTGCGCGCTTTCGTCCCAGATTCACCACCGCCCGGAAGGTGGTGGTCGGCAGGCGCAGTGTTAGGTCAGTCACGAGACGGTAAATCCAATCATTTTTCTCAGGATAGGGGGATGGGGCTCTCGGCGGCTAACGATCGTGCCGAGGCCGCAGCACCGTGCGGCCGAATCAGCGCCGGGTGCTCGCTCGGATAACCAGCCGTGCGGTGAGTCGCTGCCGAGAGCCGGCCTGAACCCGACCGGCAATGAGATTAGCCAGGAGTTCACTGGCCCGGCGGCCCATCGTGCGTGCCGAGAGGTCTACCGCGGTCACCGGGGTGGGCAAGCCGCTCAACTCCGGGCTGTCGACATAGGAGGCGAGAAGAATATCTTCGGGCACCCGCAGCCCCGCAGCCGACACCACCTGCAATGCGGTGGTGACGCTGCCGTCGGGAACGGAAATGATGGCGTCGACGGATGGGCGCACCGCCAGAATCTCGTGCAGCGCCGCCGTTATCTCGCTCTGCGTACTCACGAAAGGAATGCTCCAGAGCAGTTGCGGCGCCTGAGTTTTATGCATCCAATCTCGATATCCCTGCCGAATTTGTTGAGCAAAGGCGGTGTTGTCGGCCGTACACACGAGGGCGACTCGACGCGCCCCTTCCGCGAAAAGGTGATCGAGGAGCTCGCCCATGGCGGTGCGATGATCGGATTCGATCACCCCGTCGCTTGCGGCACCGGGAGTGAGGTCAGCTTCGCAGGTGACCACGGGAACGCCGAGCCTCCTCACCCGGGCCAGCATTGGATCCCCCAGCATCGGGTCTGAGACGACCACGCCGTCGACCTGCACAGGAAACACCGTCGACGTGCCCAGCGCGGGAAGCAGCACGAGCGCAAGGTTATGCGCCAGTGCCTCCTCAGCCGCGCCAATGGCGAGGTCAATGTAGTACTTCATGCTCAGCGTGTTGTGCGGAAAATACAGGGCCACCGCGCCGGTTCGACCGCGCCGAAGATTCTGCGCTAGCGGGCTTGCGGCATAGCCGAGCGTCGCTGCGACCTCGATTACGCGCGCCCGGGTCGACTCCGGCAGGCGGCCGCGCCCGTTGATGGCGTCGGACACGGTTGTGGTCGACACGGATGCCGCGCGCGCGACATCGCGAATCGTCACTCGGTTGGGCGCAGCCATGTCACCTCCGAGACTAACGGCGCCTGCGAAGTCTCGGCAGGCATAAAGATAAAAATCGAAACATGCCGGAAACCTAATGCAGAATCGTTTCTCCTACGCTGGGGCAACCGCCGATTCGCTGTCATCCGGCACGCGATCCGACGCTTCCGTGAAGGGCCCCACATGACGCTCACCAAACCGCCACACCACACCATCCCCAGCGAACGCACGATGGAACGTCGCTCCATCGAATGGGTGCCCAACGAGGAACGCCGGGGAACGCTCAAGAGCGTCGGCGCCGTGTGGTTTGTCAGCAACATCAACCTCACCGCAATGGCCACCGGTACCGCTGCGCTTGCGGTCGGCGGCGGACTCATGTGGACGGTCATCGCTACGGTTCTCGGCTCGCTCTTTGGCACATTCTTCATGGCCTTCCACAGCACCCAGGGCCCGCAGCTCGGGCTGCCTCAGCTGGTGCAATCCCGCCCGCAATTCGGTTACCTCGGTGCCGCGGTCACCGTCTTTGTCGCCGCCCTCATCAACTACGTGGCCTTTAACACCAGCGACGCGCTTCTTTCGGGCGCGGCCACCCATCTGCTCTTCAACATTCCGGAACGGGTCGGCTACGTGATCGCGGCGGTTGCCGCGGCTGTGCTCGCACTGTTCGGCTACCACTGGATCCACAAGATCAACCGCTGGTTGGCGATCCCCCTCATTATCGTGATGGTGGCACTCACCGGAGCGGCGTTCAGCAACACCCAGCTCTCGGCCTCCCTCTGGGATCTCGGTACGTTCAACGGCGCCGCGTTCATGACCGTGTTCGTGATCATGGCGGGCTTCCAACTCGGCTGGGCTCCCTATGTCTCGGACTACTCGCGCTACCTGCCGGCAACCGTTGGGGTGAGGGCGAGCTTCTGGTGGACCTACCTGCCGAGCGGGATCTCCGGAATCTGGGTCTTCGTTCTCGGGGCCGTCATGTCGGCAGCCGCACCGAAAGCCGATCCGGTCACGGCGTTTCTCACCGCCGCCAGCGTCTACGGCCCGGTCTTCGGCTGGCTCGCCATTGCCGCACTCCTGGTAGGGCTCCTCTCTGTGATGGGCATCAACCAATACGGCGGCAGCCTCACCATCATCTCGATTCTGGACTCCTTTCGCCCGGTAAAGCCGACGCTGAAAATTCGGGCGATCACGGTGGGAATCATGTTTGTGCTGATCTTCGGAATCTCGCAGGCTGTGGGCCTCGACAACTTCAACACCTTCTACGGCAACGTTCTGGTCTTCATCGCCTACGTCTTCACCCCCTGGACGGCCATCAACCTCATCGACTACTTCTTTGTGCGCCGCGGCAAGTACGTAATCGCAGAAATCTTCAAACCCAACGGCATCTACGGTCGCTGGGGCTGGCGCGGCACGACCGCCTACCTCGTGGGCATCGCGGTAATGGTGCCGTTCATGGTCACCACCCCGTTCACTGGATTCATCGCGGCCGCCTGGGGCGGGGTGGACTACTCGATCTTTATCGGCTTGCCGGTTGCCGGAGTGCTCTACCTGGTTCTCACCCGCAGCCTCGATCTCGCCGCCGAACAGCGTTTGGTTGAGGCCGAAGGCATCCTCACCGAACTGCACTGAGCGGCGAGGGAATCGACGATGAGCACAATTTCTTCCACCACAAACCCTGTGGGCACAACCTCAGCCACGCTTGACCTGGTGATCACCGCCGGGCTTGTTCACACCATGGTTGCCGGTGCCGCGCCGGTGACCGCCATCGGAATTATCGACGGGATGATCGCGGTCACCGGCACCGCAGCCGAGGCCAGCGAGTGGAACGCCCGCGAGCGACTCGACTTTGGGCCCGCGGTGCTGACGCCGGGGCTCACCGACGGGCACTCGCATCCGATTATGGGCACCGACATGACCGCGGGCGTGGACCTGTCCGAGGTACACACCATCGCGGATGCCCGTGCGGCGCTGGCTGAGTCGGCGCCGGGGCTCACTCGCGGCGATTGGCAGCTCGCTTGGGGGCTCGACCTCAACGTGTTCGGTGACCAGCCGGCACGCGGAGACCTGTTCGACGACGTGCTCGGGGGTTTACCGCTGTTTATCCGTCTGTTCGACGGGCATTCCGCTCTGGCCAACCCCGAGGCGCTGCGCTTGAGCGGGGTGACCGGTCGAGAGGTGTTTACCCAGGCCTCCGTTGTGACCATCGACCGCGACGGCGTGCCCACCGGGCTTTTGGAGGAATTCGCGGCGATGGAGCTGGTGCAGCGGCACCTGCCGGTGGTCACCGCCGCGGAATTTGGTAAGCGGCTCCGCCAGAATCTGCTGGCGATGTCTGAGACCGGGCTCACCGGGGCGCACGCTATGGACTTCATCGGCGAACCAACCGACATGCTCAACAGCATCGAGGCTTTGGGCGAGCTGCCCCTTCGCCTGCGGTTCTCGCCGTGGTGCAACCCCGGAGCAACGACTGAAACGCTTGAGGCGTTGCTCGCCCTGCAGGGGGTTGGCGGTCGCCGCTGGGCCGTCGACGGCGTCAAAATGTTCATCGACGGCACGATCGATGGCGGCACGGCCTGGCTGAGCGTGCCCGACTCGCGCGGGCAATCGATGGCAAGTTTCTGGCCGAACCCGAGCGACTACACGGCGGCATTGCGCTGGTTCGACGACCACGGTATTCCCACCGCAACCCACGCGATTGGGGATGCGGGCTTGACCCACGTGCTCGACAGCCTGGCCGCAATCGATCGCCGGGCCCAGCATCGCATCGAGCACATCGAGACGGCGTCCCCCCAAATCATCGGTCGATTCGCGGGGCTCGGGGTGGTGGCGAGCATGCAGCCCACCCACTGCACCCACTACACGCGAGCGGATGAAACCGACAACTGGTCGGTGCGGATGGGCCCCGAACGCGCCGCGCACGGCTGGCCCACCCGCGATCTACGCAACGCCGGAGCCCTCGTAGCCCTCGGCTCTGACTGGCCGATCGCCGCGGCCGACCCGCGACGGATTATGGGTGCCTCCCAGTTGCGGCGGGAGGTCGGCGATTTGCACGACCATCCGCGGCAACCGGATCAGGCAATGACGGCCCTCATGGCACTGGAGGGCTATACGAGCCACGCCGCCGCCGCCGCCGGAGAAACCGGACGCGCCGGAATCGTCGCTGCGGGCGCCCGGGCGGACTTCACCGTACTGGGAGCCGACCCGCTGGCCGTGACACCGGATGACCTCGCGCATGTCCCGGTGGTCGCGACGATGGTTTCGGGGTCCATGCAGTACCGCGGAATGGAGTATTCCGGCGCTCTGTAGGCGAGGAATTCCCGCCGCGGACCCCGTAACTTTGGGGCCGCGGCGGAAGTCCGGCACACAGCTACTTGGGGGTTCGAAGCATGCTCGGCTGTGAACAACGCGTGGTTTACTGCGCGCACCATCCCAAGCGAAAAGGACACCCCATGACCGACGGAACCGTACTAGAAACCATCACCCTCGACGAGGCGCGGCGCGTTATCGATGCCGCCGCTGCGAAAGCCACCGAGATTGGACAGCCGATGGACATTGCCGTCGTCGACGCTGGCGGCAATCTCAAAGCTCATGTACGCATGGACGGGGCGAACATCGGCAGCATCACGATCGCGATCAACAAGGCCTACACCTCGATCGCCTTCCAGTGCGAGACCGGCGACCTGCAGGAAGTGACTCGTCCCGCAGGGCCCATCTTCGGCCTAAGCGAAGCCCACGGCGGCCGATTGGCGGTTTTTCCCGGCGGCATTCCGCTGGTGCGTGACGGCCGCATCATGGGCGCCATCGGAGTCTCTACCGGAACGATCGAGCAAGACCAGGAAGTCGCAACCGCCGGAGCCGCTGCCTACTAGAGTCCCTCTGATCCAGCGCCCACTACGGCGAGGTTAGACGAGAAAAGCCCCGGGAGACCGGGGCTTTTTGCTTGCTTTGCTGGGGTGCCTGGACTCGAACCAAGAACAAAAGAATCAGAATCTTCCGTGTTGCCAATTACACCACACCCCATTGGCTACGCCGAAGCGGGGCCAGTGCCTTATTCTAGCCCACCGTTTGCGTGAGCGGCGACGGTGCCGGTCTGCTTCGCTGCCCGGCCATTCCGGCGCTGCGTTGCGGCGAGGAGGTCACGGGCATCCGGTTGGCAGCCAGGGGGTGGGAGAATTAGGGCGCACCCCAAAGAATCGAGACGCCACGCCTTCCCTGCTCGACTTTTTCTTGATTTGGCGAATTGACCCGATCGCCCTTGCGGCTCTCGTCGTTGTCGGCTCTCTCTATGGGCTCGGAGTCGCGACGTTAGCTCGACGCGGCGAGGCCTGGCCGGTCATCCGCACCCTGGGATTCTACGCCGCAGGCCTCGGCTCATTTGCCGTGATCTCTTTCGGGTTTCTCGGCGCTTACAGCACCGAGCTGCGCTGGGCCTTCACCACTCGTATCGCCCTGCTGCTGTTTGCGGTTCCGGCGCTGATCGGCATTGGGCAGCCAATCACCCTCGCTCGCCGCGCCCTCTCGGAAACCCCCTTGCGGATTACGGATGCCGTGCTCGCGTCGTGGCCGGTGCGTCTCATGGGCAACGCGATCTTTGCCCCGATCTTCGCGCTCGCCGCGTTTTGCGTATTTCTGACCCCCCTCGCCGGGTCTCTCCGCGAAAGCGCCGTGGCCGAAAATATTCTGACACTCGCGGTGCCTCTCGTGGGGCTGTTGATGGTGCTGCCGATTATTGAGCACACCACCCAGCGCACCTCGTTCTTCATCACCGTGGAATTCATGCTGGTGTTTGTTGAACTCATCATTGACGCAATCCCGGCCATCTTGATGCGCCTGAACGACGGGGTGCTCGATCACCTTGCGCGTTTTGGCGGGATCGTGCCAGCGTGGTTTCCGAGCGCCCTTGAAGACCAGCATCTGGCCGGCGACTTTCTCTGGTTCATCGCCGAGGTAGCCGACATTCCGATTCTGATTCTGCTGTTTATTCGCTGGTCGAAGATCGATCGCAAAGAGGCGAAACAGCTCGACGAACTCAGTGACGAGGAAATGGATCGCCTTACCCGGGAGCATTTGCGGGCCCGTCCGGAATAGCTGGTGGCGTTCTTAGGGGCGTTGCTGCGGCAAACCGATGAGGTCTCGGTTGAGCGCCGAGGCCACCCGGGCGCCCTGACCGGCGGCAACGATGAGCTGGCGGGGGCCGGGCGAGGCGGAATCGCCGGCGGCGTACACACCGGGCGCCGAGGTGCGGCCGTCGGCGTCCACCACGAGAAAACCGTCGGCGCCGACCGCGAGGCCGAGGGACGCCGCGTACTCCTGCATTAACCGGTAGTGCGGGCGCATGAAGGCGGCGGTGCGCGGCACGATTTCGCCGGTGGTGAGCACGACTCCGGTCAGGCCCGTGGTGTCACCCACGACATCGGCCAGTGGTCGATGATCGATGAGGATGCCACGCGCGGCGAGGGCTGCAGCATCCGGCTCGCTAATCTGGCCGATGCCATTGGTGAACACAATAATGTCGTCGCTGAACTGCGAGACCAGCGTGGCCCGTTCGGCCAGGTCGTCGGTTTCGCCGATGACTGCGATCGGTTTGTCTTGCTCGTCCCAGCCGGAGCATTCGATGCAACTGTGGATGCTGGTGCCGTAGAACGCGCGCAGTGTCGGTAACGCGGGCATGACCTCGGCGACACCGCTAGCGATCACGATGGTGGCGGCATGAATTTCGCTCTGCCCGATGCCCGGACCCTTGAGCATGATGGTGAAGCCGGTTTCGGTGCGCTCAATGGCGGTGACCATTGTGCGCTGGTAGCGGTAGTTCGGGTAGGCATCGAGTTCTTCGCGGGCGAGCCGCCTCAGTTCGAGTGGCGGTACGCCATCGCGGGTGATGAAGCCATGCGAGTAGAACGTTGCCGCGTTGCGCGGACGATTGCCGTCAACTAGCAAAACGTGGCGACGGGCGCGCACGAGGTTGAGCGCGGCGCTGAGCCCGGCGGGGCCGCCACCGATGATGACGACCTCGACCTGCTCAAGCTCTGGTTGGCCGACTATTTGCTGCTCGACGAATTGCTGCGCGGCCGGTTGCTTCACGAATGGGTGCTGAGCTGCTTCGGGTGCGAGCTCGGCGGTCATCGGGGCGCCGGGGCGGAAGCCGGCGTCACAGCTGAGCCAGCAGTCGCTCGATGCGCGCAAGCGTGGATGCCTGGCCGAGAAGTTCCATCGACTCGAACAGCGGCGGGCTGATGCGGCGGCCGGAAATCGCGGAGCGCACCGGGCCAAACGCCACCCGCGGCTTGAGGGCGAGGCCGTCGATGAGCGCGACGCGGAGGGCTTCCTCGGTGGACTCGGTGGTCCAGTCGGTGAGCGCTCCGAGAGCTGCATGCGCGGCCTCAAGGGTGGGGCGGGCGTCGGCACCCGGCAGCGCGTCGGCGTCGTAGCTGATCGCGACATCCGCGGTGAAGAGAAACGCTAAAAGCGCGGGAGCCTCGCTGAGCACCTGCATGCGTTCCTGCACAAGGGGCGCCGCGGCAATCAGTAGCCCCCGCTGGGCGTCAGTCTGCACGAGGTCGCCGAGGTAGGGCAGCATCCGGGTGGCAAATTCATTGACTGGCAGCAGACGGATGTGGTCGCCGTTGATCGACTCCGCCTTCTTTTGGTCGAAGCGGGCCGGGTTGGGGTTCACATCTACCACGTCGAACGCGGCAACCATCTCGTCGATCGAGAAGACGTCGCGATCGTGGGTGAGCGACCAGCCGAGCAGCGATAGGTAGTTGAGAAGCCCTTCGGGCAGGAATCCGCGGTCGCGGTGGTGAAAGAGGTTGGCCTCCGGGTCGCGCTTGGAGAGCTTCTTGTTGCCCTCTCCCATCACATACGGCAGGTGACCGAAGCGCGGGATGGCGCTGGCCACACCGATCTCGATGAGCGCGTGATACAGCGCAATCTGGCGCGGTGTGGAGGAGAGGAGGTCTTCGCCGCGAAGCACGTGGGTGATACCCATCAGCGCATCGTCGACCGGATTCACGAAGGTGTAGAGCGGGGCGCCGTTCGGTCGCACCACCACGAAGTCGGTGAAGCTGCCGACCGGGAAGGTGATCTCCCCGCGCACGAGATCGTCGAAGCTCAACTCGGTGTCGGGAACGCGCAGGCGGAGCGCCGGAACTCGGCCTTCGGCGCGGAAACCGGCGCGCTCGGCATCCGTAAGATCGCGCTCAAAGTTGTCGTAACCCTGCTTGGGGTCGCGGCCATTCGCCACATTGCGGGCTTCGATCTCTTCGCCGGTGGCGAAGCTCTCGTAGAGGTGACCGCTCGCGACCAACTGTTCGATGATGTCGCGGTAGATCGAGGTGCGCAGTGACTGGCGGTACGGGCCGTGCGGGCCGCCAACGTCGATACCCTCATCCCAGTCGAGGTTGAGCCAGCGCAGGCCATCGAGAAGTTGGCCGTAGCTCTCTTCGCTGTCGCGCGCAGCGTCGGTGTCCTCAATGCGGAAGATCAGTTTGCCGCCGGTGTGCCGGGCATAGGCCCAGTTGAATAGGGCGGTGCGAATCAGGCCGACGTGCGGCGTTCCGGTGGGCGAGGGGCAGAAGCGCACGCGAACATCGGAACCGGTTGCAGTGGAGAATATGGCAGACATATATGCCACATTCTACCGGCGCGGCGCTGGGGACTCGAAGCTCCGGAAGCGGGGCTAGAGCTGGATCAGCAGCAACCCCAGCACGGCCACCAATAGCCAGGAGGCGAGCCCAACCACGAGCGCTCGCCAACCGGTGGTGAGCAAAGAGCGAATGCGCACCGAGGTACCCAGAGCGAACAGGGCGGCTGCGAGCACGATCGTTTGGGCCAGATCGGCGACCTGCAACGCAACCAGTGGCGGGCGCAGGAAGGAGTTGATCAGCACCGCCGCGATGAAACCAATGATGAACAGCGGCACGATCGGAATCTTTTTGGCAGCGGGGACGGAGTTGGCGCTGGCCTGTTCAGCCGCCGCAGCCAGTTCGGTCGCCGCATCCGCCGCCGCATCGCCCGCGCGCTGCGACTCCGCCCGCGCCGCTCGCCATTCACTGCGCCGCAGGATGACCGCCGCCGTTGACACCATGGGCGCCAACATTAGGACCCGGGTGAGTTTGACCACCACGGCCACCGCCAGTGCCGCGGACCCGGCAGTTTGCGCCGTCGCAACCACTTGGCCCACGTCATGCACGCTCGCACCCACCCAGCGCCCGAACTCGATGGAGTTCAACCCGAGCGGCAGGCGCAGTGCCGGGAGTACCGCAATCGCCAGGGTGCCGCAGAGGGTGACGAGGGCCACCGGGGTGGCCTGTTCTTCGTCTTTGCTCCGGGTCGCGGCACTCATCGCACCGACCGCGGATGCCCCACAGATCGAGAATCCCGCGGCAAGCAGCAACGATTGGCGGCCCGGGAGTCGCAGCAATTGGCCGAAACCCCAGGTGCCGAAGAAGGTGACGACAACGAGACCGACGATCGAGACGATCGCCACCCACCCGAGGTCGGCAACATCGCTCAGGCTGAGTTTGAGCCCGAGCAGCACGATTCCGGCACGCATGAGCGATTTCGAGGACAACTGCAATCCGCCTCGGAGCGTACCGTCGAGCGCGCCGCGCAGAATCGGCAGCTGCCCCACGATGATGCCCAACACGACCGCGGCGGTGAGCAGCGGGACGGCCGAAACGAGCATGTGAATCCCCCATGCCGCCGCCACAGCAAGCAGAGCGATTGCAACGCCGGGTGCGCGCCGACGAATAAGGATTACCGCCTAACGGTTTCGTGCCGGGTTACTGAGCGTGCCGATGCCCTCAATGCGAATCTCGATGGTCTGGCCATCGACGAATCCGCCGAGGCCCGCGGGGGTGCCGGTCATGATGATGTCGCCCGGCAGCAGCGTAAACACGTCGGAGGCGAACGCGATAATTTCCGGAATCTTGTGAATCATGTCGGCGGTGTTGCCGTGTCGGCGGGGCTCACCATCAACGAAGGTCTCAATTTTGAGGTTCTGGGCGTCGATCTCGGTTTCGATCCACGGGCCGATCGGCGCGAAGGTGTCATAGCCCTTAGCCCGGGCCCATTGCCCATCGGCGAACATCAGGTCGCGCGCCGACACGTCATTACCCACCGTGTAGCCGAAAATGTAGTCGGCGTAGTTCTCGGCCTTAATCTGCTTGCCGATTTTGCCGATCACGATCACGAGTTCGCCCTCGTGCACGATGCGGCCCTCCACCGGAGGAATTACGATGTCATCGCCGGGACCGACAATGGCCGTGTTCGGCTTCAAAAAAATCAACGGGGTGGTTGATTTGGCCCCCATGTCACCCATCTCGGCCTTGTGCTCGGCGTAGTTCAGCCCCACACAAATCACTTTCGAGCGCGGGATGACCGGTGCCAGAAGCTTCACCGTCGACAGGGCAACGCGCTCGCCGGTGGTGTCGTAGCCGCCGAACATGGGGTCTCCGGTGAGCACGACGAGCTCGTCGTCATCCACAATTCCGAATCGGGGGTCGCCACCGGCGATGCTAAAACGCGCAATCTTCACGCCCACGAGCCTATCGTTGCGATGTCGGCTGACCAGTTTGCGGGCTAGGCGTCGAGCCGCGTCATCCAGCCGTGACGATCCGCTACCCGGCCGTACTGAATGTCGGTGAGTTCCTGGCGCAACGACATGGTGAGCTCGCCCGCCACGACATCCGCTGACCCGATTTCAACACCCTCGCCAAGCAGCCGCCCGATCGGGGTGACTACCGCGGCCGTGCCGCAGGCAAACATCTCCACGATGTCACCGGATGCCACGCCCTCACCCCACTCGTCAAGGGTGACCTTGCGGCGCTCGATGCGGTGTCCGCGATCTTCGGCGAGCTGCAAAATGCTGTCGCGCGTGATGCCCTCGAGGATGCTGTCGGAGTCGGGGGTAATGAGGGTGCCGTCGCGGTGCACGAGCACCACGTTCATGCCGCCGAGCTCTTCGAGGTATTTACCCTCGAGCGCGTCGAGGAAGAGCACCTGGGCGCAGCCGTGCTCATACGCCTCCTGCTGTGGCAAGAGCGACGAGGCGTAGTTACCGCCGGTCTTGGCGGCCCCGGTTCCGCCCTTGCCGGCGCGGGAGTAGCTGGTCGAAATCCAGATCGCGATCGGAGCGACCCCTCCGGTGAAGTAGGCGCCAGCGGGCGAAGCGATGACGTAGTAGCCGACCCGATGGGCCGAACGCACCCCGAGAAAACCCTCGGTGGCGATCATGAACGGGCGCAGGTAGAGGCTGGTTTCGGGCGCCGACGGCACCCAGCTGGCATCCAATGCGATGAGTTGGCGCAGCGACTCCACAAAGTCGACTTCGGGCAGGTGCGGCAGTGCGAGCCGGGTGGCCGAGCGCTGCAGCCGGGCGGCGTTGGCCTGCGGCCGGAAAGACCAGACCGAACCGTCAGAGTGCCGATACGCCTTGAGTCCCTCGAAAATCTCCTGCGCGTAGTGCAGCACGGATGCCGCCGGGTCGAGTAACAGCGGCCCGTACGGGTAGACCCGGGCGTGGTGCCATCCGGATTCCGCCGTCCAGGTGATTTCGACCATGTGATCGGTGAAGTGCTTGCCAAAGCCGGGGTCGGCCAGAATCGCGTCGCGATCGACTGAAGCCCGCACCGCGGTGGAGGCGGTGACGTCGAAGGTGAGCGGCAGCACGGGGGCGAGGGTCATGAGCGGCTTTCGGTGGAGGCTGGCACGGTGTCGCTGGAGGATAGTGCGGTTGCACTGGAGGCCGGCGCGGAGTCGCTGGAAACTAACGCGGAGTTGCTGAAGACTAACGCGGGATCACCGGAGGTTGACGTGGGCTGCGACTGACGTTGCGCGGTGAGTGCGGCCGCGATCGCGTCGCCCACCTCTCCCGTGGTGCGGGAGCCGGGGGCGCGGTTGGTGAGGTCGGAGAGCACTGCCGCGGTAACGGCGGCGGCGGCATCCTGAAGCCCCAGGTTCTCGAGCAGCAGCGCGACCGACAAGATAGCGGCGGTTGGGTCAGCTTTTTGTTGGCCGGCGATGTCGGGTGCCGAACCGTGCACCGGCTCGAACATGCTCGGAAAGGTACGGTCGGGATTGATATTGCCGGATGCCGCGAGCCCAATACCCCCACTGATCGCCCCGGCGAGATCGGTGATGATGTCGCCGAACAGGTTGTCGGTAACGATCGTGTCGAAGCGTGCCGGGTCAACCACCATGGCGATGGTGGCGGCATCGATGTGGAGGTAGTCGACGATCGTGTCGGGATATTCGCTGGCTATGGCATTCACCGTGCGCTGCCAGAGCCCCCCGGCGTGCACGAGCACGTTGGTCTTGTGCACGAGGGTGAGGTGGTTGCGGCGCGTCTGCGCCACCTCGAATGCGTATCGCACGAGCCGTTCCACGCCGAAGGCGGTGTTCACGCTGACCTCGTTGGCTACCTCGTTCGGGGTTCCCACCCGAATGGCGCCGCCGTTGCCCACATACGGCCCCTCGGTGCCTTCTCGCACGACCACGAAGTCGACGTGGCCCGGGTTCGCCAGCGGTGAGGTAACGGAGGGGTAGAGCACTGTCGGGCGCAGGTTTACGTAGTGGTCGAAGCTGAAGCGCAGTTTCAGGAGCAACCCGCGTTCGATGATTCCGCCAGCCAGCCGCGCGTCACGCGGGTCGCCACCGACAGCGCCGAGCAGAATTGCGTCGTGGGAGGCGAGCGAGACCAGGTGCTCATCGCTGAGAATTTCGCCGGTCGCCAAGTAGTGGGTGGCACCGAATGGGTACTGCGTGGTTTCGACGGTGACGTCAGCTGGAGCGGCCGCGGCGAGCACTTTGAGTGCTTCAATGATGACCTCTGGTCCGATTCCGTCGCCGGCGATCACGGCGAGGCTGATGATTCTGGGCATTGAATCAGAGTAGCGGAGCAGTTGGGAGCGAATTCCGATGTTGTTCAGCGGCCGAATGCAAGGGGCTGCGAAAAAAGTCTGCGGGTGTTTAGGGTGAAAACCAGAACGGCATCCGGAATCTCCCGCACTCCGCGGTGGTCGGATCACCGAAAGGACGGCAGTGGCATGGGTATCGGTTCGGGAATTTTCTTCGTCGTGGTCGGCGCCATTCTGGCGTTTGCCCTCAACGTCCAACTCAGCTGGGTGGATCTGCACCTCGTGGGCTACCTGCTGATGGCCGCCGGCGCGGTAATCACAATCATTTCGCTGGCCTTAGTGGCCCGCAAACGTCAGTCTTCGTCGGTCACCAGCACGAGCGTTGATCCGAGCAACGGCCGGCAGGTCACCCGCAACGACCGCAGCGACACGGTTTAGCCTCAGCGGTCCGCGCCAGCTACGGCTACGGCTACGGCTACGGCTACGGCTACGGCAACGGCTACGGCAAAAGCGAAAGCCCGGCAGCCTCCACGGCCGCCGGGCTTTCGCTCTGAGTCACACCGGTCAGCTGGTGATGTTGATTTCGTGCAGCAATTCGGCGGAAATCGCGGTGCGAACGGATGCCAGCAGAGCCTCGGGCACCGGCGAGTCGACGGTCAGCACTGAGAGCGCCTGCCCGCCGGCCTCGCGACGGCTGATCTGCATGCCGGCGATGTTGATGCCGGCGTCGCCGAATTCGCGACCGTAAACGCCAACGATGCCGGGGCGGTCGGTATAAACCATGACGACGAGGTGCTCGGCGATCGGAACCTCAACGTCATAGCCGTTGATTTCCACGATCTTCTCTGTCTGGCGCGATCCCGTGATGGTGCCGGAAACGGAAATCTGTGCGCCGTTACTCAGAACACCGCGAATCGTGAGTATGTTGCGGTACTCGGGACTCACCGCATCGGTGATGAGCCGCACATCGATGCCACGCTGCTCGGCCAAGAGCGGCGCATTGACATAGGAGACCGATTCGGAAACTACGTTGGTGAAGATTCCTTTGAGGGCCGCCAGCTTCAGCACACTGACGTCGAATGCGGCGATCTCGCCGTGAATCTCGACATCCACATTGGTGATCGGGCTTACGGCGAGCCCGGAGAATACCTGACCGAGCTTTTCCATCAGCGGGATGCCGGGGCGCACCGAGGCGTCGATGATGCCGCCGGCCACGTTCACGGCGTCGGGAACCAGCTCGCCCGAAAGCGCGAGGCGCACGGATTTCGCCACCGAAACGCCCGCCTTCTCCTGGGCTTCGTCGGTAGACGCACCCAGGTGCGGGGTGACGATCACGTTGTCGAGCGCGAGAAGGGGAGAGCCGGTGGGCGGCTCGCTAACGAACACGTCAAGACCCGCTCCGGCGATCTGGCCGCTAGTTAGGGCACGGTGCAGGGCGTCTTCGTCGATGAGGCCACCGCGGGCCACGTTGACGATAAAGGCGGTCGGTTTCATCAGCGCGAGCTGGGCATCCGAAATCATGCCGGTGGTTTCGGGGGTGCGCGGCATGTGAATGGTGATGAAGTCACTCTGGGCGAGGAGTTCATCCAGGCTCAGCAGCGTGACGCCGAGCTGCTGGGCACGAGCAGCCGTGACGTAGGGGTCGTAGGCGACCACCTTGGTGCCAAATGCCTGCATGCGAGCGGTGATGAGGGCACCGATGCGACCGAGACCGATGATACCGATCGTCTTTTCGTACAGTTCAACGCCGGTGTACTTGCTTCGCTTCCACAATCCCTGCGCCAGTGCCGCATGCGCCGGCGGGATGTGCCGGGCAAGGCTCAAAATGTGGCCGACGGTGAGTTCGGCGGCGGAAATGATGTTGGAGGTCGGAGCGTTGACGACCATCACGCCGGCGGTCGTCGCGGACTTGATATCGACGTTGTCGAGGCCCACCCCGGCGCGCGCGATCACCTTGAGCAGGGGCGCTGCGGCGATGGCCTCGGCGTCGACCTGAGTGGCGGAACGAATGAGAATCGCACTCGCTTCGGCGATGGCGATCAAAAGTTCCGGGCGATCGGTTCCATCGACCATTCGCACGTCAAAATCTGGGCCGAGGGCCTCGACCGTTGCGGGAGACAGTTCTTCGGCGATCAACACGATCGGCTTAGCCACGGTAAAAGTCCTTCGGTTGCCGGAAAATACAGGGCCAAGTTTACCGGGGGGCGAAGCGCAGCCTCCGCCATCGGCTCGAGCCGTCGCGGGCAAGCGCATGTCGCCGCCGGCGGCTCGGCTCGCTGCCGCAGGATGACGGGATGACCCCCGCCACCGTCGAGATCGCCCAGTGGGCAGTTCGAGCATTGTTAGCGCTCATCTTTGTGGTGATGGGCGTCAATCACTTTCGGCCAAAACCCGCCCGCATGATGGCCCGGATGATTCCGCCAGCCCTTCACCACGAACGTGGTCTCACCCCGATCCGGCTGGTCTACGTGACCGGGCTGTGCGAGATCGCCGGCGGAATCGGGCTGCTATTACCCGCCACCCGCCTGGCCGCGGGGATCGCGCTCGTGCTGTTTCTGGTGGCGGTGTTTCCGGCGAATCACGTGGCGGCGCAGCATCCGGAACGTTTCGGGGCGATCGCTGTGCCGTTTTGGCCCCGGTATTGGGCACAGTTGGTGCTGATCCTGCTCGTGGTTTTGACCTTCACCTGAGGCGGTTTTCGGCTGCTTCGCCGGCTCCGGCGCTAGGCGAGGGCGGTGATGCTCAAGGAGATCGCGGCGATCGCGGCGGGCCCGGCGATGAACAACAGAGCCCGAACCGCCAGGCTGCGTCGCCTGCCCAGGAATGCGGCTAGGAAAAAGCCAACGACGGGCACGGCGACGCCGACAATGAGCAGGGTCCAGGGGACCGAGAGGAGGCCCGCGCCCACCGAGGCACGAAACCGGTTCTGTTCGCCGATCACACCGACCAAACCGAACAGGTTGGAGATTGCCTCAAAGAGGTCGTAGACGTAGAAGAGCCCGAAGACGATGGCAACCGCGAGGGCGGGCCAGCTTGGGCGGGTTCGGGCTGCGCGGGGAGTGCGGGTTCGGGCATCCGGAATCGTGGGAAACGCCTCGGTCATCGCACCGCTCCGCTCAAAATGAAGGGCCACGGCGCCAGTAGGAGAATTCCTAGAAACAGCCAACCGAGACGCACAACGGCTCGGCTGTTGCGGGTGAGCAGCAGCACCGTGGCGAAGAACACGACCGGGGCCGCGATCGCGAGAATGTGACCGAGCTGGTACATGAAAGCGAGGAAGGGGTTGTTTGGTACAAAAGTTTCGCGCTGGAACGCCAGCACCCAGCCGAAAACATAGAAGATGTTGATGCCGGCGACGATGCCGTAAACGACCAGAAAAACGGAACTGATGCTGGGCGGGGCGGATTCCCTGTTTTCATCCGGCGCCGTTTTTTTGTCGGGTGCGACGTAATCGTCTCGGACACCCGTACTGGCTGCGGTGGCGGTGGCCTCAGTGTCGTGCGCGCCGCCCGTA
The DNA here is from genome assembly GCA_014377425.1 of Microbacteriaceae bacterium. GTDB lineage: Bacteria > Actinomycetota > Actinomycetes > Actinomycetales > Microbacteriaceae > Marisediminicola. The sequence goes on along the minus strand of JACMPQ010000038.1, from coordinate 10,352 downwards.
TCGCGGTGACCACCGGGCGCGCCTAGATCGAGGGGGATTTGCCGTGGGCGTTGTGACCGAGCAGTGGGCTGATCACCGCGGCGAGCGCCGTCCAGGTAGCTCGGATCGCTAGCGTCACCGCCCCAGCTGAGGGAATCGTCGTCGGCTGCGGGCATGGGCCAACTCTAATCGGCGGGCGATGGAGGCGGCGGCATGCGCTCAGAGCCAGGAAAACCGGCAGCGCCGAGGCCAACGAGGGGAGCAGAGCCAGCGACTGGGCAAGATTAGGTATCAGCACCCTGGCCGAGCCAGCGGTAGTCGAGTTCCGGGCGTCCGGGGCTTCCGTAGCGCGACGATCGGATGACCTGGCCGGTGTCAGCCAGGTGCTCCAGATAGCGCCGGGCGGTGACCCGCGAAAGCTGCAGCGCCGCGGCGACTGCGAGAGCAGTACCTGGGCCGGGAAATGCACGCAGGTGGTCCGACACCAGTTGCAGGGTTGCCGCCGACAACCCCTTCGGCGTCTCATCAGTCCGTCGCGGCCGATACGCGGCCAGAAAACCATCCACCTCCGCTTGGGTGGCACGAGGACTCCCGAGTGCGACCCGCTTGCGGTATTCCCGGTAGTCGCCCAGTCGATCGCGGAACGCCGCGAAGCTGAAGGGCTTGATGAGGTATTGCACGATGCCGACCGACACGGCGGCATGCACGACATCCGTTTCACGAACCGCCGTGATCGCGACGATATCGACGTCATGCCCGCCCGCCCGCAATCTCCGGGCGAGATCGATGCCATGCCCATCGGGCAGGGTCATGTCGAGTAACACCAAATCGATGGGTGGGCGTTCGCCGCTAGCTGCCCGGTGTAGCGCCTGCAGGGCAGACCCTGCCGTGCGAGCGACCCCGGCGAGTTCGAACCCGGGTAGGCGGGCTAGGTATTCGGCGTGCGCCTCAGCGGTGAGGGCGTCGTCTTCGACGATAAGCGTTCGGATCACGGCCCGTACGCCTTCGGCTTCGCTGGTCCCGCGGACTCGATTTTGGCGGACGTGGTTTTGGCGACCTCGATACTGATCGGCCAATGGGCGACAAAGGTACTGCCTCCCGGCCCCGACTCCCGAAGCGCGATGTCTCCCCCTCGTTTGTTCAAAATCTCTCGCACGATCGCCAACCCGTAGCCTCGGCCGAATGCCCCGGATCGTTTGGTGGAAAACCCGGGCAGGAAGATGCGGCTGGCCGTCTCCGGCGTAATTCCCGTGCCGGAATCCGAAACGGTGAGTTCGGTATACGCACCGCGGGCGTTGTTCAGGCGAACCGTGACGAACGGCGCAGTCGTCTCGCCGCCGCCATTGGCAAAAATCCGAGGGCTCACCATCGCAGCGCTATCGGCATCACTCACGGCATCACTACCAGCATCGAGGGCCGCAGCAATCGCGGCGTCAATGGCATTGTCGAGCAGATTGCCGAAGACCGACACGACCTCGGTGGGAGTCAAAATCGATCCCCTGCTGTCGCCCTCGACGCTCACCCGCACGGTGACACCGCGCTCTCCAGCCTGAGTCACCTTCGTCAAAAGCAACGCCGCCAGCACCGGATCACCCGAGAGGCCGACCAGCTCGTCGGCGAGCGTCTGACTCCTGGTTGATTGTTCGGTGATCAACGCGATCGCCTGTGGAGTGCGCCCCAGTTCGAGCAGTGATACGACGGTGTGAAGTCGGTTCGCGTACTCGTGTGCCTGGGAGCGCAGCGCGGTCGATAAAGTGCGCACCGATTCCAGCTCTCCCGACAATTCGCGCACCTCGCTTTGATCGCGAAGGATGGTGAGACTTCCAACGGCCCCGGTCGAACCGGACGAAATCGCGGGCTCCTGGCTGACCAGCAGAACGCGCCGTCCGGCCTGATGCAGCTCATCCGAGACTCCACGAGCACTGTCAATCAGGGCGGTGAGGGTCAGCGGAAGACCCAACTGCGCTGCGGCAATCGGCTCCATGTCGCGCGCTGCCGGAGCAATCTCCAACAAATCTGCGGCGGCATCGTTATACAGAACCACCCGGCGGCGATCGTCGGCAAGAATCAGCCCCTCTCGAACCGAATGCAACACCGACTCGTAATACCCGACCATTCGCGAGAGTTCTGCGGGTCGCAATGTTCCGGTTACCCGCGTGAGAAAACTGCGGGTAACGACGGCTCCGACGGTGCCCGCCAACACGAGGGCGATTGCCGAGCCAACGATCAAAGGGATGCGCGGCGTCACCGACTGCTGAACGCGGTTTACCGTGACGCCCGCCGAAACGATGGCAACCACCTTGTCGCCTCTTTTTACCGGCACTACGGCTCGTACCGACGGACCCAGCGTGCCCACGTGGGTCTCGGTAATGCTTCGCCCCTGCAACGCCTCGGCGGTGGTGCCGAGAAATTTCTTCCCAATTTGTCGTGGGTCGGGGTGCGTAAAGCGGATGCCGCCCGGCGACATGATGGTGACAAAGTCCACCCCGGCAGCGCGAACGACCCGCATCGCGTAGGGCTGGAGCGCGACTGTCGGATCGGCATCCTGTACCCGGGCAATTAAGAACGGATCGTTGGCGAGCGTGGTCGACACTCCGAGGCTGAGGCGCGCGGCGGTGTCGTCGGCACTCTGCCGCAGGACGAGCCAGAGCAGGAGGGTGAGGCATCCACCCAGAACGACCACCGCGGCGAGCAATGCGGCGAAGATGCGGCTGGTAACACTCCACGGCCCGGACAGTCGCCCCATGGATGCCCCTCCGTCTTGCGGGCCAGTGCTTCCGGGCCAGTGCTTCCGCGGAAGCGCTCATTCCGGGCACTACCCGTGGTCGCGAGACGCGACCAATATGACCACAACTAGCATGCCATGTCGTGCCCTGCCAGGCTGAAATGGCTCCTCACCCGGGGCATCGGCACAACGACGTACCACTGACGGGACAGCACTTTTATGACACAGGCGTTCAGCACCCTGCGACGACTCGATCGCAACCACTACCTCTACATCGCCGTTATTGCCGCGGTAGCGATCGGGGCCATTGTGGGTCTCACGGCACCGGAATTTGCCAAAACGCTTGATCCGATTGGTAAAGGCTTTGTGGCTCTGATCAAAATGATGATCACGCCGGTGATTTTTTGCACCATCGTGATTGGCGTCGGGTCTATCGCCAATGCGGCGACGGTGGGAAAGATCGGCGGGCTCGCGATTGGCTATTTCCTGGTGATGTCGACCTTCGCCCTGGCGATCGGTCTTGTTGTGGGCAACCTGCTCCACCCCGGCACCGGGCTGAACATCGCGGGCGCCAGCTACAAGGCGGCTGGCGAGGCCACAACAACCTCGGGTTTCATCCTCGGAATAATCCCCGAAACGCTGTTCTCGGCGTTCAGCTCGGGCAGCATCCTGCAGGTGCTCTTCATTGCCCTGCTGGTGGGATTTGCCCTCCACGGGCTGGGCGCGGTGGGAGCCAGCATCCTCGAGGCGATTAAAAAGCTCCAGGCGCTAGTTTTTCGCATCTTGAGCATGGTGCTCTGGCTAGCTCCTCTCGGTGCCTTTGGTGCCATTGCCGCTGTCGTCGGAAGCACCGGGGCCGGTGCACTGGTGAGCCTCGGCACGCTGTTGCTAGGTTTCTACATCACCTGTGCGATCTTTATTGCGGCGGTCCTCGGCACCCTGCTGAAGCTCGTGACCGGCGTGAATATTTTTAGCCTAATGAAGTACCTCGGCCGCGAGTATTTGCTCATCGTCGGCACCTCGTCGTCGGAGTCAGCCCTGCCCCGGCTCATTTCCAAGATGGAGCACCTGGGCGTTTCCAAGTCCGTCGTGGGAATCACCGTGCCGACCGGTTACTCCTTCAACCTCGACGGCACGGCAATTTATCTCACGATGGCGTCGCTGTTCATCGCCAATGCGATGGGCACCCCGCTCGTGATTGGGGAACAGATCGGGCTCTTGGCCTTCATGATCATCGCGTCGAAGGGCGCAGCAGGGGTCACCGGGGCGGGGCTTGCCACCCTCGCCGGAGGGCTGCAGACCTACCGACCCGATTTGGTGAACGGTGTCGGGGTGATCGTCGGTATCGATCGGTTCATGTCGGAGGCCCGAGCGGTGACCAACTTCACCGGTAACGCGGTAGCTACACTGCTGATCGGTCGCTGGACGCACCAGGTCGACGCCGAGCAGGTTCGCGCCGTACTCTCCGGAAAACGACCCTACGACGAGAAGATGATTGCCGGCGACGAACACGGTGCGGTTGCGGATGGTCACAGTGGTGCCGCTGTGCCTGTCGCCGCCGTACCTGACACCGCCGTGTTCAACACCGCCGTTCGGTAATCAGGTTCCTTCCCGCTTGGCACTCCGGTGCGGTGATCGTTGTCTTCCAGCGGTCAGCGCACCGGCCGGATACTAGTCCACCGGCTTATACCAAACCCGGTTTTGGCTGAACGGCCGAGTGTTGTCACCTCTGCCGAGGGTGGATGGCCTTAACTGTTAGTTGCAATGGATCTTTACGAATTAGACGTCATCCGCACCGCGCACAGCCGCACCGATTTGCGGTTCGCTCCAGGGGAGGTGCCCCTCAGCGGGGGAACCTGGCTGTTCTCCGAAGCCCAACCCGACATTCGGGGAATGGTTGATCTCACTGCCCTCGGCTGGGAGCCGATCACGCTCGGTGAAACGACCCTCGGCATCGCCGGCACTTGCACCTTTGCCGAACTCGCAGAGCTCACCCCGCCCGAGTTGCGGGCTGCGGCCCCCGGCTCGCCGTTCGGACATCGAGGGGCCGTCGGCGGTCGTGCCGTCGGCGACCAAGTAGCCGGCGGCTGTGTAACCGGTGCCGGAGCAACCGGTGAGAGCACTCCATCCGGCAATAGCACGCTCGGAGATCCGTCGATCGGCCGCGTGCTTTCTGCCGCGATTGCGCCAGAAGCACATCCACTGTTCTGGCAGTGCGCAACGGCACTTCTGGGCTCGGAGAAGATCTGGCGCTTCGCCACCGTGGGCGGCAACATTGCGCTCTCGCTTGCCGCCGCACCGATGACGGCACTCGGCGCCGCCCTCGACGCCGAGGCGCTGATCTGGACTCCGGATGGCGGCGAGCGTCGGCATCCGGTGGCGAGCCTGGTCACCGGCAACCATCAGAATTCCCTCGCGCACGGCGAGGTCCTGCGCTCGATCGAGATTCCGCTCAGCGCCCTCACCGCCCGCAGTGGTTTTCGCCGCATCGCGCTCTCGCCGCTGGGCCGCAGTGGCACGGTGGTGATCGCTCGGGTGGATGACAGCGGCGAGGCCGTGTTCACCATCACCGCGGGCACCCCCCGCCCCCGACAGTTCCGCTTCGACGAGGTGCCGAGTGCCCGAGCCCTGAGAAATACCGTTCTCGGCATCGACGAGTGGTTCTCCGACCCGCACGGCGCCCCGGACTGGCGCCGAGCGATGAGCGCGCTTCTTGCCGAACAGCTCAGAATCGAATTGGGCGGTGCGGCGTGAAATTTCAGCTCAACGGAGAGAGCGTTGAGGCGCACCCCAAACCCGGCGAGGTTCTGCGCACGGTGCTGCGCGATCTTCACCAGTTCGACGTCAAGATGGGCTGCGACGCCGGTGATTGCGGTGCCTGCACGGTACTGCTCAACGGTAACGCCGTGCACTCCTGCCTGTACCCGGCGCACCGCCTTGACGGCGCCGAGGTGACTACGGTGGCGGGGCTGGGCACGGCCGAGCACCCGCATCCGGTGCAGCAAAGTTTCGTTGACGCCGCCGGTTACCAGTGCGGCTTTTGCACCGCCGGTCTAATCGTGACGGCAAGTACCCTGCCAGAGTCAGCGGATGTCGACACCCCGCGCCTGCTCAAAAACAACCTGTGTCGCTGCACCGGCTACCGCTCGATTCACGATGCCATTTGTGGGGTGAGTAATACCGAGATCGCGCCCGTGGGTGACGCCGCCGGACGTTCGGTGGCCGCACCCGCCGGAATGCGAATCGCCACCGGCCAGGAGCCGTACACCCTCGACTTTCGCACCACCGGCCTGTTGCACCTCGCGGTGCTCGGCAGCCCGCACGCGCACGCCCGAATTCGTTCTATTGATACGACCGCCGCGGAAGCCATTGCCGGCGTGCGGGCGGTGCTCACCCACTTCGACTCCCCCGCCACCCTGTTCTCTACCGGCCGCCACGAGGATCGCACCGACGATCCCGACGACACGCTCGTGCTCGATGCTGTGCTGCGCTTTCGCGGCCAGCGGGTGGCCGCCATCGTTGCCGACAGCATCGCCATTGCCCGGCGCGCTCGGGATGCGATCGTGGTCGAGTACGAGCTGATTCCTGCGGTGTTTGACCCGGATGCCGCCCGCTCCCCCGGCGCACCGCTGGTGCACCCCAACAAGGGCGCCGAATCGCGCATCGCCGCACCGGAACGCAACGTGTTGGCCCAGCTCCACGGCGAAATGGGCGACGTTGCCGCAGCGCTCGCCGTGGCCGACGCCGTGGTCACCGGCACCTGGCAGACGCAGCGCATCAACCACGCGGCCCTCGAAACCCACTCCACCCGCGGGTGGCTCGACGCCGCTGGCCGGCTCGTGCTGCGCACCTCCAGTCAGGTGCCGTTTCTGGTGCGGGATGAGCTCTGCCACATCTTCGGCCTCGCGCCGGAAACCGTACGGGTGTTCACCGCGCGGGTCGGCGGCGGCTTCGGCGGAAAACAGGAGCTGCTCACCGAGGATCTGGTGACCCTCGCGGTACTGAAAACCGGCAAAGCCGTGCAGTACGAGTTCACCCGGGAGGACGAGTTTACGATCGCTCCGCCGCGGCATCCGATGCGCATCACGGTGACGCTCGGTGCTCTCAGCGACGGCACCCTCACGGCGATGCACGTCGACGAGCTCAGCGACACCGGCGCCTACGGCAACCACGGCATCGGGGTGATGTTTCACAGCGTCAACGAGTCGATCAGCGTCTACCGCTGCGCCAACAAACGGGTGGATGCCGAGGCGGTCTACACCAACAACCTGCCCTCGGGTGCGTTTCGCGGCTACGGTCTCGGTCAGGTGATCTTCGCGATCGAGTCGGCAATGGATGATTTGGCCCGAACGCTCGACATCGACCCGTTCGAGTTGCGCCGCAAGAACGTCATCGTTCCTGGGGATCCGATGATCACCACCGATGCCGAGGAAACCAGCGACCTGCTCTATGGCAGCTACGGTCTCGACCAGTGCCTCGACCTGGCTCAGTCCGCCCTCGCCCGCCCCTTTTCGACTCCGGTACCTGCCGAGCCGAGCTGGGCGGAGGGCACCGGCATGGCGCTCGCGATGATCGCGACCCTGCCCCCACGCGGACACTTTGCCGACACGACCGTTGAGCTGCTGGCATCCGGCGACTATGAAATCTCGGTCGGCACGGCGGATTTTGGCAGCGGCAGCACCACCGTGCACACCCAGCTTGTGGCCACCCGACTCAACACCACCGTGGATCGAATCAAAGTGCGCCAATCGGACACGGATGTCACGCGCTACGACACCGGCGCGTTCGGCTCGGCCGGGGTGGTGGTGGCCGGAAAAGCGCTGTACGCGGCAGCGGGAAAGCTTGCGGGAGCGATGCTGGCGCGTGCTGCGGAGTTGACAGCTGCATCGTTGCCGGATGAATCGTTGCCGGATGCGTCGCTGGCTGATGCACCCCCCGGTGCTTCGCTACCGGATGCTCTGGCCGGCACCCCTTCCGCTCCCGATTTCGACCCGGCCAGCACCGACGCGGGACACCTGGTCGCGCACGGCGTGCGGCGCGGAACCCGGGTGACCACGGCCGCTGAGCTCGTGGCATCCGGTGCACTCATAGCCGACGGCAGCCACAACGGCACACCCCGTTCGGTCGCGTTTAACGTACACGCGTTTCGGGTGGCGGTTGACCGGGCCACCGGCGAGGTGCAGATCCTGCAATCGATTCAGGCGGCGGATGCCGGCACCGTACTCAACCCCGAGCAATTGCGCGGACAAATCGAGGGCGGCACCGCTCAGGCCATCGGCACCGCACTATTCGAGGAGCTGATTCTCGACGGCGAGGGCCGGGTAACGACCACTACGTTTCGTAACTATCACGTGCCGCAGATGGCCGACCTGCCGGTCACCGAGGTGTTTTTTGCCGAGACCCATGACGCTCTCGGTCCGCTCGGCGCAAAATCGATGAGCGAGGCGCCCTACAACCCGGTAGCGGCGGCGTTGGCGAACGCGATTCGGGATGCCATCGGGGTGCGGCCATTCGAGTTGCCGATGTCGCGCGACCGTCTATGGCGAATGCTGGCGAAAGGAACCACGGATGTTTGAGATCGCCGCGCAATTGCTCGAAGCTATTGCGGCCTCGGGCAGGATTGCGGTGGCCACCGTCGTCGCGGTCGACGGCAGCGCGCCGCGCACGGTCGGCACCTCGATGGCCTTCGACGGCAGCGCGGTGATTGCGAGCATCGCCGGCGGCTGTGTGGAGGGAGCCGTGGTGGAAACCTGTTCCCTCGTGTTGGCCGATGGCGTCGCGCGCACGGCGGAGTACGGCTTCGATTCAGTTAGCGCGTTCAGCGTGGGGCTCAGCTGCGGCGGACGACTCCGCGTTCAGGTGGAACGTGTCGGCAGTGGGCATCCGGTCGTCGAAGAGTGGAAAAACGCGGCGGCAGGCGTCGAGGCTTCGCGTTTCAGCGTGCTCAGCGGAGACCCGGACGGTCGCGAGACGCGGCTTGCCGCCGAGCTTGAGGCGCACCGTAGCCGCGGTGTCAGCGGCACGACGCTGCTCAACTGCGACGACGAACCGCTCGAGGTCTTTTTCGAAGTCTTCGCGGTGCCGCCCCGCCTGATCATCTTCGGCGCGATGGATTACTCCGCCGCCCTCAGCCTCGCGGCCCAAGCCCTCGGCTATCGGGTTACCGTCTGCGACCCGCGCGCCCTCTTTGCCACCCCTGCGCGCTTTCCGGGCGCCGAACTCGTGGTGGCCTGGCCCGCCAGCTACCTCCCTCAAGCCGAAACCGACTCCCGTACGGTGATTTGCGTGCTCAGCCACGACGCCCGCTTTGATAACGATGTTCTAGAACAGGCCCTCGCTCTGCCGGTCGCGTTTGTCGGTGCGATGGGCTCCCGCCGCACCCACGAGGAGCGCGTTGCGGTGCTTCGGGTGCGCGGGGTAAGCGACGAAGCAATCAGCCGGATGCATTCGCCGATCGGCCTCGATATCGGGGCGAGTTCTCCGGCCGAAACTGCCGTCGCGATCCTCGCCGAGATCGTGGTGGCACGCACCGGCGCGAGCGCGAAGCCGCTCACACACACGACCGGGCCCGTCCACCGGCCCGCCCACCGTCCGTTCGACCCTGCTGCCACTCAGCAAACGTACGGGAGGATTACAACATGACCGATTCCTCGCTGCTCCCCGAAGCTGTGGCCAGCACCGACAGCCGAGCCAGCATCGACACCCTAGCAAGCACGGACGCCGCCTGGCTCGCCCGAGCGATTGACCTGGCCACCCTCAACGTCGCCAACGGCGGAGGACCGTTCGGCGCGGTGATCGTGCGCGACGGCGTAGCTTTAGCCGAAGGCCAGAACCGCGTCACCGCGCAGCTCGACCCCACCGCCCATGCTGAGGTGGTCGCCATCCGGGCCGCCTGCCAAGCCGTCGGCGACTTCTCCCTCGCCGGCGCGACCCTCTACACCTCCTGCGAACCATGCCCGCTCTGTCTCTCGGCGTCCCTCTGGGCGCGAGTCAACCGCGTCGTCTTCGCTGCCGATCGCCACGACGCCGCCCGCGGTGGCTTCGACGACCGGGAATTTTACGAACTCTTCAGCCGCGATCGCAGCACCTGGGCACTGCCGGTAGACAGCGTGCGGCCGGACAACGCGCCGGAGCCCTTCAACGCCTGGCTCGCGCTGCAATCGCGAACCCAGTACTGAATTCACTCCGGAAGTCGCAAAAGCAATCCTTGAACAGGGAGCGGTTCGCGACGTAGCGTCGAGGCTATGACCACGTCCTCAGATAGCGACGATCCCACCGTCTCTAACCCCGACCACTACAGCACCCTGTGGGAGAACGAGTTTGTGCGGGTTCTCGAATACCGGGACACTCCGGGTACCGAAACCACCCCCCACCACCATCCGAATAGCGTGATGGTCACCCTCAGCGACTTTGAGCGCCGACTCAGATTGGGCGACCAGCACCGAGACGTGAAGTTGTCAGCGGGTCAGGCGGTGTGGTTACCCGAGCAGCGGCACGCCGGAACCAACACCGGGTCAACGCCCACCCACACGATCCTGATTGAGCTAAAGAGTTCCTCGACTGGAATCGATACGCACGCCGCCAGTCTCGGCCCAAAACTCTGACCCGCCGTTGCCGTTGCCGTTGCCGTTGCCGTTGCCGTTGCCGT
>JACMPQ010000037.1 GCA_014377425.1 Microbacteriaceae bacterium | reverse complement strand
TGACCCGCTATACACCTATGAGCCGCGACAGCCTCGGCCAACGCGACGCTCGATTTCTAGACCCGCGGCACCTCTCCAGCTCGAACACTTCGCCCTGCGGTAACCAACCCGCGCATATCAGCCTGACCGTGAACATCGACAACGACACGTTCGACACCACCGGCCCCGCTGACCAGCAGAAGCGGCGCCCAGGAACGATCATCCCAGACGCCGCTTTCACCCTGCCTGCTTGACAAAAGTATCTACATATCAGGTGTACTGCGCCGCTCTGCGCCAAACCTCAGCGCTATGCGCCGGGTCTAGGCCCACGCCTCAGCGCTATGCGCCGGGTCTAGGCCCACGCCTCAGCGCTATGCGCCGGGTCTCGGCCCACGGGGAAGACCCGCCAGAAACGCGGTGATGGCCTCGGCCGCGAGCTGCGGAACCTCATAGTGGATGAGGTGGCCCACGTCATCGAGCACCACGAGCGACGCCTGCGGGAAAAGCCGCTGCAGGTCACTTTGCGCGGCCACCGGTGTGATGTCGTCGAGGCGTGCGGCAATCAGCAGTGTTGGTGCGGTGATGCGGGCGGCGAAAGCGCTCACGTCGGTACTGACGGTCGCGTGAAAGCCCTCCACCACGCTAGTGCGACTGGCAAAAGCGCTGAAGTAGCGGGCGTGCTCTTCGTGAATCCAGCGACGAAGCTTCGGCCGCTTAGATTTCACCAAAAATTCGCTCATCGCCCGCACGATTGTGGGGCTGTTGAGCAGTCGGGTGCCGATCGTCACCGGCAGATGACCTGCCAACCAGTAGTACCCCACCGTAATCGCCGTTCCAATCCGGTTCGGACCCTTCAACCCGGAAATCGCGATCGGATTCACCAGGATCACAGCATTAGTTTCCAGCCCGTTGGCCACGGCGCTTGCCACGAGGATTGATCCAAAGGAGTGGCCCAGTATCGACGCACTGCCGCTCAACCCCAGCTGCGAAACAAACGCGGTGAGCCACCGGCGATAGCTCTCCACCGAGTGTGACTGCGACTCAAACGGGTCTGATTCGCCGAATCCCGGCAGGTCGGGGCTGATAAATCGGATGCCGGGCAGCTGAGCAACAATAGGCTCAATCCCGTGGTGGTCGCCCCGAAACCCGTGCACCAGCACAACGGTGGTCGCGGCATCTGCGTCTCCGTAGTCCCAGTAGCGGGTGTTTCCGTAACGGATTCCGTCGCCCTGTACCGTGAGATTTCGAACCCGTACCGGGATCGCAGCGAGTTGAGCGGCGTAGGGCGATTCGATTGTCATCACGCCCCAGCATAGGCAACCCTTGGATCCACCGGTGGTTCTCTTAGACTCAGGAGCACCCCCCTTCTCGAGCTGACCGTACGGTCGAAAGGACCTCTGTGAGCTTCACCGCCCCCATCCAATTGCCCGGACTCACCCTCGACCCGCAGTGGTATCGCCGCTCGGTGTTTTACGAAGTTATGGTTCGTTCCTTCGTCGACAGCAACGGCGACGGTGCCGGCGATCTGCAGGGCCTGATCGGCAAACTGGACTATCTGCAATGGCTCGGTATCGACGCCCTGTGGCTGCCTCCTTTCTACAACTCGCCGCTCAAAGACGGTGGCTACGATGTGTCCGATTTTCGTTCGATCCTGCCCGAGTTCGGCACGCTCGACGAGTTTAAAGATCTGGTCACCAAGGCGCACGAGCGAAACATGCGCATTGTTATCGACTACCCGCTCAATCACACCTCCGATCAGCACGACTGGTTCCAGCAATCCCGTTCCGATCCCACCGGGCCCTTCGGCGACTATTACGTCTGGCGCGACAACGACGAAGAGTATGCCAACATCCGAATCATTTTTGTCGACACCGAAGAGTCGAACTGGACCTTCGATTCGGTGCGCCGGCAGTTCTTTTTTCACCGCTTTTTCTCTCACCAGCCCGATCTCAATTTCGAGAATGCTGGGGTGCGTGAGGCGGTGTTCGATACCGTGCGCTACTGGATGGATCTCGGCGTCGACGGCATCCGGCTCGATGCCATTCCCTACCTCTTCGAGTCTGAGGCCGGTAACGGTGAGGGCGAGCCAGAAACCCACGACTTCATCAAAGAGTTGCGCGAGATGGTGGATCGCAACTACCCGGGGCGCATTCTCATCGCGGAGGCGAATCAGTGGCCGCGTGAAGTAGCCGCCTTCTTTGGTACCGACGAGGAGCCCGAGTGCCACATGGCGTTCGACTTTCCGGTTATGCCTCGCATTTTTTATGCACTGCGCTCCCAGCACGCTGGCGAACTGATTTCGGTGCTCTCGGAAACCCTGGACATTCCGAAGGGCGCCGGGTGGGGCGTGTTCTTGCGCAACCACGACGAACTGACCCTCGAGATGGTCTCCGAGGAATACCGCCAGGCCATGTATGGCTGGTACGCCTATGACCCGCGGATGCGATCAAATATCGGTATCCGACGGCGCCTCGCCCCACTGCTCGACAACTCCCGCGCCGAACTCGAATTGGTGCATGCTTTGCTGTTTTCGCTTCCCGGAAGCCCGTTTTTGTACTACGGCGATGAAATTGGTATGGGAGACAACATCTGGCTGCCGGACCGAGACAGCTCGCGCACCCCGATGCAGTGGACCCCCGACCGCAATGCCGGCTTCTCCACCGCCGACCCGGGCAAGCTCTTTCTCCCCGTCGTACAGTCGTTGGTTTATCACTACAACCTCATCAATGTGGAGTCCCAGCTCGCACAGTCACGCTCACTGCTGCACTGGGTTCGCAATGTTATTCACGTGCGAAAGGCGCATCCCACCTTTGGCCTCGGGGAGATCACCGTTCTGCCCACCTCACACGAGTCAGTGCTCGCCTTTGTACGCAGTTACGCGGGATCGGGTACCCAATTCGGTGACTCGCCCGAAAACGTGCTCTGCGTGTTCAGCTTCGCCCACAACCCGGTTTCGGCCACGATCGATCTGGCCGACTTCGCTGGCTCGTCGACCTGGGATCTTTTCGGCGGCGCAGAATTCCCCACCGTGTCAGAAGAGGGCGTACTCACCGTAACCCTGGGCACCCAGAGTTTCTATTGGCTGCACCTCGGCACACCCAGCGGTGTCGGTGGTCGGCCCTAGGGTAAGGGTGTGACTGAATCCTGGTATGAAACCCTCGGTGTGTTCGACCTTGAGACGACGGGCATCGACGTTGAAACCAGTCGCATCGTTTCAGCCTACGTTGGGGTCATTGACACCGCGGGTAATGCCAAGGGCGTTGCCTGGCTTGCCGACCCCGGGGTAGAAATCCCCGATCAGGCCACCGCCGTTCACGGCATCACCACCGCCCATGCCCGTTCCGCCGGCCGACCGGCGGTGGAGGTGGTCGCCGAGATCGTTGCCGTCTTGCGCTCGCTCATGGCGCAGGGGATACCGATCACAATCTACAACGCCCCGTACGATCTCACCCTGCTCAATCGGGAAGCTCGTCGGCACGGCGTCATCCCCCTCGAATCTCCCACACCGATCATCGATCCGCTGGTCATCGACCGGGCGATGGACAAGTATCGCAAGGGCAAGCGCACCCTCGAAAGCGCTGCCGAATTTTATGGCGTTGAACTTTCGGATGCCCACAACGCCACCGCGGATGCCGTGGCAGCGGGCCGGGTGGGGCAGGCGATCGCGCGCAAATTCGCCACTGAGCTCGGCACAGACCTCACGGTCTTACAAACCCGCCAGGCAGACTGGTGCGCCGATCAGGCTGCGAACTTTCAGGAGTACATGCGGCGCACCAAAGACCCGACGTTCACCTCGTTCGGCGACTGGCCAGAGCGGCTCGTCTAAACGGCTTGCTAGACCGGCTCGTCTAAACGACCAGCCAGAACGGCTCGTCTAAGCGTCTCGCCAGAATGACGAGTCTAAGCAATCGGCCAGAGCGAACGGCCAGAGCGAACGGCCTAAGCAAGGTACCTAGGCGACCGGACTGAGCAACGTTCCCGATGCGCCAAAAAGCGGCCCGCCCACGTGAATGTGGTCGAGCCGCCCTGGGTCGTGCAGAGTGCGTGGTTGTAAACGTATTTTCGTACAGGGCGCTTAGGCTCCGAAACCCTTGTAACGCGTGTTGAACTTCTCAACGCGGCCAGCGGAGTCGAGGATGCGCTGCTTGCCCGTGTAGAACGGGTGAGATTCGGAGGAGATTTCTACGTCGATCACCGGGTAGGTGTTGCCGTCTTCCCAGTCGATGGTCTTCGCGCTGCTCACCGTCGAGCGAGTCAGGAAGGTCGCACCCGACGCCAGATCACGAAAGACAACGGCGGCATATGTGGGGTGGATGTCAGACTTCATGAGATTCCTTGGATTGTGAATGGGATGGATCTACAGCGTTAAAACCTGAGCCCAGTGGGCCAACCCCCGATGTTACCAGATGACAAGGGCGGGCGTCAGGCTGCGCGAGCCACAAACCGACGATCGCGCTCCTCTACGATGAGGGGAAGATCAAATGCGGGGCTCAGAACCTCACCCGTGATTACCTCGGCGATGGGACCGGAGGCAAAAACTTTTCCGGCCTTCATCACCAATGCGTGACTGAACCCGACGGCAATTTCTTCCACGTGATGCGTCACCATAACGATTGCGGGAGCCTGGGGCGCGCTAGCATATCCGCCGAGGATTTGCAGCAGCTCCTCCCGCGCTCCGAGATCGAGGCTCGCGGCCGGTTCATCCAGCAGGAGCAGCTCAGGATCTGTCATTACCGAACGGGCAATCTGTACCCGCTTCTGCTCGCCGTCACTGAGTTCGCCGAAGCGGCGACTGGCGAAATCGCCGAGCTTCCATTCGGCAAGCACACGCTGAGCGCGGCGAACGTCGACATCCTCGTAGCTTTCATTCCAGCGACCAGTAACGGCGTAGGCGGCCGTGAGTACAACGTTCAGTACCGTCTCCTCCCCCGGAATTTTGCGGGCGAGAGCGCTCGAGGCAAACCCAATCCGCGGGCGTAACTCAAAAAGGTCGCTTCGTCCGAGGGTGTCATCGAGCACATGCGCCGTGCCCGACGTCGGGTGAAGAAAAGCGGCGGCGACCTGCAGCAGGGTAGTTTTTCCGGCACCGTTCGGCCCCAGAATCACCCAGCGCTCGTCGTCATTGACCGTCCAGGAGACGGAGTCGAGAATCGGGGTACCGCCGCGAACGACCGAGACATCTGAGAGCTGAAGAACACGGGCCATATCTCCACCCTAGGGCACCTCCGCATCCCGCTCCCGCAGCGCGACAGCTCAAGTAAGCGAGTCGTAAATTGCCTGAGTTTGCCTCGCAATTCGTTCCCAGCCGAACTCCATTTCGGCTCGATCTCGACCCGCTGCTCCGTACCGTTTGGCAGTGTCGGGATCGCTGACTACTTCGATCAGAGTCGCGGCGAGGTCACGCACAAAACGATCGGGATCGATGGGGGTTCCGGTACCGTCTTGCAATTGCTCGATCGGAACCAGCCGACCGGTAACCCCATCGTCGACGACCTCCGGAATTCCGCCGGTGGCCGTTCCCACGACCGCAACGCCACAGGCCATCGCCTCGAGGTTGACGATTCCGAGGGGTTCGTACACCGAGGGACACACAAAAGTGGTGGCAACACTCAACACGGCTGACAATTCGTGCTGGCTCAGCAGCCGGTCAATCCATACGACCCCGGAGCGGGATGCCGCGAGTTCGGCGACTCCTGCCTGCACCTCGGCGAGAATCTCCGGAGTATCGGGAGCGCCTGCGCACAACACAAACTGAACATCTTTGGGTAGCTGTTTGGCCGCACGCAACAAATACGGCAAGCCCTTCTGCCGGGTGATGCGTCCAACGAAGACGACCGAGGGGCGGTCTGGATCGATTCCTAGTCGGCGCACCAAGTCGTGATCCTGAACTGGCTTCCACTGCTGAAGATCGATGCCGTTATAAACGACGGAGACGCGATCCTCGTTGAGCGAGGGGTACGCGCGCAGAATATCCGAACGCATTCCTCGGCTTACGGCGATCACGGCATCCGCGTTTTCAAAAGCCGTGCGCTCGATCCAGCTGGAGACGCGATAGCCGCCGCCGAGCTGCTCTGCCTTCCACGGCCGCATCGGTTCCAGACTGTGCGCGGTAACAACGTGCGGAATCCCGTGCAGCAGGGAAGCAAGGTGCCCGGCCCCGTTCGCATACCAGGTGTGCGAGTGCACCACGTCGGCTCCGGCAACCGCCTGCGCTATCTGTAAATCAACCCCCAATGTGGTGAGGGCAGGATTAGCGCCAGCGAGCTCTGCCGGCACCGGATAGGCGTATACCCCGGCCTCGGTGCGAGGTTCGCCAAAACAGCGCACCAGCACGTCGGTTACCGGTTTCAGGGCTCGAACGAGCTCGGTGACGTGCACTCCCGCTCCGCCGTAAACCTCCGGTGGGTATTCGCGTGTAATTAGGTCGACTCTCACCCCCCGAACGCTAGTACACCCCGGCACATACCCCTACTGTTAGCCCATGGCACCAGCATCAAAGAAGATCTTCGGCATCGTCCTCGCTGGCGGGGAGGGTAAACGGCTGATGCCGCTCACTGCCGACCGCGCCAAACCGGGGGTTCCCTTCGCGGGCAACTATCGCCTCATTGACTTCGCGCTCTCGAATTTATTGAACTCGGGGCTCCGGCAAATCGTGGTGTTGACTCAGTACAAGTCACACAGTCTCGACCGCCACGTTTCTCAAACCTGGAGGCTCTCCGGGTTGACCAATTCCTATGTCGCATCCGTTCCGGCCCAGCAGCGCCTGGGTAAGCGCTGGTTTGCCGGTTCCGCTGACGCGATTCTGCAGAGCCTCAACCTTCTGCGCGACGAGAAACCCGACATCGTTGTCGTTGTCGGGGCGGATCACGTCTACCGCATGGACTTCTCTCAGATGATTGAAGCTCACATAGAATCCGGCGCCGGAGTCACGGTAGCGGCCATCCGGCAGCCCATCTCACTGGCGAACCAATTCGGCGTCATTGATGTTCAGCCGGATGACCCGACACGGATTCGGGCCTTTCTCGAGAAGCCCGAAAATCCAGAGGGATTGGCGGACTCCCCCACCGAAGTGCTGGCCTCGATGGGCAACTATGTGTTCAACGCCGATGTCCTGATGGATGCGGTCATTCGCGACGGGGAGAACGAAGATTCCGCGCACGACATGGGCGGCGACATCGTTCCCTGGTTCGTCTCCCGCAATGACGCGGCTGTTTACGATCTGAATCGCAACGACGTTCCCGGGGCAACCGATCGAGACCGTTACTACTGGCGGGACGTGGGAACCATCGAATCCTTTTTCGATGCGCACCAAGATCTCATCTCAGCACTGCCAATTTTCAATCTGTACAACACCGATTGGCCCATTTTCAGCCAGCAACGCAACTCGCCGCCGGCAAAATTTGTGAGGGATTCCAACGGAAACCTCGGCACCACCACCGACTCCATTGTTTCTCTCGGGTCGTTACTCTCCGGAGCTCACGTCGAGCGGAGCGTATTGGGGCCGTGGGCCACGATCGAGGGTGGGGCGCAGGTGATCGATTCCATCATCTTTGATCGCGTACACATCGGCCCGAACGCCATCGTGCGGCGGGCTATTCTGGATAAGGAAGTCGTTGTCGAAGCTGGCGCGACCGTCGGGGTGGATGCGGATGCCGATCGGGCTCGTGGTTTTACCGTCACCGAAACCGGAATCACCGTCGTGGGCAAGGGAGTCCGCGTCGTTTAGTCTTTGCCGTTACCCATGGCAGCACTCCTGAGCATCACCGCCCAAGGAAAGTCGCAGCCGCGGGGGTCCGGTGACAATCAGGGGTATTCGCGGGTCATGGCACAGTTTCTGGCAGTTCTCGACGTTGATTCCACCCTCATTGAAGACGAGGTGATTGAACTTCTCGCAGCCAAGGCCGGCTCCCTGGCGGAGGTCGAGGAGATCACCCTTCGAGCAATGAACGGTGAGCTTGATTTTGAACTCAGCTTGCGCGCTAGGGCGGCGACATTGGCCGGCTTACCAGTCTCGGTGTTTGCCGAAGTGGGAAAAACCCTCGCTGTCACCACGGGAGTTGTTGAACTCATTGCTGGCATCCATGCGGCGGGCGGGCGCATCGGCGCGGTCTCCGGTGGCTTTCATGAACTTCTCGATCCGCTCGCCGCCGAACTCGGTCTGGACTACGCGCGGGCCAATCGACTCGAGGTCGAAGACGGACGACTCACCGGCGGCCTCAGCGGACCAATCATTGATGCCCAGGCTAAGGCAGCGACCCTTCGCGAGTGGGCCTCGGATTGCTGTGTGCCCCTGAGCCAGACCGTTGCGGTCGGCGACGGCGCCAATGATCTCGAGATGATGGCGATTACCGGACTGTCGGTGGCCTTCGATGCCAAGGCACCGGTGCGCGACCGTGCGGATCTTATTATGGATGTCCGTGATCTCGGGCAACTACTTCCGTTACTCGGGATTCGCCGCTCCTAAGCCCGTGCTTCCGAGCGCTATCGCGCGCTAGTGGCCCATCCCGAGGCCGCCATCCACCGGGATGACAGCACCCGAGATGTATCCGGCATCATCGCTGGCTAGCCAGGTGACCACGCGCGCGACCTCGGTCGCGCTACCAAACCGCCCTGCCGGAATTGCCTTGCGGTAGTCGGACTGCTGAGCGTCGGCGAGCTCTGCGGTCATGTCGGTTTCGATGAAGCCGGGAGCCACGACGTTTGCGGTGATGCCGCGAGAACCCAACTCGCGGGTCACTGAACGAGCGAGACCAATCAGGCCGCTTTTCGACGCCGCGTAATTCACCTGACCGGCCGAGCCGTAGAGACCCACCACGCTGGAAACTAAGATAACGCGACCAAAGCGCGCCTTGAGCATGCCCTTCGACGCACGTTTGATGACCCGAAAAGCGCCCGACAAGTTGGTGTCGACAACACTCGTGAAATCATCCTCGGTCATCCGAAGCAGCAGTGTGTCTTTGGTGATGCCGGCATTTGCGACCACCACCTCGATCGGGCCGAGCTCGGCCTCAACCGCGGTGAATGCGGCATCGATCGATGCGACATCCGTGACATCAGCCAAAACCGTAAGCGATCCTTCGGGACCAGCTCCCGATCGCGATGTTACGGCCACACGGTGTCCGAGGGCCACGAATTCCTGAGCAATGGCAAAGCCAATACCCCGGTTACCGCCGGTGATGAGTACGGTTCTAGCGATGGTCACGTGAAGCCTTCCTGCAGCGAAGGCTCAACGCTTCACGGCAAACTCTCCCCAGTGTAGACGTAGAATTAGGTCACTAGAAGGCACCATCTACTCCCCGGAAACAGTGCATTTATGGCTAAGCAGCAAGTCGTCTCGTCAATTACCGCCCTCCCGAAGTCGCCCCAAGAAGACCGTCACGATCGCATGGTTAAGTACTGCATCGCCATGGGAGTGCGACTGGTATGCATAGCCCTCTGCTTCATCGTTCACGGCTGGTGGCTCGCCGTCTTCGCCATTGGCGCCATCGTGTTGCCGTACTTCGCCGTGGTTCTGGCTAATGTGGGGCATCAGCCGGCGGGTACCGTTGTTCGCCCCGGCGGGCTCGTGCGGGTTGGGTCCTCAAACAGCTAGTTTTAGCGGCTCACTCGAGCCCAGCATAAAGGGGAGCTCGTGATCATCGTGGAAGAGTTACCCTCTGGCCCAAGATGCTCTCGTGCGTCGTGCGAGTCGGTTGCGATCTGGCGGGTGAACTGGCGAAATCCCCGCATCCACTCCATTGATCGGGTGAAGGTGTGGCTAGCGTGCTCAGAGCATCGTGAGTTTCTGCGAGACTATCTCGAGACCCGCGATTTTCCGGTGGTTGTTACCGGGATCGGGGAATCGATTGA
This sequence comes from Microbacteriaceae bacterium, assembly GCA_014377425.1. GTDB lineage: Bacteria > Actinomycetota > Actinomycetes > Actinomycetales > Microbacteriaceae > Marisediminicola. Next base: position 57,598 of record JACMPQ010000037.1, on the reverse strand, counting down.
ACAGGTGGGCAGCTCGTGAACGGATGGCGCTTCGCGGTGAGCAAACGTTGGGCCGGCTACCTCGGCCTCACGATCGTCTTCGCGGTGGTCTGCAGCCTTCTGGGTCAATGGCAATTTGATCGGCGTGCCCAGGCTCAAGCCGAAATTGCCCGCATTGACGCAAATTACGACTCAGCGCCAGTTGCGGTGCAGACCGCTCTTCCCCGGCTCTCGAGCTTCGCGGTGAGTCAACGGTGGCTTCCGGTTACGCTCACCGGACGCTACCTCCCCGACAAACAGCAGCTGGTTCGAAACCGCCCCTACAACGGGCGGCCCGGGTTCGAAATTCTCACTCCCTTGCTTCTGAGCTCGGGAACGGTCTTCATCGTTGACCGCGGCTGGGTTTCAGTGGGTTCACGCCAAGATGCGCCCGACCTTGTACCGGAAGCCCCTCGCGGCGACGTTTCCGTCGTCGCCCGGCTCAAAGCGGGAGAACCTCTCCTCAACGGGCGGCGCACCGTTACCGGTTCCGGCCAGATTCCGACAATCAACCTCCCGCAACTTGAGTCGCTGGTGGAGTTGCCGAGTTACACCGGAGCCTATGGCCTGTTGGCCTCCGAATCAGTGACGGCGTCGGTGCATCCCGCGCCCTCGCTACGGCCGATTCGCGACGAAGGGCCGCACCTCTCCTACGCCCTGCAGTGGTACGTCTTTGCGCTCTTGAGCTTCATTGGGCTTGGCTGGGCTCTGCGACAGGAGTACCGCGCTGTCAACGCCGAAGACCCGGAGGAGCGCGAACGGGCTGAGGAACGCGCTCGGCGACGCGCCGAGCGCTCGAAACGAGAGCCCTCCGACAACGACACTGAGGACGCCATTCTCGACCGGAGCGAACCCGAACTCACCCGCTGAGCGGGTCAGAACGAGGCACGCAAGTAGCACAGCCTGAGTTTGGCGCGAGCGCAACCGATTGCGGTGGCAACCCCAGCTTCGGCTCCCCGGCTGGCACCCACGGCTAGGCGAGGCTGATCAGATCCGCGTAGTCGCGATTCCAGAAATCCTCGACGCCGTCAGGCAAGATCAGCACGCGTTCCGGGTTGAGTGCCTCAACAGCACCCTCGTCGTGGCTCACCAAAACCACGGCGCCGGAGTAGTTCGCCAGCGCATCAAGAATCTCGAGCCGGCTGGCCGGGTCGAGGTTGTTGGTGGGCTCATCGAGCAGCAAAACGTTGGCGCCGGAAACCACGATCATGGCAAGGGCGAGTCTGGTTTTTTCCCCACCGGAGAGCACACCAGCCGCCTTATGGGAGTCATCCCCGGTGAACAGAAACGAACCGAGCACGCGCCGAGCCTCCACCTCGGTGATCGACGGTGACGACGACACCATGTTCTCCAGCACACTGCGCTTCACATCGATGGTCTCATGTTCCTGCGCGTAGTAGCCGATGCGCAGACCGTGGCCGGGCTCAATTTGCCCGGTATCTGGCTTATCGACACCAGCCAGCATCCGAAGCAGTGTGGTTTTTCCCGCACCGTTGAATCCGAGAATCACCACTTTAGAACCACGGTCGATCGCTAGGTCTACGGCGGCAAAGATCTCCAACGAGCCGTAGCTCTTGCTGAGGTTGGTGGCCATGAGCGGTGTACGCCCACAGGCCACCGGCTCGGGAAAGCGCAGCTTGGCGACCCGGTCGACGCTGCGAACCTCGTCGAGTCCCGCCAGCATCTTCTCGGCGCGACGCACCATCTGATGAGCGGATGCAGCCTTGCTCGCCTTCGCGCCAAACTTAGCGGCCTGCAGCTGCAAAACCGAGGCCTTCTTCTCCACGTTTACGCGCTCTTTTTTGCGACGTTCCTCGTCGGCGGCGCGCTGCTTTTGGTAGTTCTTCCAGTTCATGTTGTAGACGTCGATAACCGTACGGTTGGCATCGAGGTAGAACACCCGGTTGACAGTCTCTTCGACCAATTCAATATCGTGGCTGATCACGATCAAGCCACCTTGGAATGCCTTGAGGTAATCACGCAACCACACCACCGAGTCGGCGTCAAGGTGGTTAGTGGGCTCATCGAGCAGCATGGTGTCGGCACCGGAAAACAGAATGCGGGCGAGCTCGATACGGCGACGCTGACCGCCGGAGAGCGTCGACAGTGGTTGCTCGAGAATGCGGTCGGGCAGGCTGAGGTTACTGGCGATGGACGCGGCTTCGGCCTCTGCGGCGTACCCGCCGAGTGACAGGAAACGATCCTGCAGGCTGCCGTACTTGCTCATGGCCTTTGCGCTCGTCGCGGTATCCGGACTGCCCATGTCGATGGCTGCGGCTTCCATGCCGAGCAGCAGCTGGCCGAGCCCACGGGCGTCGAGGATACGAGTGCGTGCGAGGTCCTCGGCGTTACCGGAGCGCGGATCCTGAGGGAGGTAGCCCACCTCGCCGGATTTCTCAATCCGGCCACCGGTGGGCATGCTTTCGCCCGCCAGAACCTTGGTGAGGGTGGTCTTTCCGGCACCGTTGCGACCCACGAGACCGATTTTGTCGCCGCGGTCGACGCGGAAGGTAACGCCCTCCATGAGGGTACGGGCTCCGACACGGAGTTCGAGCTCGTGCACTGAAAGCACAGAAAATATCCAATTTGACTAGCGGCGATCTACCAGCGCGCGGTCACGCGAGATCGGCAAATGTATGAGGGGTCAGAGATCAGTCTACTTGGCGGCCAGAACGGTTCCGAAGCTCACCACCCGGGGGGCATCGGTGCCGGGCCCAAACGGCCGAACAGCCAGACACCCGAGCAGACGGACATCCGAAGAGCCAGACACCCGAGAGGCCAATGAAAAAGCCCCGGTCAGCGATCGGGGCTTTCAGGTTGAGCGCGAACTAGATGGAGAACCCGAGGGCGCGCATCATGTCGCGACCGTCGTCGGAAATCTTTTCCGGCCCCCACGGCGGCATCCACACCCAGTTGATGCGGAATTGCTCAACAACACCGTCGAGCGCCTGAGCGGTCTGCTCCTCGATCACGTCGGTGAGCGGGCACCCCGCTGAGGTGAGGGTCATGCTGATGATGAGCGCGTTGTTTTCGTCATCCCAGGTCAGGTCGTAGATCAGCCCGAGGTCAACAATATTGATCCCGAGTTCGGGATCCATTACCTCTTTTAGAGCCTCCTCAACCTGATCGAAGAGCGCGGGTGCCAGTGCGACAGCCATGGTTCTCGACCTACGCTATCGACGCGTCGGCGAGAAAGCGATCGTAACCCTCGTTCTCGAGGCGATCGGCGAGCTCCGGGCCGCCCTCTTCTGCAACCCGACCGTCGACGAAGACGTGCACGAAATCGGGGCGGATGTAGCGCAGGATGCGGGTGTAGTGGGTGATGAGCAGGAGCCCGAGTCCGGTGTTGGCCTTGGCACGGTTGATGCCCTCGGACACGATCTTGAGTGCATCGACATCCAACCCAGAGTCGGTTTCATCAAGAATTGCGAAGCGCGGCTTGAGAAGCTCGAGCTGCAAAATCTCATGACGCTTTTTTTCTCCCCCGGAGAAGCCTTCGTTGACGTTGCGTTCGGCGAAGGTTTTGTCCATCCGCAGGCTCGTCATCGACTCGCGGATTTCTTTGATCCAGGCACGCAGGGGCGGGGCCTCGCCGTCGAGCGCGGTCTTGGCGGTTCGAAGAAAGTTAGAGACCGATACACCGGGGATCTCAACCGGGTACTGCATGGCTAGAAAGAGACCAGCGCGAGCGCGCTCGTCGACGCTGAGATCGAGCATTTCACGCCCGTCGAGGGTCACCGAACCGCCCTCAACGTGGTACTTGGGGTGACCAGCGATCGTGTACGCGAGGGTCGACTTCCCCGAGCCGTTCGGGCCCATGATGGCGTGAATTTCACCCTCGTTAACGGTGAGATCGACGCCCTTCAGGATTTTTTTTACTCCCTGGTCGGTTTCGACGCTGACGTGAAGGTCACTAATGGCCAGTACTGACATAGAAAGATTCTTTCTGGGAAGTGAATGATGGTAAAGGTGGAGAAGCTTAGGCAACCGGAACGGGGAGGGAGTCGATAAAAACTTCTCCATCCACGATGGTTACCGGGTAAACCGGTACCGGCTCGTATGCCGGCAGGGTGGTGGGCTTGCCAGTGAGGAGAGAAAACTTCGAACCATGGGCCCAGCACTCGAGGGTGTCGTCTTCGACGAAGCCCTCGGCGAGGGAGATGTCTCCGTGCGTGCAGGTGTCACCGATAGCGTGAATGGTGCCGGCGGAATCACGGACCATCGCAATCGCCACACCGTCAACGACAACACGAACGGCCCCGCCTAATTCAATGTCGCCCTCGGAGCAAATCTTGATCTGGGTCATTACTTCAGTGCTCCCTCATGAACGAGGGCACCCTCAATGGCTTCGGCGAGGCGTGACTCCAACTCAGTGGCCCCGATTTTTTGTACGATTTCAGCGAGGAAGCCGCGAACGACGAGTCGACGCGCCTCCTGCTCGCTGATCCCGCGGGCCTGCAAGTAAAATAACTGCTCGTCGTCGAAGCGACCCGAGGCACTGGCATGACCGGCGCCGGCGATGTCTCCCGTTTCGATTTCGAGGTTCGGGATCGAGTCGGCGCGGGCGCCCTCGGTGAGCAGTAGGTTGCGGTTTTGCTCGTAGCTGTCAGTACCAGCGGCAGTCTGGCGGATGAGCACGTCGCCCACCCAGACCGAGCGTGCGTCGCGACCTTGGAGTGCGCCCTTATAGGTAACCCGAGACTTGGTATTGGCGGCCACGTGGTCAACAAAGACCTGCTGCTCAATGTGCTGCGCGGCGCTGACGAAGTAGGCGCCATACAGCTCAACATCCCCGCCCTCGCTGTCGAGGTGCACGGAGGTGTTGAGCCGAATAATCGCCCCGTCGAGCGACACAATAATGTGCTTGAGACGAGCATCACGACCGATTCGCGCGAAGTGACTGGCCAGGTGGATGGCGTCATCGGCCCATTGCTGGATGCTCACGACCGTGAGCTGCGCGCCATCCTCCAGAACGATCTCAACGTTCTCACTCAGCCGCGCCGACCCGGTATTGAGGAAGGTGATGGTGGCAGAGGAGTGCTTGGCAGCAGTTATCACGGTGTGTGCCGCGCGCGGTGCTCCGCCGAGCATCGAACGCGCCAGGGTGAGACTCTGTGCTTCTTCGCCGCTCACGGTGATGGCCAGCGCTTGATCGAAGCTCGACCAGGCGTTGGCGGATGCCTTCTCCTCTGGCAACCCGGCGGAAGCGACGCGAGCGTCTGCCCGCCCAATCCACTCAACGGTGATCTCGTCGCTTTTCTCGAGTGTGTGCTCGATTGCGGAGCCATCGAGCTCGCCGTCGATCAGTGGTCGGAGCTTCGCTACCGGGCTGTACTTCCAGGCCGGTTCAAACCCGGTGACCGCAGCAAATGCGCCGGGATCAGCGGAGGTGAACCGCTCGGAGCGAGTCTGTACCGGAATGAGGCTCCAGCCGCCGTCACTGTGCGCCTTCGAGCCGTGTTGCGCGGGCTCGGAGCCGCCGGTAACGGCGCCAGGTGTCGATGATGGTGTTGCTTCGTCGAGTGCGACGGTGCCAGCGGGAGCAGACATTTAGCCTACGGATCCTTCCATGCCCATTTCAATGAGCTTGTTGAGTTCGAGGGCGTACTCCATCGGCAATTCGCGCGCGATGGGCTCGATGAACCCCCGAACGATCATAGCCATTGCCTCGTCCTCGGGCATTCCGCGGCTCTGTAAATAGAATAATTGCTCAGCGCTGACCCGAGACACTGTCGCCTCGTGACCCATTTGCACGTCATCCTCGCGGATGTCGGTGGTCGGGTAGGTGTCGGAACGAGAAATCGTGTCGACCAGCAGCGCGTCACAGCGCACGGTGTTGGCGGAGTGATGCGCGCCCTCGGCAATGCGAACCTCACCGCGGTATCCGGTGCGTCCGCCGCCGCGCGCAATGGATTTGGACACGATGGACGATTGCGTGTACGGCGCCATGTGGATCATCTTGGCCCCGGCATCCTGATGCTGCCCGGCCCCGGCGAAAGCGACCGACAGGGTCTCCCCCTTGGCGTGCTCGCCGACCAGGTAGATGGAGGGGTACTTCATGGTGACCTTGGAACCGATGTTGCCGTCGATCCACTCCATCGTGGCGCCCTCGTGCGCGATGGCACGCTTGGTGACGAGGTTGTAAACGTTCTTCGACCAGTTCTGAATCGTCGTGTAGCGAACGCGGGCGTTCTTCTTCACAATGATCTCGACAACGGCGGAGTGCAGCGAGTCAGACTTGTAGATCGGGGCCGTGCAGCCCTCGATGTAGTGAACGTAGCTGCCCTCGTCGGCGATGATCAGCGTTCGCTCGAATTGACCCATGTTTTCGGTGTTGATGCGGAAGTAGGCCTGTAGCGGAATCTCGACGTGAACTCCGGGCGGCACGTAAACGAACGATCCACCGGACCACACCGAGGTGTTGAGCGCAGCAAATTTGTTGTCACCCTCCGGGATTACAGTGCCGAAATATTCCTTGAACATTTCCGGATGTTCGCGAAGCGCCGTATCAGTGTCCATGAAGATCACTCCCTGAGCCTCGAGCTCGGCATTGATCGAATGGAATACCACCTCTGACTCGTACTGAGCGGCGACACCGGAAACGAGGCGCTGCCGCTCGGCCTCAGGGATACCCAATTTTTCGTAGGTGTTACGGATGTCTTCGGGGAGGTCTTCCCAGGTCTGTGCTTGCTTCTCGGTGGAACGCACGAAGTATTTGATGTTGTCGAAGTCGATGCCGGAGAGATCGGCACCCCACGAGGGCATGGGCTTCTTGGCGAACAATGAAAGCGCCTTGAGACGCTTCTTCAGCATCCACTCCGGCTCACTCTTTAGTGCCGAGATGTCGGAGACAACCTCTGGGGAAATTCCTCGACGCGCGGAAGCACCGGCAACGTCGGAATCGGCCCATCCGAACTCGTAAACTCCGAGGTTCTCGAGCTCTGGGCGTTGAATCAGCACGTCTGACATTTGTTACCTCTTTCCACCAAACGCAACCCCGGTGGTCACGCTGATATTCCGCAATTGCATCCGGTGCCCGCGCCGTGTGTTCGCAGCTCTGTGCGGGCTGGGCACTGATTCACTTGCCTAGACTGATGATGCAAGCGAAAGTAAATCCCTCGGCATCGACGACGACGCCCGGCGTGGACTGTTTTCTGACTCCGTCGATTCTACAGGGAGTGGCTCCGCACTAAGGGAAGGAACCCTGTGAAGGGCCTGACGTCATCACCGCGCCAAATCGTTTCCAACTTCTGGCAGTGGCTGCCCACCGTGGTGGATCGCCGAGTGCGCGCGATCGCCTGGGTAACGCTCACTATCCAGATCGTGGTCGTCGGCACCGGAGGTGCTGTTCGACTGACCGGCTCCGGGCTGGGCTGCCCGACCTGGCCTCGCTGCACGGTTACCTCCGTGGTGTCTACCCCGGAACTGGGAATTCACGGGGTCATCGAATTCGCCAACCGGCTGTTGACTTTTGTGATCGCCCTCATCGCCGTGGTCGCGTTTCTCTACGTGGTGCGGCTGCGACGCCGACGCCGCGATCTCTTCGGGTTGAGTATTGCCATCGGCGCCGGCATCCCGGCCCAGGCGGTTCTTGGCGGCATCACCGTATTGACCGGACTTGATCCCTGGTTGGTCGGCGCTCACTTTTTACTATCAACCGTGATCGTCATGCTGTCGGCTATTTTTCTGGTGCGGGCCTACTACGGTGCGGCGACCCATCGCCGGGTGGCTCCGCGCTGGTTTGCCCAGTTGAGCTACCTTGCCGCGGCGCTTGTGACCGTGGCGGTACTGCTTGGCATCGTGACCACCGGGTCCGGCCCGCACGCGGGAGACATCAACACACCGCGAAACGGGTTGAACTCCGAAGTCATCCAATTGGTGCACAGCTACCCGGCTTACCTGCTGTTAGCCGTCACCATTCTTCTCGTGCTGGGAGCCCGTCGTCTGAAACTGGAGCCGGCGCGCAGCTACGCCGGGATGCTTCTGCTGGTGGAGGTGGGTCAAGTGGTAATTGGGATCGTCCAGGCGCGTCTCGGACTGCCGATCGCCCTTGTGAACATTCACCTCGTGCTCGCGTGTCTGTTGGTCACGGCTATGACCGCCGTGATCCTCAGCCTGAGCCTCGCGCCCCTGCACGAACGGGACCTTTCCAGCAATCGCAATCGTGCCGCCACCCGTGTTAGCGAGCTGCGCCGCTAAACGCGCAGCGGCCCACTGTGAGCTCTGCTGCGCCGCTAACAGCGCAGCAGGGGTTAGAAACGCAGCAGGGGATCGACGCCAACTGCCACGAACAGCAAGGTGAGGTAGGAGATTGAGGTGTGGAAAACCCGCATCGGCTTCAGCACCTGCCCGCGAATCGCTGCACCATAGAGACGATGGGCCTCGACGAGGAACCAGCCACCGGCACCGATCGCGGTAACCGTGTAAATAATTCCCATCGGGGCGACCGCGATCAGCAAGAGAGAACACACCACTGCGGCCCAGGCGTAGAGCACAATCTGCAGCCCCACTACGCGACGCCCGCGCACCACTGCGAGCATAGGGACATTTACCGCGGCGTAATCGTCGCGGTAGCGCATCGACAGCGGCCAGTAGTGCGGTGGCGTCCACAAAAAGACGACGCTGAACAGGATGAACGGAGCCCAGGTGAGGGAGCCGGTAACCGCCGCCCAGCCGATCAGTACGGGGAAGCATCCGGCTATTCCGCCCCAAATGATGTTCTGAGCCGTACGACGCTTGAGCCACAGTGTGTAGACGACGACATAGAAAAAAATGGCGGTAGCAGATAGCCCGGCAGCCAAAACATTGGTGGTTGCGGCCAACCAGACGATGGAACCGATTCCGAGCAGCCACGCAAAGACCAGTGCTTCTTTCTCGGAAATCTCGCCGGTTACCAAAGGTCGGCCCTTGGTGCGTTCCATGACCCGATCGATGTCGCGGTCGATATAGCAGTTGAAGGCCCCGGCCGAGCCTGCGCTGAGGGAGCCGCCAATGAGGGTTGCCAACACCAGCCAGAGATTGGGGATCCCGTTTTGGGCCAGAATCATGACCGGGGCGGTGGTAACTAAAAGGAGCTCGATGACCCGAGGTTTGGTGAGGGCTACAAATGCCTTCGCTTTTTTACCAAGCGGGAGTCGGATGCTCTCGACGTGGGTTTTTGCGACTACTTTCATTGCTCCTCTAACGAACTTTGCTTCAACCGTGAGTCTACGCCGTCGCCCTTGTGCTCCCGCGCGGAACGGTCCGGCACAGTGCGGTCATCACTCGCCTCGCCTTCTCTATAATGGGAGGGCTTGCCTGCCAGAAGTCTCGCCCCCCGCAATTCTCGCGGCCGGAGCCGAGCCCATGACATTGCCGACGAAGACACCGGCAAGCGCACCTCACCAGTGGGCAGCCGAGTTTGGTTTGACCTGCCGCCAACGAAGGGTCATGAACCAGTGCCAGCTCTCCTGTGGGAACCCATCGACAGCAAAGCCGTCGACACCGCACGCCTCCTTGCCGCCGACGCGGTGGAGAAAGTTGGCAACGGCCATCCGGGTACCGCCATGAGCCTTGCTCCCGCCGCCTACCTACTGTTCCAGAAGGTTATGCGCCGCGACCCGAGCGACAACGAGTGGATCGGCCGCGACCGGTTCATCTTGTCTGTCGGTCACAGTTCACTCACCCAGTACGTGCAGTTGTACTTCGGTGGCTACGGCCTCGAACTCGATGACCTGAAGGCCCTGCGCACCTGGGGATCGAAGACCCCGGGACACCCCGAGTATGGCCACACCGACGGAGTCGAGATTACGACCGGGCCGCTCGGCCAGGGCCTCTCCTCTGCCGTAGGTTTTGCCTACGCTGCCCGCTTTGAGCGCGGAATGTTTGACCCGGATGCCGCAGCAGGAACCAGCCCGTTCGATCACTTTGTGTACGCGATCGCGGGCGACGGTGACCTCCAGGAGGGCGTAACGAGCGAGGCATCCTCGCTCGCCGGTCACCAGCAGCTCGGCAACCTGATTGCGATCTACGACTCCAACCAGATCTCGATCGAAGACGACACCAACATTGCCTTCACCGAAGATGTGAAGGCACGCTATGAGGCCTACAATTGGCAGGTTCTTACCGTCGACTGGAAAAAGACCGGCGAGTACCACGAAGACCTGCACGAGCTCCACGCGGCAATTGAGTCCGCCAAGGCCGAGACCACCAAGCCTTCGCTCATCATCCTGCGCACCATCATTGGCTGGCCGGCGCCGAAGAAGCAGAACTCCGGCAAAATTCACGGATCTGCTCTGGGCGCCGAGGAACTCGCCGCCACCAAGGTGATCCTCGGATTCGACCCGGAGCAGAGCTTCGAGGTGAGCGACGAGGTCATCAACCACACCCGAAAGGCTCTCGAGCGCGGCAAGACTGCCCACGCCGAGTGGACCGTGCAGTTTGACGCCTGGGCCACCGCCAATCCGGAGAAGAAGACCCTGCTCAACCGTGTGCTGCTGGGCGGACTGCCCGAGGGAGTGGATGCAGCCTTGCCCGTGTTCGCCGCGGGCAAAGATGTGTCGACGCGCGCGGCATCCGGCAAAGTACTCAACGCCCTCGAGTCGGTTATTCCTGAACTGTGGGGCGGCTCGGCTGACCTTGCGGAATCGAACAACACGACGCTGGAGTCATCCGCCTCTTTCGTGCCAGCCGAGCACTCCACCGGTGAATGGAGTGGAAACCCCTACGGCCGGGTTCTGCACTTCGGGATTCGCGAGCACGCGATGGCTGCAATCTTGAACGGCATCGTGCTGCACGGAAACACCCGCCCATTCGGCGGAACATTCCTGATCTTCAGCGACTACATGCGCCCGGCAGTGCGACTCGCGGCCCTCATGAAAGCGCCGTCGATCTTCGTCTGGACCCATGACTCGGTAGCACTCGGCGCCGACGGCCCGACACACCAGCCGGTTGAGCAGCTTGTTTCGCTGCGCGCCATCCCCGGGCTCGATGTTGTGCGCCCCGCCGATGCCAACGAAACCGCCCACGCCTGGCAGGCGATCTTGTCGCGTCGCAACGGCCCGGCCGGTATCGTGCTGTCGCGCCAGAACCTTCCGGTCTACGCCCGCGGCGATGACCAGGCAACAGGCGACACCTTCGCGGCAGCCGCCAACGTTGCCAAGGGCGCCTACGTGCTCGCGGAAGCCACCGGCGGAACCCCCGACGTGATTTTGATCGCGACCGGCTCCGAGGTTCAGTTCGCGGTTGAAGCGCGCGAAGCGCTGCAGGCCGAAGGCATCAACGTGCGCGTCGTCTCGGCGCCGTGCATCGAGTGGTTCGAGGAGCAGAGCGCGGAATACCGCGAGAGCGTGCTTCCGGCGGCCATTCGCGCCCGAGTTTCGGTGGAAGCTGGAATCTCGCTTGGGTGGAGAGGCTACGTCGGCGACGCCGGTCGCAGCGTCTCGATCGAGCACTTCGGTGCCTCGGCCGATTACGAAACCCTCTACCGCGAATTCGGGATCACCACCGAGCACGTGGTCGCCGCCGCCAAAGAGTCCATCTCCGCCGCCTAACCCGGCGCACTCCGCTCCTACATCCCCCACGCATTTTCGAACGAAAGAAACGCAATGACTAAAAACCTCACCCCCACGGCCGCCCTCTCAGCGACCGGCGTCAGCATCTGGCTCGATGACCTGTCCCGCGAACGCATCAACTCGGGCGGCTTGCAGAAGCTCATTGCCGAGAAGAACGTTGTTGGGATCACCACCAACCCGACCATCTTCGCCAGCGCACTCGCGCAGGGCGAGGCGTACGACGCACAGGTTGCCGAACTCGCCGCCGTCGGCACGAATGTCAGCGACGCCGTGTTCGAGATCACGACCGACGACGTTGCCGCCGCGAGCGACATCTTCCGTGCCGTCTATGACGCCACGAACGGCGCCGACGGTCGCGTGTCAATCGAGGTCGAGCCGGGCCTGGCACATGACGCCACCGGAACCTTCGAAGAGGCTAAGCGCCTCTGGGCTAAGGTCAACCGCCCGAACGCGATGATCAAGATTCCGGCCACAATCGCCGGCCTCGAGGCCATCACCAACACCATCGGTGAGGGCATCAGCGTAAACGTCACCCTCATCTTCAGCCTGGAGCGTTACCGCGAAGTCGTCAACGCCTACCTTTCGGGACTCGAGAAAGCCAAGGCTGCCGGTCACGAGCTCGCGGGCATCCACTCGGTTGCTTCGTTCTTTGTTTCTCGCGTCGACACCGAAATCAACACGCGTCTCGATGCCATCGGCACCGAGGAAGCCATCGCGCTCAAGAGTAAAGCGGGAGTTGCCAACGCGCAGCTCGCCTACGAAGTCTTCCAGCAGGTCTTCGCCACCGAGCGCGCCTCCGTGCTCTTGGCGGCCGGCGCCAACCGTCAGCGCCCGCTCTGGGCATCGACCGGGGTAAAGGATCCCAACCTGCCCGACACCCTGTATGTCACGCAGCTTGCCGTCAATGACGTGGTCAACACCATGCCGGAGAAGACCCTCGACGCGACCTTCGACCACGGTGTCGTCACCGGCGACGCGGTCACCGGCTCCTACGCTGCGGCCAACGCGGTGCTCGATGCCGTGGATGCCCTCGGGATCTCCTACGACGAAGTGACCGCACTCTTGGAGCGCGAAGGCGTGGAGAAATTCGTCACCTCATGGAACGAGTTGCTCGACACCGTGAGCGCAGCCCTCGAATCCGCAGCCAAGAGCACGGTCGCCGCAGAATGAGCTTTGACATCGTTGTGAGCGGAGCGGCAGCCGAAGCCGTCGCTCGCGTCGTTCCGGTGCTGGTTCGAGACGGCGTAGCATCCGGTGTCACCCTCCAGGATCCCACTCTGTGGGGACCGGAGGCTGAGGCTGATTCTGCCACCCGCCTCGGCTGGATCGAAGCAGTCGCCATTTCCACCGGTCTTGTACCCGAGATTCTGGCCCTGCGCGACACGCTCCGCCACAGCGGTGTCAACCACATCGTCCTCGGGGGAATGGGAGGGTCCTCCCTCGCCCCCGAGGTCATTACCCGCACCGCCGGAGTCGAGCTCACCGTGCTCGACTCCACCGACCCGGCTCAGGTTCTCTCGGCGTTGAACGATCGTCTCGAGACAAGTGCTCTAGTCATCTCCTCGAAGTCTGGGTCAACCGTGGAGACCGACAGCCAGAAGCGCGTCTATGAGCGTGCCTTCCGGAACGCCGGCATCGACCCGACCACTCGCATTGTGATCGTGACCGATCCTGGCTCTCCGCTGGATGTCAGCGCCCGCGCCGACGGCTACCGGGTTTTTAACGCTGACCCGAACGTGGGAGGTCGCTACTCCGCTCTCACCGCCTTCGGCCTCGTCCCCTCCGGTCTTGCCGGCGCAGACATTGCGGGTCTTCTCGCCGACGCTGAATCCGTGGCTCTCCGTCTGGCGTTGGACACCCCGGATAACCCCGGACTCATCCTTGCCGCGGCGATTGCCGGAACGCTGCCGCTGAAAGACAAGCTCGGGATCGTCTCCGACGGCACCTATATTGTCGGGTTCGCGGACTGGGCCGAACAGCTCATCGCCGAATCGACCGGAAAGCTCGGTCGCGGACTCTTACCCGTCGTGCTCGAAACCGCGTCTCCCGAGATCACCGAGCAGCTCGCGGACATGCAGATTGTTCGACTCGTCCACAACCGACGCGCCACCGAGCACGTCGCCGACGGCGAAATTGAAATCAGCGGAACCCTGGGCGCCCAGATTTTGGTCTGGGAATTCGCCACCGCCGTTGCCGGACGACTACTCGGCATCAACCCCTTCGACCAGCCGGATGTGGAGAGCGCGAAGATTGCGACCCGCGGCCTGCTCGACAGCCGGCCGGAACCCGCACCCGCCGCCTTCGTGGCGGACGGCGTAGAGGTTCGCGGAACAGCCCTCGGTGAGTCCGACACCCTGCGCTCCGCCATCGATGCGCTGCTCGAGACCGTAGGCCCAGACGGCTACCTCTCAATCCAGGCCTACCTAAACCGACTGGCCTTTGGAGAATTGGCGGGGCTTCGCGACATCCTCGCTGAACGAACCGGACGTCCGGTGACCTTCGGATGGGGTCCGCGCTTTTTGCACTCCACTGGCCAATTCCACAAGGGGGGACCCGCCGTAGGCGTGTTCCTTCAGCTCACCGCGATCGAACCCATCGATCTGGACATCCCGGATCGTCCGTTCACCTTTGGTGAGCTCATCCAGGCGCAAGCTGCGGGAGACGCCAGCGTTCTTGCCGAGCAGGGCCGTCCGGTGCTGACCCTGACCCTCACCGACCCGGCCAACACGGTGGCCACCGTAATGAGTGCCTCCGCTTAGATCGCCGATGTCGGTCCGCGGGCACAAAAGCTGGGATCGGCACGGTTAGGCCTCTAGCCCTAATTCGAAGATCAACAAAGCTTCAACGACAACGCAATACTCACAACAACGTAATTCGCATCACCCCGCAATTGGCACGACAACGCAAGTTGAATTACAACGCAAGGAGCATTATGTCCTCGGTGGAAATCACCCCTGAGTTTAATCCGCTACGACTTGAGAGCGATCGCCGGCTCAACCGCATCGCCGGACCGAGCGGGCTCATCATCTTCGGGGTGACCGGCGATCTTTCGCGCAAAAAACTGATGCCGGCGGTCTATGACCTCGCCAACCGCGGGCTGCTTCCGCCCGGATTCGCCTTGGTGGGCTTCGCCCGCCGCGACTGGGACTCGCAGGACTTCGAGAAAGTTGTCTACGAGGCGGTCAAACAGTACGCGCGCACACCCTTCGATGAGGATGTCTGGAAACAGCTCGCTCAGGGTATCCGATTTGTTCAGGGTGAATTCGACGACGCGGCGGCTTTCGCCAAGTTGAAGGAAACCGTCGAGGAGCTCGACGAGCACCGAGGCACGATGGGAAACCACGCCTTCTACCTGTCGATCCCGCCGAAATCGTTTCCGCAGGTCACCGAGCAGCTGCGAAGTTCGGGCCTCGCTGAGCAAAAAGAGGGCCAGTGGCGCCGCGTGGTCATCGAGAAGCCCTTCGGAAGCGACCTCAAGACCGCCCGCGAACTCAATGACGTTGTCGAATCGGTCTTCCCGCCCGACTCGGTATTTCGTATCGACCACTACCTCGGTAAAGAGACGGTGCAGAATATTCTCGCGATGCGCTTCGCCAACCAGCTGTACGAACCGCTCTGGAACTCGAACTACGTCGACCATGTGCAGATCACTATGGCGGAAGACATCGGAGTGGGTGGGCGAGCCGGGTACTACGACGGGATCGGAGCCGCCCGCGACGTCATCCAAAACCACCTCCTTCAGCTGCTTGCCCTGACCGCGATGGAGGAGCCGGTCTCCTTCGCCGCAGCCGACCTGCGCGCCGAAAAAGAAAAGGTACTTTCGGCGGTTCGCCTGCCGAAAGACCTGTCCCTGTCTACTGCGCGCGGACAGTATTCCGGCGGTTGGCAGGGTGGAGAGCGCGTCGTTGGATTCCTTGATGAAGACGGGATGAACCCGCACTCGCTCACCGAAACCTACGCCGCCATGCGCCTCGACATCGGTACCCGCCGCTGGGCAGGTGTGCCGTTCTACCTGCGAGCCGGCAAGCGTCTCGGTCGCCGCGTCACCGAAATCGCCGTGGTCTTCAAGCGGGCACCACAGGAGCTGTTCGCCGCGAGCCAGACCTCCGCCCTCGGACAAAATGCCCTCGTGATTCGGGTGCAGCCGGATGAGGGAGTGACCATCCGTTTTGGATCAAAGGTTCCCGGAGCGAGCATGCAGGTGCGGGACGTGACCATGGACTTCGGTTACGGCCACGCCTTCACCGAGGCAAGCCCGGAAGCCTATGAACGCCTTATTTTGGACGTTCTGCTCGGAGACCCGCCGCTCTTCCCGCGTCACCGCGAGGTGGAGTTGAGCTGGACCATCCTTGACCCGATCGAAGAATTTTGGGCAACCCAGGGCCAGCCCGACCAATACCGCCCCGGCACCTGGGGACCCGATTCCGCCGACGAACTATTGGCCCGCGACGGCCGCACCTGGAGACGTCCATGATTGTCGACCTGCCCAACACCACAACGAGCAAGATTTCCAAAACCCTCGTCAAGATTCGCGAGGAGGGCGGCGCAGTTGCCCTCGGCCGTGTCCTTACCCTCGTGATCTCCACCACGCTAGGGCATGAAGAGGAAGCGATCGAGGCTGCCAATGACGCTTCGCGCGAGCATCCGATGCGCGTCATCGTGATTTCCACCGCCGCCGCTGACTCCGTCGCCCTTGATGACGCTCGTCTGGACGCGCAAATTCGCGTCGGGGGCGACGCCGGCGCGAGCGAGGTAATCGTGCTGAAGGCCTATGGCGACATGGCCGACGACGAAGAGGGTTTGGTCACCGGTCTTTTGTTGCCTGACGCCCCGGTAGTGGCCTGGTGGCCGGGCGAAGCTCCCGAGGTCGTGTCTAGGTCTCCACTCGGGCGCATCGCCCAGCGCCGGATCACGGATGCCGCCGCGCAAAAAGATCCGCGTGGCTACCTGCAGCATCTCGCCCGCACCTACGCGCCCGGCGACACCGACTTCGCCTGGACTCGGCTCACCCTCTGGCGCGCGCAGCTGGCCGCAGTGCTCGATCAGCCGCCGTTCGAGAACATCAGTGCCGCCGAGGTTCATGGTGCGGCGGCATCCCCCTCGACCACCCTGCTTGCCGCGTGGCTGCAATTGCAATTGCAGCTACCGGTAATTCACGAGGTGACCCCCGCGGTGGTGGGATCCAGCGGTATTCATGGCGTTAAGCTGGTGCGGGAGTCAGGGGTGATCGAGTTGGAGCGCACCCATGTGAGCATCGTAACCCTGATTCAGCCGAACCAGCCCACCCACGATATTTCGTTGCCGCGCCGCAGCATGCGGGAGTGCCTGGCCGAGGAACTGCGTCGTCTTGACCCGGATGACCTCTTCGGTCAGGTTATTACGACCGGAATCACGGAGCTGCACGAGGCTCCCGAGCTAGCCCTGGCACGATGACCGCGGAGCGCCGAGTGCTGGTCCACCCCGATAAGCAGTCGCTTACCGGGGCGGCCGCCGCGCGTTTCATCACTACGGTGGTCGATCTACTTTCCGGGCAACCACTCGTGCACGTGGTGGTCACCGGGGGAAGTGTGGGAATCGGCGTTCTGGTCTCGATCAACCAATCCGAGGCGAGAGACTCCGTCGACTGGTCTCGGGTGCACCTGTGGTGGGGGGATGAACGCTGGCTCGCGCAGGGTGATGCCGAGCGCAACGAGACCCAAGCTCGGACCGCGCTGGTGGTGAACATCGCTCTGCCGGCGCAAAACGTTCATCCCTTTCCTTCGCCTCTGAAACTGAGCGATCTGGCCGGTTCGGAGTTGGATGCGGCGGCGGTTGCCTACGCAAAAGAACTGGCCTCGTTTGCCGCACCCGGTGCCGAACTGCCCGCCTTCGACATCACCCTCCTCGGCGTCGGCCCTGATGGGCATGTGGCCTCGTTGTTTCCGGATGACGCCGGCGTCCAGGTCACTGACCGCACGGTGCTCGCCGTGCGCAACTCCCCCAAGCCGCCCGCCGAGAGGCTCAGCCTAAGTCTCAGCGCGATCAATAGTTCGTGCCGCGTGTGGATGGTGCTGGCCGGGGATGACAAAGCAGCAGCGCTCGGGCTTGCCCTCTCCGGCGCCGATCCGCTGACGGTTCCGGTCGCAGGGGTACTCGGTGCGGAGACGCTATTTTTCGTTGATGCCCAGGCCGCGGCCAATGTTCCACCCGAGCTGATTTCTTCCGACTCCTAGTCGCGCAGCCTTGCTGTCGAAAAACACAGCGACACAAATGCCTACAAGCACTGAAGTTTGACGCTAAGTAACGAAAAAGTCCGGTGATCTTAGGCGAAACGCCCCGAGTTGCCGGACTTTTTCGTTCAAACTATTTGGCGGCGATTCGACCGCGCCGGGTGCGCAACGCCTGCAGGGCTTCGTCGAGAAGGTCGGCCGCTTCCTGCTCGGTGCGGCGCTCCTTCACGTAGGCTAAATGGGTTTTATACGGCTCCAACTTGGTGAGACTCGGCGGGTTGGCCTTGTCTCGCCCGGCGGGAAGCCCGGACTGCGGAGAGTCGATGGTGGCTGGAATCTCGTCGTCTGGCAGGCTGGCAGAGAAGTGCCGCACCGTTTCGTTGCCATGAATATCCCAGTACGAGACGGCGATGCGTTCCGCGTGGTATCCGCGGTCCTGCTCCCCCATTGGTCCCGCACCAACACGCGATCCCCGAATTGCGCTACCGCCAGATGCCATTTCGAACCCTAACTTCCGCTGTATTTGGTGATGAGACCCAGCACGATGATGCTGGCGATCCACACCAGCCCAAGAATGACCGTGATGCGGTTGAGGTTGCGTTCGGCGACTCCGGATGCCCCGAGGTTGGAGGTCACGCCCCCTCCGAACATGTCGGAGAGGCCCCCGCCACGGCCACGGTGCAGCAGGATGAGCAGGGTCAGCAGGAGACTCGTGATACCGAGGACGACCTGCAGGATGACCTGAAGAATTTGCACGAACTACCTTTCGAAACCGCAACAAAACCGTTGTTCAGTATACCGTCAGCCTAAACGCCCACGTGCTTCTGAAACCGAACAATGCTCGAAAACTCTTCGATGTCGAGGCTAGCCCCGCCGACCAACGCACCGTCAACGTTGGGCTGCCGCATGAAGCCGGCGATGTTTGCGGACTTCACCGAACCGCCGTAGAGAATGCGGGTTGCCGCAGCCGCATCATCGCCGAGGGCTGTGGCCACAACCGCGCGAAGCGCTGCCGCAACCTGTTCGGCCTGTTCGGGTGTTGCTGCTTGGCCCGAACCGATCGCCCAGACGGGTTCGTAGGCAACAACCACGTTCGAGCCCGAGGCGATTCCGGCAAGGGCCGCCGTCAACTGAGCCACGGGCACCGCACTCGGACCGTGCTCCTCGAGATCAGCCGCCGTTTCCCCCACGCAGATGATCGGAACAAGCGAGCTCTGAACGGCGGCGATCGTCTTGGCATTCACGACCGCGTCGGTTTCGTCGTGCAGCGTGCGCCGCTCGGAGTGCCCGATGATCACGAAGTCGCAGTCGAGCGCTTTCAGAAATCCGGCCGCAATTTCGCCCGTGTACGCGCCGCTGGCGTGCGCCGAAACATCCTGCGCACCGAACTTCAACGGCAGCTTGTCGGCGGAGATCAGCGTTTGCACCGAACGAAGGTCGGTGAACGGCGGGAACACAGCCACCTCGACCTCGTTGAAGTCCAACCGGGCGTCCTTCAAGCTCCAAGCGAGTTTTTGCACGAATGCAATCGCCTGAAGATGGTCGAGGTTGAGCTTCCAGTTGCCCGCAATGAGCGGAATACGCCCGGCGCTTGTCGTGGTCATGCTTGCCATCCGAGAACCTCCAGTCCAGGGAGATGCTTACCTTCGAGAAACTCTAGGCTGGCACCGCCGCCCGTAGAAATATGGCCGAACTGATCGTCGGCAAAACCGAGTGCGCGCACCGCCGCGGCAGAGTCGCCTCCCCCCACCACCGACAGCCCCGTGATCTTGGAAAGCGCGTCGGCCACGGTGCGGGTGCCCGCGGCGAATGCCTCGAATTCGAAAACACCCATCGGGCCATTCCAGAACACCGTCTTGGATTCGGCGATCACCGCGGCGAACGCGGCGGCCGTCTCCGGACCGATGTCGAGGCCTATTCCGGATGCCCCGAATGCGGCACCCTCGATGCTGTCTGCAGAACGAATCTCGTGCTCGGCATCCGGGGAAAATGCGGATGCTACGACAATATCGGTGGGCAGCACGATGGTAACCCCGAGGCGGTCGGCCTCAGCGAGGTATCCGCGGACCGTATCGAGTTGATCGATTTCCAGCAGGCTGGCGCCGACAGCGTGACCCTGAGCCGCCAGGAAGGTGAACAGCATTCCGCCGCCGATGAGAATCGAATCGACTCGCGGCAGCAGGTGCGCGATTACGCCCAGCTTGTCGGAAACTTTCGACCCTCCGAGAACGACCGTGTAGGGCCTCTCGGGGGTCGCGGTGAGCCGATCAAGAACGGCAAGTTCGGTGGAAATGAGCGAACCCGCCGCGCTCGGCAACAGGGTAGGCAATTCGAATACGCTCGCCTGTTTGCGATGCGCCACCCCAAAACCATCGGAGACGAAGATGTCGCCGAAGGTTGCTAGGGCGGTAGCAAACGAGAGACGCTCGTCGGAGTCCTTAGCGGTCTCCCCCGGCGAAAAGCGCAGGTTCTCCAGCACGGCAATGTCTCCATTACCCAGGGCGGCTACCACTGCCGTGGCTGACTCCCCCACGGTGTCACTCGCAAAGGAAACGCTATGTCCCAGCAAGTCCCCGAGGCGAGCGGCAACCGGCGCGAGGCTGTATATCGCCTTCGGCGAGCCGTCCGGGCGCCCCAGGTGGGAAATCACTACGACGCGTGCCCCGGCGCCAATGAGAGCGCTCAGGGTCGCGAGGGACGCACGGATGCGCCCGTCGTCGGTAATCTCACCGTCTCGCAGGGGCACATTGAGGTCGCAGCGCACAATCACCCGCTTGCCGGCTAGCTCGCCCAGCGATTCGATGGTTCGAAGCGTCACCGGACTAGGACAGGCGTGCGGCGACGTACTCGGCAACATCCACCAGACGGTTGGAGTAGCCCCACTCGTTGTCGTACCAAGAGGCGACCTTTACCTGAGAACCGATGACCTTGGTGAGTCCCGCGTCGAAAATCGACGAGTGCGGGTCGCCAACGATGTCGCTGGAGACGATTGGGTCTTCGGTGTAGCTGAGGATGCCCTTGAGCGGACCCTCGGCGGCAGCCTTGTAGGCAGCGTTGACCTGCTCGACGGTGACGTTTGAGTTGGTCTCGATCGTGAGGTCGGTGATCGAACCGGTCGGCACCGGAACGCGCAGCGCATAGCCGTCCAGCTTACCAACGAGCTCCGGGATGACCAGGCCGAGGGCCTTGGCTGCTCCGGTCGAGGTCGGGATGATGTTCGCTGCGGCGGAGCGCGCGCGACGCAGGTCGCTGTGCGGGCCGTCCTGCAGGTTCTGGTCGGCGGTGTATGCGTGAATCGTGGTCATCAGACCGCGCTCGATTCCGAAGTTGTCCATAAACACTTTCGCGAGAGGCGCGAGGCAGTTGGTGGTGCACGAGGCGTTGGAGACAATGTCGTGAATGGACGGGTTGTAGATACCCTCGTTGACGCCAAGAACAATGGTGGCGACATCCGCACCCGTGGCCGGAGCCGAAACGATGACCTTCTTCGCGCCGGCGTCGATGTGCTTTCGCGCATCGGCGGCATCGGTGAAACGACCGGTGGACTCAATAACGATGTCAACACCCAGCTCGCCCCACGGGAGGTTGGCCGGGTCTCGCTCAGCCAGCACGATGAGCGGCTTGCCGTTGATGATGATGCGATCGCCGTCGAGTTCGACGGTGGCATTGAGGCGACCGTTGATGGTGTCGTACTTGAGGAGGTGAGCCAGCGCCTTATTGTCGGTCAAATCGTTGACGGCCACGATCTCGAGGTCGCTGCCCTTGGCGAGGGCTGCGCGGAAAAAGTTACGACCAATACGACCGAAGCCGTTGATCCCGATCTTTACGGACACTGAATCTCCTGTTGCTATGGCGCCGAAGCGCACACGAGTGGTGCTAAAAAATAATGTTTGGGGGGAAGTGCCCGGGAAATTCTCGGGCACTTCAACGCTAAGAGAGTATCAGCAGCCCGTTAGTCTTCTCGCGGGCTGCCGTAAACCGCGCTTCGACGTTTTGCCAATTGACGATGTCCCAGAACGCTTTCACGTAGTCGGCGCGCACGTTGCGGTAGTCGAGGTAGTAGGCGTGCTCCCACACGTCAAGCATGAGCACCGGCACCGTTCCGGCGGCGAAGTTGCTCTGCTGGTCGAAGAACTGCTGCACGATGAGCTGCTGTCCGATTGAATCCCAGACCAAAGCCGCCCAGCCGGAGCCCTGCACGCCGAGTGCTGCTGCGGTGAAGTGCGCGCTGAACTTGTCGAACGAACCGAAGAAGTCGTCGATTGCCGCCGCGAGCTCACCGGTCGGCTTGTCGCCGCCGTTCGGCGAAAGATTGGTCCAGAAAATGGAGTGGTTGACGTGACCGCCGAGATTGAAGGCCAGGTCTTTCTGCAGCTTGTTGACGTTGGCCAGAGACCCACTGTCGCGGGCTTCGGCGAGCTGAGCCAGTGCGGTGTTGGCACCGGTGACATAGGCCTGATGATGCTTGCCGTGGTGCAGCTCCATGATGGATCCGCTGATGCTCGGCTCCAGTGCCGCGTAGTCGTACGGAAGTTCGGGAAGGGTGTATTCGGCCATTCGCAGCTCTCCTAGCTTGTGGGACGCGGGCATAGATCAGCGCCGCGGCCGGGTGGGAAATTTCAGTCTAGTTACCACGATCGTGCGTGTGTCCCAAACGACTTATGGTCTGGTTAGGGTGGCGAAGGTTCGCCGCCTCGATCCCTTAGGACTCGTCGTAGTCCGGCGGGAGGTTGGCATCCGTGCCCGCAATTCCGAGGTCAAGCGCGCGCTTGTCGGCCATGGCGAGCAGCCGCCGGATTCGGCCGGCAACAGCATCTTTGGTCATCGGCGGGGTGGCGTGGTGGCCCAATTCGTCGAGACTCGAATCCCGGAAACTCAACCGCAACTCCCCGGCGTAGCGCAGGTGTTCGGGTACGTCGCCGTCAAGAATTTCCAGCGCCCGCTCGACCCGAGCGCAGGCGGCGACGGCGGCCTGCGCCGAACGCCGCAGGTTGGCGTCGTCGAAGTTGACCAGGCGATTGGCGCTGGCGCGCACCTCGCGTCGCTGGCGTAGCTCCTCCCAGTGCAACACCGTTGCGTGTGCTCCCATTTGCACGAGCATCGCGCTAATTGCGTCACCGTCACGGATGACCACACGGTGCACCCCGCGCACCTCTCGAGCCTTGGCAGCCACCCCGAGGCGCCCGGCAGCACCCACGAGTGCCATTGCCGCTTCGTTGCCGGGACAGGTGACCTCAAGCGCTGCAGAGCGACCGGGATCGGTGAGCGAACCGTGGGCCAGAAAAGCGCCCCGCCACACTGCGGCAAGCTCTTCTCGGTTTCCGGTGGTGAGCCGGTTGGGGAGTCCGCGGATGGGCCGGCGGCGGGCATCCAAGAGTCCGGTCTGGCGGGCGAGCGTTTCGCCGCCCTCCAGCACGCGCACCAAAATATGGCTGGTTCGCCGCAATCCGGACGGCGCAATCACTGTCTGTTCGCTTCTGACGCCGTACAACTCCACGAGGTCTTTGCGCACACGACGCGCAATTCGTGGGCTGTCGAGTTCCGACTCAACCGCAATACGTCCGGAGATGAGGTGGAGGCCTCCAGAGAAGCGCAGAATGGTGGCAAGTTCGGCCGCGCGAACGGTCGTCTTTGCGACTTCGATCTTGGCGAGTTCGTCTTTGACGTCGGCGGTTAGTGCCACTGGGGGTGATTCCTTTGCTTTAACGGCCGTCAGGTACGACGGATGCCGGGCTACGGCGCATTCACTCCCGACCAAGGTCGCGGTGTTTGACGCTAACGGCCACTCCGGGTAATTCGCGAAAACGTGCGGCGAATTCCTCGGCGACGGCGACCGAGCGGTGCTTACCCCCGGTACACCCAATGGCGATCGTAGCGTGTCTCTTGTTCTCGCGTTGAAACCCGCTCAACACGGGTGTGATGGCGAGCAGGTAGTTCGCTATAAAGTCGCTGACACCTTCCTGAGCGAGCACATACTCTCGCACTACCGAATCTTGACCGGTGCGGTCTCGTAATTCGGGAATCCAGAACGGGTTCGGAATGAACCGCATGTCGGCCACCAAATCCGCATCCGGCGGGAGCCCGTATTTGTACCCGAAACTCAGCACGGTGATACGCAATCCCGGCGCGTTTTCTTCGGCGAAGCTCGCGGAGATGAGGGTGGCCAACTGATGAACGTTGAGCTCAGAGGTGTCGATGATGAGGTCGCTCGATTCGCGCATCTCGAACATGCGGGTGCGCTCCGCCGTAATACCGTCGAGGATCGTGCCCGACCGTTGGAGCGGATGCGGGCGCCGCACCTGCTCGAAGCGACGCACCAAAACGGCGTCGGTCGCCTCCAAAAAAATTACCCTGATGCGGGTGGCCGTGCGCAACTGTTCCACGATCGCGTGCAGATCGGAGAAGAGTTTGCCCCCGCGAACATCGACTACGACCGCAATGTTGGGCAGGCTGCTGCCGGCATGCGCTGCGAGGTCCACCAAGGGTCGAAGCATTTGTGGCGGAAGGTTATCAACGACGTACCAACCGAGATCTTCGAGCGAGTTGCCCACAGTGGAACGCCCCGCTCCGGACATCCCGGTGACAATGAGCACCTCGTGGTCGTTCGCGATCATCCGTTGCGTGCACTCTCGTCTTGTCTTGCGGTGGTCTCCCGCCCAGCCTACTGACGGGCGAGTTTGTCACGGGCGGCTTTACCCTAGGCGGCACGGTGATGGGCAGCGAAATGAGGAGGACTTCATACCAAAACCGATTGCTACACGTGCAGGGTGCGGGTGATCACCTCGGCGAGTGCCGGTCCGATGCCCTTCACCTCGGCAATCAGGGCGGGCTCGGCGAGGCGCAACTGTTTAACCGAACCAAAATGCCGCAGCAACTCGCGAATGCGAGTAGGTCCGAGGCCCGGCACCTCTTCCAGCACCGACGCAATGTCGTTCTTGCGCTTGATCCGCTGGTAGCTAATGGCAAAACGGTGGGCTTCATCGCGGATGCGTTGAAACAAAAACAGGGCGTCGCTGTTGCGCGGCAAGATGACGGGGTAATCCGAGTCGGGCAGCCAAATTTCTTCGAGCCGCTTCGCGATGCCACAGAGTCGGATGCCGTCAACCCCCGCATCGGCGAGGGCGCGGGCGGCGGCGGCCACCTGAGGTTGTCCGCCGTCAACGATGAGCAGATTGGGGCGGTAGGCAAATTTTTTGGCCGCCGGATCGGCACCATCGACGCGGGCGGTCTCCTGATCAATGTTCGCCAGCCGCCGCGAGAGCGTCTGGTAAATCGACTCGGTGTCGTCGGCGGAGGTGGGGATGCTGAAGCGGCGGTACTGGTCTTTCTTGGGCAGCCCGTCTTCGAAGACGACCATCGAGGCGACGATGTTGGTGCCGCTGAGGTGCGAGACGTCGAAGCACTCCATACGCAGCGGCGCATCCGGCATCGACAGCGCCTCCTGCACGTCGGCCAGCGCTTGGGAGCGGGAGACGAAATCGCTGGAACGTCGGGTTTTGTAGAGCATGAGCGCATTTTTGGCGTTGGTAGTGACGGTCTGAGCGAGCGCCGCCTTGTCGCCACGCTGAGCGGTACGCAGCGACACCTTGACCCCGCTCGAAACGCTGCGCGACCGGATGCCGGTGAGCAACAGTTCCAGAGCCGCGGCGTTGCTTGGCAGCTCCGGCACGATAATTTCGCGCGGCGGCACCGCGTCGTCGTAGGCGTTTTGCAGCACGGTGTCGACGAGCCCGGCAAGATCGACATCGATTTCTTTGTCGACGACCCAACTGCGCACGCCACGGATACGTCCGCCGCGCACGATGAACTGCTGCACGGCGGCGGCCAGCTCGTCTTCGGCGATGCCGAAAATGTCGGTGTCAATGTCATCCGCGAGCACCACAGCGCTCTTCGATAGGGCGGCTTCAAGAGCCCCGAGCTGGTCGCGAAACTTGGCCGCGGATTCGTACTCCTGGGCCACCGCGGCCTTCTTCATTTTCGCGGTGAGCTCAAAGATGTAGCGGGAGTCGTTGCCGCCCATGAAGGAGGCGAAGTCGAGCGCCACCGATTTGTGCTCCTCTTTGGTGACCCGGCGCACACACGGGGCAACACACTTGCCAATGTCGCCGAGAAGGCACGGTCGACCGGTGTTCTGCGCTCGCTTGTAGGTGGATTCGGTGCAGCTTCGCATCGGAAACGCCTTGAGCATCTGGTCGACGGTCTCCCGGATGGCCCACACCTTGGTGTAGGGGCCAAAATAACGCGCACCGGCGATGTTGCGGTTGCGGGTTACCAGCACCCGCGGCACATCCTCACCGAGAGTGATGGCGAGGTAGGGATAGGTCTTGTCGTCGCGGAATTTCACGTTGAATGGAGGGTCGAACTCTTTGATCCAGGTGTATTCGAGCTGCAGCGCTTCGAATTCGGTTCCGACCACCGTCCACTCCACCGAATCGGCGCTGAGCACCATCCGGCGGGTGCGCTCGTGAAGGCTCGGTAGCGGAGCGAAATAGTTGGCAAGCCTCGCACGCAGCGAGTTGGCCTTGCCGACGTAGAGCACCCGCCCGGCAACATCCCGAAACCGGTACACGCCCGGCTGCGTCGGAATCTCCCCAGATTTCGGCCGGTAGTGAACGGTGCTCTGCGCCACCGGAGTCAGCTGGCGATCGCGCGCACCGCGGGCGTCTTGGTGGACGGCTTCTGGGCGGATTGCTTCTGGGCGGATTGCTTCTGGGCGGATTGCTTGGCTGCGGACTGCTTGGCTGCGGACTGCTTGGCTACGGACGTTCTAGCGGCGGGTTTTTTGGCCGCGAGTTGCTTGCTTGGCGCAGTTTTCGTTGCGGGCACGGTGCCGGCCACTCCCATTGCGAGCGTCTTGTTCAACGTGCCCACGTGCGCCGGTGGGGATGCCGCCAGAACCTCGCCGAGATACTGCCCAGTGTGACTCTTTTTCACCTTCACGAGGTCTTCTGGGGTGCCAACGGCGATGATCTTGCCGCCACCGGCTCCACCCTCCGGACCGATGTCGATCAGCCAGTCGGAGGATTTGATCACGTCGAGGTTGTGCTCGATGACGATCACGGTGTTGCCCTTGTCGACCAGGCTGTTGAGTACGAGCAGCAGCTTGCGCACATCCTCGAAGTGCAGTCCGGTGGTGGGCTCGACGAGCACATAAATGCTGCGCCCGTTGGACCGCTTCTGCAACTCGGTGGCAAGCTTTACCCGTTGCGCCTCCCCACCCGACAGCGTGGTGGCACTCTGGCCGAGTCGCACATAGCCGAGCCCGACCTCTACGAGCGTCGTGAGGAATCGGCTGATGGCACCGATCGCCTCGAAGAACTCCGCAGCCTCGCTAATCGGCATGTCGAGTACCTCAGCGATGCTCTTGCCTTTGAAGCGCACGGCGAGGGTGTCGCGGTTGTAGCGCGCACCGTTACAGACCTCGCAGACCACGTAGACATCCGGCAAGAAGTTCATTTCGATCTTGATCGTGCCGTCGCCGGAACAGTTCTCGCAGCGACCGCCCTTCACATTGAAGCTGAAGCGACCGGGCAGGTAGCCGCGCACCTTCGCCTCATTGGTCTCCGAAAATAGGGTACGAATGCGGTCGAAGACGCCGGTGTAGGTAGCCGGATTGGAGCGCGGGGTGCGGCCGATCGGCGCCTGGTCTACGTGCACCACCTTGTCGAGGTTGCCAAGCCCGGTGACGCGGGTGTGCTTTCCCGGAATTTGCCGAGCACCGTTGAGCTCATTCGCGAGCACCTTGTAGAGGATGTCGTTGACGAGCGACGACTTGCCCGAGCCACTTACCCCGGTGACCGCGACGAGGGTTCCGAGCGGAAACTGCACGGTCACGTTCTGCAGGTTGTTGGCACGGGCGCCCTCGACAGTGAGGATGCGCTCGGGGTCGATGGGCCGCCGGACGGCGGGGGTCGCGATCGAGCGACGACCGGAGAGGTAATCGCCGGTCATCGAGCCCGTATTGGCGAGTAGCGCCTCGTAGGATCCCGAGTGCACCACCTCTCCCCCGTGCTCGCCGGCGCCGGGGCCGATGTCGACGATCCAGTCGGCGGTGCGAATGGTGTCTTCATCGTGTTCGACCACGATGAGCGTGTTACCGAGGTTCTTGAGCTTCACGAGTGTCTCGATCAGCCGTCGGTTATCCCGTTGATGCAGGCCGATGCTCGGTTCGTCCAGCACATAGAGCACGCCGGTGAGCCCGGAGCCAATTTGGGTAGCGAGCCGGATGCGCTGCGCCTCCCCACCGCTGAGAGTTGCCGCCGCGCGGGAAAGGTCGAGATAGCTGAGCCCCACCTCAATGAGGAATTCGAGCCGTGCCCGAATTTCGCGCAGCACGGCCGCGCCGATCTTCGCCTCGCGCTCGGTGAGCTGGAGCTCCTGCATAAACCCGTAGGCATTGATCAGGCTCAGCGCGGTGACGTCAGCGATGCTGTGGTCGTTGACTGTGACCGCCAAAACTTCCGGTCGCAGCCGCTGACCACTGCACACCGGGCAGGGAATTTCTCGCAAATAGCTGGAATAGCGCTGGCGGGCAGAATCGGTCTCCGCCTCAAGAAACTTACGCTCGATGTAGGGCATCACGCCCTCGAATCCGGTGGAATATTTCATCTCACGGCCGTAGCGGTTCTTCCACGCCACCGTCACCTCGAAGTCGTTTCCGCGGAGAATCGCGTTGTGCACCGCCGGGTCAAGATCTTGCCAGGGTGTCTTCAGCGAGAAGTCCAGCTCATCGGCCAGACCCTCCAACAGACGTTGGAAATAGGTGAAAAGCCCTTTACCGGCCTGGGTCCACGGCAAAATAATGCCCTCGGCCAGACTCAGCGCCGGGTCGCCCAGAAGCAACTCCGAATCGACCGACATCCGAGTGCCGAGGCCGGAGCATTCCGGGCAGGCACCGAAGGGTGCGTTGAACGAAAAGGTGCGGGGTTCGACCTCGGTGAGCTGTACCGGATGGCCGTTGGGACAGGAGAGCTTTTCGGAAAAGTTTCGCCAAGCAGCATCCCCGGTCTCATCAATAAAGTTCACCGTGACGAGCCCATCAGTGAGCCTCAGCGCAGTCTCGAGGGAGTCGGTCAGGCGCGTCAGGATGTCGTCACCGGCGACGAGGCGGTCAACAACCACCGCGATGTCGTGCTTGAGCTGCTTCTTGAGTATGGGCGGGTCGCTGAGCTGAATCGCCTCGCCGTCGACGATGGCCCGCGAGTATCCGCCGGCGGCTAGCTCGCGAAACAGATCGACAAATTCGCCCTTTTTCTGGGAGACCACCGGGCTGACTACCTGATAGCGCGTCCCGGGGGTGAGGGTCATCAGCTGGTCGGCGATCTGCTGGACGCTTTGGCGTTCGATCTTTTCGCCGCAGACCGCACAGTGTGCGATGCCGATGCGCGCCCAGAGCAGGCGCATGTAGTCGTAAATTTCGGTGATGGTGCCCACCGTTGAACGCGGGTTGCGGTTGGTGGATTTCTGGTCGATCGATACCGCCGGGCTCAGACCCTCGATGAAGTCGACATCCGGTCGGTCCACTTGCCCGAGAAACTGACGGGCGTAGGCAGACAGCGACTCCACGTAGCGGCGCTGGCCCTCGGCAAAAATAGTGTCGAAGGCAAGGGAAGATTTGCCGGAACCGGAGAGGCCGGTGAAGACCACGAGCGAATCACGGGGAATGTCCAGATCAACGTTTCGCAGGTTGTGCACCCGCGCCCCGCGCACACTCAGAACGGAATCGGACTCTACTTTGGAAATAGACACTCTCTATATCCTACGGAGGCTGTCGAGGCAGTATTGACGGTGATCGCACTTAGCCAACGACTGTCCACGAATCTTTTCAGGCGCAACTTTGCTAAACAAGGTGACCCGCGGCCTCCATCTGGCGAAGCTCCTTTTTGAGCTCAGAAACTTCGTCTCGCAGTCGCGCGGCAAGTTCAAACTTGAGTTCCCCCGCGGCCTGAAGCATCTGGTCATTGAGATCCCGGATTATCGTTTCCAAATCGTTCGCACCGGCGGCAGCCAGCCCAGCCCGCCGGAGGTTAGGCGTCGGAGTCCGTTTGCGACCATCCCGCCCGGCAAGCAGCGCCTGCGTATCCGCCCCCTCGCGGGCCAGAATGTCGGTGATGTCGGCGATCTTCTTTCGCAGCGGCTGCGGGTCGACCCCACGTTCCAGGTTGTAGGCAACCTGCTTCTCCCGGCGACGGTTGGTTTCCTCGATCGCTTTCTTCATGGAGTCGGTGAGCCGGTCGGCATACATGTGCACCTCGCCGGACACGTTGCGGGCGGCGCGTCCGATGGTTTGAATCAGCGAGGTGGCCGAGCGTAAAAACCCCTCCTTATCGGCATCGAGAATGGCGACCAGCGACACCTCCGGCAGGTCGAGACCCTCCCGCAGCAGGTTGATGCCGATAAGCACGTCGTAGACGCCCGCCCGGAGCTCTGACAGCAGCTCCACCCGGCGCAGGGTATCGACGTCGGAGTGCAGGTATCGCACGCGCACCCCGGCTTCGCCGAGGTAATCGGTGAGCTCCTCGGCCATTTTTTTGGTCAGGGTAGTCACCAACACGCGTTCGTCTTTCGCGGTGCGGATGCGAATCTCCTCCAGCAGGTCGTCAATTTGACCCTTGGAGGGTTTGACCACGATCTCCGGATCGATCAGCCCGGTCGGCCGAATGATCTGTTCCACTACCGAGTCGGTGATACCCATTTCGTACTTGCCGGGCGTGGCCGAAAGGTACACCTTTTGACCGACCCGGTCGAGAAATTCGTTGAACTTGAGCGGGCGGTTATCCAGCGCGCTCGGCAGCCGAAAGCCGTGCTCCACCAGGGTGCGCTTGCGCGAGGCATCCCCCTCATACATCGCCCCAATTTGCGGCACCGTGACATGGGATTCGTCAATAACAACCAGAAAATCATCGGGGAAGTAGTCGATCAGGCAGTGTGGCGCCTCGCCTGGCGCGCGCTGATCCATGTGGCGGGAGTAGTTTTCGATGCCGCTGCAGAAGCCGATCTGCTCCATCATTTCCAGGTCGAACGTGGTGCGCATGCGCAGTCGTTGCGCCTCGAGTAGCTTGCCCTCGCGCTCGAGCTGACCGAGACGCTCGGCGAGTTCCTCCTTGATCGTGATGATGGCACTGTTGATGGCGTCCTGCCCGGCGACGTAGTGCGACCCGGGAAACACCGCCACGGCGTCGAGCTTCTTGACCACATCTCCGGTGAGCGGATGCAGGCTGTAGAGCGCCTCGATTTCGTCGCCGAACATTTCGATGCGAATCGCTAGCTCTTCGTACATCGGGATGATTTCGATCGTGTCGCCGCGCACCCGAAAGTTACCCCGGGAGAAGTCCACGTCGTTGCGCTGGTACTGCATCGACACGAACTTGCGAATGAGGGTATCCCGGTTAATTCGCATGCCGATTTGTAGCGCAATCATGGCGTCGAGGTACTGCTCGGAGCTACCGAGACCATAAATACAGGAGACGGTCGAGACCACGATGACGTCTCGGCGGCTGAGCAATGAGTTGGTGGTTGAGTGCCGCAACCGTTCGACCTCGGCGTTAATCGAGCTGTCTTTCTCGATGAAGGTATCGGTTTGCGGAACGTAGGCCTCTGGCTGGTAATAGTCGTAATACGACACAAAATACTCGACCGCGTTATTCGGCATGAGGTCGCGAAACTCGGTGGCCAACTGTGCCGCGAGGGTTTTGTTGTGGGCGAGCACGAGCGTTGGACGCTGCACCTGCTCGATCAGCCAGGCGGTGGTGGCGGACTTGCCGGTACCGGTAGCCCCCAGCAGCACGACATCCGTCTCGCCGGCGTTGATTCGCGCCGCTAATTCGGCAATCGCCGCCGGCTGATCCCCACTAGGTACGTATTCGCTGATGACTTCAAAAGGTCGCACGGAGCGGGTCGGTTCCATGGTTTCAGCTTAGGGAGCACCACCGACAGGAAGGTCAGTGTTTGCCGACAGCGGAACGCGAAACCCGCGCCCACAGGGCGTCAACCTGTCCGAGCGTCTCCTCAAGCGATCCATTCGAATCGATCACGACATCCGCGATGGCTAGGCGGTCGGCGTCGGTGGTCTGGTTGGCGATGCGTCGCGCGGCATCTGTCGCGGTCATCCCTCGTAACTCCATCATTCGGTCAATTCGCGTCTGCTCTGTAGCCATCGCCACCACGACCAGATCATAATCCTGCACGCGGCCAGATTCGATGAGCAGGGGCACATCGTACACCACGACCGCCTCCGGATCGGCTTCGGTAGCGACAGCGATTCTCATCCGAGTGAGCTCCTGAACCGCGGGATGGGTAATTGCGTTTAGTGCGGCCAATTTTTGTGGATTGGCAAAAACGATTGCCCCGAGGGCCGCCCGATCGAGGCTCCCATCGGAAGCAATCACGACACCGCCGAATAAATGTTGAATTTTGCTGAGTGCATCGCCGCCGACCGCTACGGCTTCGCGCGCCAAAACATCCGCGTCGATGTGTATCGCGCCCAGCTCGGCCAGCCGACGGCCCACGACAGACTTTCCCGAGGCAATTCCGCCGGTCAACCCGATCAAATACATTCGCTCATGTTACGGCCTATCCAGACCCACGGCGTTGGCAGCATTTGCAGTCGTTAACGCCAAAACGGCCGGCCTCCGAGGAGACCGACCGAGTCAGTATGTGACTTAGGAGTTGCTCGACAACTTCTCGCGCAGAGCGGCGAGTGCCTCATCGTCGGCAAGGGTTCCCGCGGTCGACTCAGAGTCGCTGGAGAAAGACGAACCGGCGACCGGAACATCTCCAATGACCTGCTCGTTGGCAGCGGTGACCTGTTTCTTGTGCGATTCCCAACGACCCTGGGCGGCAGCGTAATCCTGCTCCCACTTCTCGCGCTGGGTTTCGAAGCCCTCACGCCATTCGTTGGTCTCGGGATCGAAGCCCTCCGGGTACTTGTAGTTTCCGGCTTCGTCGTACTCGGTGAGCATTCCGTAGAGCGCCGGGTCGAACTCGGTGCCTTCGGGGTCCACACCCTCATTTGCCTGCTTCAACGAGAGGGAGATGCGGCGACGCTCGAGGTCAATGTCGATGACCTTGACGAACACCTCGTCGCCAACGGAGACAACCTGCTCCGCGAGCTCGACGTGCTTGCCGGAGAGCTCGGAGATGTGAACGAGACCCTCGATGCCCTCAGCCACGCGAACAAAGGCGCCGAACGGCACAAGCTTGGTGACTTTACCCGGTGCAACCTGGCCGATGGCATGGGTGCGGGCAAATACCTGCCACGGGTCTTCCTGCGTCGCCTTGAGCGAAAGGGAGACCCGCTCGCGCTCAAGGTCAACCTCAAGGATCTCAACGGTGACCTCTTGGCCAACCTCGACGACCTCAGAGGCGTGCTCGATGTGCTTCCAGCTGAGCTCAGAGACGTGAACGAGGCCGTCCACCCCGCCCAGGTCAACGAATGCACCGAAATTGACGATCGAGGAGACGACACCCTTGCGAACCTGGCCCTTGGCGAGGTTGTTGAGGAAGGTCGTGCGGCTCTCGGACTGAGTCTGCTCGAGAAGAGCGCGGCGGGAAAGAACCACGTTGTTGCGGTTCTTGTCCAGCTCGAGGATCTTCGCTTCGATCTCCTGGCCGAGGTACGGCGTGAGGTCGCGAACGCGACGAAGCTCGATGAGCGAGGCTGGGAGGAAGCCCCGCAAGCCGATGTCCACAATGAGCCCGCCCTTTACGACCTCGATCACGGTTCCTGTGACAACGCCATCGGATTCCTTGATCTTCTCAACATCACCCCACGCACGCTCGTACTGAGCGCGCTTCTTGGAGAGAATCAGACGGCCTTCTTTGTCTTCCTTCTGGAGGACGAGGGCTTCAACGACGTCTCCGACCTGAACAACCTCGGTCGGGTCGACATCGTGCTTGATCGAGAGTTCGCGGGAGGGAATGACGCCCTCGGTCTTGTAACCGACGTCGAGGAGAACCTCGTCACGATCGATTTTGACGACGGTACCTTCGATGAGGTCACCATCGTTGAAAAACTTCAGAGTCTTTTCGACCGCGGCAAGAAAATCCTCAGCAGATCCAATGTCGTTGATGGCGACCTGCTTGGGTGCCCTATCGGTCGTTGCGATTGTCATGTAGTAGTTGCTCCAGTATGGACATAGCGAAGGCCGGGAACGGATGGTACGAAAGGGTGTCACCGGCGGGTGAATGAAACTGTCGAGTTGGACGACACCCCAGCTTAGCTGGCCTGCCTGTTCACCGACAACCGCTAGACAGGTACCCGGAATCGCGCGCCTTCAAAAGACCAGACCGTGGAAAAGCGCGACTTGACCGCCTCGCGTTCCTGCACGTCGGAAGTGTAGAAATGATGCCTAAACCGATCACTCCAGAAGCGCGAAACCTCGTTGGTATTCGTCACCGTTGTATCCAAGGGGTACACCCAATACGCCACCTTCTCGTAGGTCCAGGTTTCGGGCCAGCGGGAAACCACCAGATCCTTCTCAGCGGCGCTCGCCGTGTAAAAGTGGCCGCGCAAGCGAGCACTCCAGAATCGATATAGCGGAATCGAACCGGGCACCTCGGAACCAAAGGCTTTGTATTTGGCGCCCTCATAGGCCCAGACCGTTGGAAATCGCTCGATCACGGCGTCCCTTTCGGCGATGCTATTGGTATAAAAATGGGCGGAGAATGCGCTGCTCCAGAACCGATAAACGTCTGATGCTGCCACCGGTTGAACACTTGCCCTGGTTAATGTCACCTGAACGATCACGGTGCTATCCGTGCTGCCCGCGCTCACCACCGTCGACACGGAGCCGGTACCGTTGCCGGCGGTTTGACCCACCGCCGCTGCCACGAGATTGACACCGGCGTCAGCACCCGGCCGGGAAAAAGCCGACGATCCATTTCCGCCGGTGCCCCGCAGGAGACGAACCCCGGGTAGGTAGCGAAGTCGATCGGTTCCGAAATTTACAAAATAGCCGCGAGAATAAAACGCGTTCGGCTCTTCGGCGCGATATTCGCCGTACAACACGGCACCCGTCTCGGGGTCAATCGCTTCGAAGGTGATCGGATCGGCCCCACTTTTGACCGTATTGAGCGTGACGGAAAAAGAACGCTGGCTTTCATTACTTGCCAGCGCAAACCGACGCGCCACCGGAACCGTTATGAAACCCAAAGCCACCTGTGCGCGACTATTCAGCGCGAGCGGACCGTCAAAGCCCGCAAATCCCATCCCCATGGCGTCGTAAATATCGGCATATTCATGCTCTGTGCAACTCGCCGAGGGAGCGGCCACAGGGCAAAAGTCGACGTTGGAGTGTCCAAGGCTAAAATTGTGCCCTAACTCGTGAATTAGGGTCTGTTTGTCGGCTCCTGCGCCGCTAATAAATTCCAAAAACCCCCCATCGCCCAGGGCGCTGCCAACGGTTCCGACACCCGCACTTGTTTTGTCGACACAGCCCGCGGGGAGAACCACAATCAAATGATGCCCCCCTCCGACAAGAAAGGCATTGAGATCGGCGTAGCCCAAAAACTTTACGGCCTCATCCCACCGAACAAACGGATTCACCGCACATGGGTTCACGCTTACCAGATCCCGAATAACAGAATTCTCACCGAACGACGAGATCAGACCCCGGGAAGTCGTTTGCCAAAAGGCGGCAGCCGGGTTGGTGGCTGCGGTAATCATCGCGTCGGAGTAGTCACTGGGTGTGGTGTCGGTTGGCTGAACGGCGACAATCACGAGGTTATGCGGAGCGGCGCTGTTTGTCGCGCGAGCCGTGGCCCGTTCCGGGACCGTTGGGGTCCCCGTTTTCTGCGGTGCGGTCCGAACAGCCGTAATCGGACGAGGAGCGACCGTTGCTTCGGAAATCGGTAGGGGCAGTTCCATCTCTAATGCGGCAGCAAAAATCTCGGCAGAGATCGGAGCGCGCTGAGCGAGTGCCACCTTGCCAACCGCCCGTGCGACCTCCGCCGCGGCGTTACTGGGGAGCGCTGCGGTGACAGCCGTCGGTACGGCTACCGTTCCGGTGAATGTTCCGCCGCTCTGGGTCCCCTCGGGTACTGTTCCGCTGATGGTAACGAGCGGGCCGCCAGCGGTTTGCACGGCATACCTAGCGACGCTCGAGGGTCGCTTGCTCAATACCACCGTGGTTCCATCCACCGTGGTTCCATCCACCCTGCCCGCGGAAACAGAGGCGTAGGCAGGAGACTCATCTGCCGTGACGTAAAGCGTTCCGCTGAGGGTGATCGTCGCTGAAGTACTGGCTGGTTCGCCATGAAGCCGCAGCTCGGTGGAATCGGACCCACTCGGATCGAGATCGGATGCGGCAGCATCTGAAACTGTATTAGTCGTGGGCATGCCGGCCGGCAGCGATCGGTCGGACGCCGTGGTTAGCTGAGTGATTCCGGCAAACGCCAGTTCGCCCGGTAACACAAGAACTGAGGCAAGAAGCACGGTGATAGTGCCGAGCGGAAATCTGAGTTTGACGAGCATTACTCAAATTTAGAGGTACCGTCGATCTATTTCTACGCCGACGGCGATTATTCCCCCCTGATGGGGGCATAAATCAGGATGGGGCGAAAGGCGACGGCAGGCATTGGTTGGTGAGGTTCATCCGTCGATTGGCGAATCAGACCCCGGTCTGTCATACAGGACAGGTGACCGACATGATTGACAGCCTGCAATCCGAAACCCGAAAATTTGTCCCCAGCGTGTCCTTCAGCGCGCAAGCCAATATCACTGTGGAATGGTGTCGGCAACAGGAGTCGCGTGATCATGTCGACTTTTGGGCGGAGCAAGCCGCTCGGCTGGACTGGGCTCGGCCCTGGCACACCGCCCACGAATTTGCCCCCGCGACCCTGGTCGACGGCGAATTAACCGTTCCCAGCGCCCAATGGTTTCTCGGCGGCACCCTGAACGCAGCAGTCAACTGCGTCGACCGTCATGTGAGCGCGGGCAATGGGGACCGCATCGCGCTGCACTTTGAAGGTGAACCCGGTGACCGGCGCTCGGTCAGCTATCGCGAGCTCCAGCGGGAGGTCTGTCGAGCCGCGAACGCCCTTGAGGCCCTCGGGGTCATCGCGGGCGACCGGGTAGTCGTTTACCTTCCGGTAATTACCGAGACCATCATCATCACCCTCGCCATTGCGCGGATCGGCGCCGTGCACTCACTCGTGTTTGGCGGCTTCTCGTCCGAGGCACTGCGCTTTCGGGTCGAGGACACCGGAGCCAAGTTTGTGGTCACCACCGACGGTCAATTCCGTCGTGGGGAAGCCGTGCCGGTGAAAACCAACGTCGACCTCGCAGTGGCCGGAAATACCGCGGTGCAGAAAGTTATTGTCGTGCGCCGAACCGGGGACCAAACCCCCGGGGTGCCCTGGACCGAGGGTCGGGACGTCTGGTGGCACGACGCTCTTGCCGAGGCGGCCGAAACGCACGAGGCGCTGGCGTTCGATGCCGAACATCCGCTGTTCATCATCTATACCTCGGGCACAACGGGTAAGCCCAAGGGCCTTGTACACACCACCGGTGGTTATCTCACCCAGGCATCATGGACGCACTGGGCCATGTTTGATTCCAAACCGGATGACGTCTTCTGGTGCACCGCGGATCTCGCCTGGGTCACCGCGCACACCTACGAAATCTACGGCCCGCTGTCGAACGGGGTGACGCAGGTCATTTATGAGGGCACCCCCAACAGCCCACACCGCGCCCGCCATTTCGAGATCATCGAACGCTACGGCGTGACCACTTATTACACCGCGCCTACCCTCATCCGAACACTAATGAGTTGGTTTCCCGACGGCGTTCCATCCGAGTGGAACGTTTCGAGCATCCGGTTGCTCGGAACCGTCGGTGAGGCGATCAACCCGGCCGCCTGGATGTGGTTTCGCGAACACCTGGGGGCAGGCAGCGCGCCAATTGTTGACACCTGGTGGCAGTCCGAGACCGGGGCTGCAATCATCGCTCCCCTGCCCGGGATTACCACCCTGAAACCCGGCAGCGCCACCCGCCCGCTCCCCGGACTTTCCGCTCTGGTGGTCGACTCCGACGGTGCCGAGGTGCCGCGCGGATCCGGCGGTTTTCTGGTAATCGACAAGACCTGGCCAGGAATGGCTCGCACCATCTGGGGCGATCCGCTGCGCTACCGCGACGCCTATTGGACGCGTTTTGCCGAGCAGGGGTACTTTCTCGCAGGCGATGGCGCCTCCTACGACGCCGACGGGTACATCTGGCTGCTCGGTCGTATCGACGACGTGATCAACGTCTCCGGTCATCGCCTGTCGACGATCGAGATAGAGTCCGCCCTCGTGGCGCATCCGGCGATTGCCGAGGCTGCGGTGGTGGGGGTTCCAGATGACACCACCGGACAATCCATCACCGCCTTCGTCATCCCGAGCCGTGGGCGCCCCGCAGAATCGTCGTCGTCGGTGAAAGATCTGGACGTTTCGGGCTGGCAACGGCTCAGCGAAACGCTGAGCGCCGAACTCCGCGCTCACGTGTCGGCCTCAATCGGTCCGATCGCCAAGCCAAAGCGCATCATCGCGGTACCTGACCTCCCAAAAACTCGATCCGGAAAAATCATGCGCCGACTGCTCGCCGATGCCTCGGTCGGTCGCGCGCTGGGGGATGTGACCTCGCTTCAAGACGATTCGGTGTTGCCCCGCATCATCCGGCTGCTCGAATAGGGCTGAGCGGGCTCGGCAAGAATTAAGGCACGGCAACGATGCACGCACGGCATCCGGCATCCCGCATCCGAGGATTCCTTCGCGCTGGCCGCATTGGTGCTTAGACTCGCAGCACCCGCGTGTCGAGATTGCTCAGTGTTTGCCCCACCGCTGCAGGTCGACCACAGCACAGACGAAAGGCCCCGTCTCTGTGAAGTTGATACCTACCCTGCCGTCCGCACCGATGGCACTTGCCGTGGCGACGGGCGCGGTGGGTGTTCTGGCGGCGAGCGCCGTCGCACCTAACTACCTCACTTCGGTCGGTTTTGCGATTATCCCGATCGGTCTCCTGGCGTTTCTGGGTCTCATCGGGCTCTTTGTAATTCCAGTTCACGCCCTGCCGTCAATCGGCCTCGTGATTTTTTCCCTACTTCCGGCCCGCATCCTTCCGCAAGAAGGTCCCCTGGCAGCACTCCCGATCGCCACCATCGTGCTCGCGATCTGGGCCCTGCGTCGACTCCTGCGAATGCACCCCGCGTTGACGGCATCGCCCCCCTCCGTCTCAGGCAGCTCCGTCTCAGGCAGCTCCGGCCTCGCTTTGGCGGCACGAATCAGCGGTGTCGGCTTCGTTCTGTGGTCGGTGTTCGTTTTGTCCCGCTCGGTTCACTTGCAAACCTCGGCCGGTTGGCTGATCAGTTTCATCGCCGGGGCGATTTTGCCGCTGCTGATTACCGACGCCAAAGCCGAAGCGCGGCTGTTGCGTCAGACCTGGCTAATGCTGGGGGCGGTGCTCGGTTGCTACGCCCTCGGGGAGGCGCTGCTCGGCAGCAATCCGGTGTGGGGGAGGCTTTATGTCGCTTTGGGAGTTGTCGACTCCCAACACTGGTCGGTCTACCGCGCCGAGGCATCCTTTGGCCATCCGTTGATTGCAGCGCTGTTCTTCGCCGTCACCGGGGTTCTCGCTATTACCCAGTGGCTCACCAATCGCTCGCGGTGGCCGCTGGCGGCGGCTGTGATCAGCGGACTAGCGCTCATTGTCACCGTTTCGCGCGGTCCACTCCTGGCCTCGGCCGGAGCCATCGGGTTGGCCTACATCGCGGTGATTGCCCTTCGCGGCAGTAAACGCTGGTCACGGGTAGCTCTTGTTGCGGTGATTGGTGCGGCCGGTGTCGGATTTCTCCTGAGCAATGATGCCTTTCAGGAGCGCAACAGCTCCACGGAGGCCGCGGTATCTTCGCAGGCGCGCGACGTTGGCATCTGGGTCGCAGTTCAGGCCGCCAAAGCCCCCGACTGGCTCGGCACCGGCCCCGGCACATCCGGCATCACCGGTCGGCTCTTCGACAGTGTCGTTATCGAAAATTCTCTGCTGCAGCTTTTGATCAGTGTCGGAATCCCCGGGGTGGTTTTATTCCTCGGGATGATCGGCTTCGCCGTGCTGGCCGCCCTCCGTCGGCGAGACGTTGCCGCGGGTGCAGCCCTCGTGGTGTTCACCGCCTGCATCACGAGCTTCAACGCTATCGATGCGCTGCGGCCCGTTCATTTGCTTCTCGGCTGCCTGCTCATCGTCACCCTGAACGAGAACCTGGACACTGAAAACGTGCATGCCATAAGTAGTTCTGCCGACCGCAAACACGGTTCTGCCAGCAAAGCGGTACAGGCTCGGCGGATGCCTCCACCGAAAGCCTTTTTCCCATGACGCCGCGCGTTGACCTAGCCAGCGGCGCCCCGGAAACTACTCCACCGGGTACTGATCCTCTTCCATCCCGACCGCCCCTCACTGTGTTGCACTCCCTTAGCGCTCCTAACGGCACAACCCGCTACATTGATCAGGTCGTCGGCGGTGCACCGGCTGAGCTGACGGTGAGGTTCTTCTCCTGGCGCGGGGCTCTCCTCGGGCGCTACGACCTGCTGCACCTGCACTGGCCTGAGTTTGTCGTACGAGACCCGAGCGCCGCGAAGGCCCTCCTGCGGCGCGGCGCGCTGCGCGTAGTGCTCGTTCGTTGCCGGATGCTGCGCGTTCCAGTCATCCGCACGGTACACAATCTGCGTCCGCACGAGGCCGGGCGGCCAGCCGAGGATCGAATTCTGGCGAGCGTGGATCGGTGCACCGCGGTCTTCATCCGGCTGAATCCCACCACCCCGATCCCCAGCGGCGCAGTATCCAGCGGCGCAGTATCGAACCGCACCGTATCGAACGGCACCGTGCTCACCATCGCCCACGGGCACTATCGCGATCGCTTTGCCGAACTGCACTGCCCGGCAACACTCCCCGGGCGCCTGCTCTATTTCGGCCTCATTCGACCCTACAAGGGCGTGGAAGACCTACTGGCCGTATTTCACCACATCACGGATCCCGATCTCCAGTTGCGAATCGTTGGCCGCCCCTCCTACGGGCTCGGTCCCGTTGTCGAGGCCGCACTACTCGAAGACGACCGCATGTCGGCGTGCCTGCGCTTTGTGTCCGACGCCGAATTGGTGACCGAAGTGGGCCTGGCGGAATTGGTGGTCCTGCCTTACCGGGAGATGCACAACTCGGGCTCGGTCTTGGTAGCGCTGTCGTTGAATCGCCCAGTGCTGGTGCCGGATAGCGCCGCTAATCAGGCTCTGGCAGCCGAAGTGGGAGAGGGCTGGGTGTACACCTACTCGGGCGAGCTGAATCCTGCGATTCTGGAAGCCGCAGTTCACAAGCTCCGCTCGGACCCGCGATCAGCACAGCCCGAACTCTCCGGCCGAGACTGGAGCACCATTGGCGAGGCAACCTACCGTGCCTATCTCGCGGCCCGAGCCGCACTGCGCCGGCAGCGACTCCCCGGACCGTTGGAGCGGGTGCCGTCCCCCTCCGCGCCGCCATCGCCATCGCCATCGGTATCGCCATCGGTATTATCTTCCTCACCTGACGTCGTGAACAACGCCCCACGCTGACCATGGCCGACGACGACTTCCCCGCCGCGCCATCCGCCTCCACTGCCGGGCTCGCCTCCTCCACTGCCGGGCCTACCTCGTCTACTACCGGGCTCGCCCATGCGGCCGGCCGGGGAGCATCGGCAACTTTCGCGGGCCAGGTCGTGCGCATCGGCGTGCAACTTGCGGGAATCGTCATCCTCGGTCGACTGTTGGCTCCCAGCGACTACGGGTTGGTGGCATCGATCACCGCCATCATTGGCATCGGTGAGGTGATCCGAAATTTTGGACTGTCGATGGCCGCAATTCAGGCGCGCGAACTCAGTCGAGAGCAAAAGGACAACCTGTTTTGGATTAATAGCCTGATCGGATTGGTGCTGAGTGCTGCCGCGTTTCTCCTCAGCCCCGCGATTGCCGCTCTGTACGGCGATCCGCGATTATTGGCCCTCACTCAAGCCCTGTCGATAACCTTCCTGCTCAACGGCATCTCTACCCAGTTTCGCGCCGACCTTAACCGCAAGCTGCGCCTCTTGCCCCTCGCGGGCACCGAAATTGGTGCCCAATTGGGCGGTCTTGCCGTGGGTATCACGATGGCGATTCACGGTTTGGGGTACTGGGCGCTTGCCGGTCAGCAGATTTCGCAGGGGCTATTTGCGATCGCGCTTCTGGTGCCAGTGACCGGATGGTTTCCCGGCCGGTTTCATCGCCGCACGCCGCTTGCCCACCTACTGAAGTTCGCCTCCAGCCTCACCGGCACCCAATTGCTCGGGTACGTCAGTAGAAACACCGATTCCGTGGTGATCGGGGCAACCCTCGGTGCGGGCCCCCTCGGGCTATACAACCGAGCATTCCAACTTCTCCTTCTTCCGCTCAATCAAATTAATGCCCCGTCGACTCGGGTAGCTCTTCCCGTACTTTCTCGCCTCCACGAGGAAAAGGATCGTTACGACCGGTTTCTCCTCCTCGGCCAGACGATCGTGTTGCATA
The DNA here is from genome assembly GCA_014377425.1 of Microbacteriaceae bacterium. Classification (GTDB taxonomy): domain Bacteria; phylum Actinomycetota; class Actinomycetes; order Actinomycetales; family Microbacteriaceae; genus Marisediminicola. The sequence continues at coordinate 15,285 of JACMPQ010000037.1, read as the reverse complement.
CCGCCACCCTCGTGCTCGCCTACTGCTGTGCGCAGGCAACACCGATAATTCGCATTGCCCTCGGCGAGCAGTGGCTTGCGTCGGCCCCGATATTTCAAATTCTCGCCCTTGCCGGATTCTTCGAAGCTGCCGGATACGCCACCTATTGGGTATTTTTGTCCAAGGGGCTCTCTACCCAAAATCTTTATTTCTCGTTGGCGACCCGCCCGCTGCTGATCGCCTGCGTTCTGGTCGGTTCACTGTGGGGCGTCTACGGTGTCGCCGCCGGATATTCCCTGGGCGTGGGCTTGATCTGGCCGATTGGGCTCTGGTGGATCAGCCGCGTCTGTGACGCCCCGGCCAAGAAGATGTTCCTCAGCGGTGTTCGCGCCGTTCTGGGTTGCTCCATGGCGGTGGCAGCATCCTATTTCTCCACCGTGTGGATCCCTACCGACCATCCCCTCGCCAGCCTGATGCTGGGCGGCGTCACCCTGTTGGCTGCCGTGACGATACTCGCCGTAATCTGGCCCAGCTACCGGAGAGATCTCACGGCAATCCTGCGCAGTCGACGATTTTTCGGTGGAAACAGAACTGCGCCAAACAGGACGCAGTCCGGATCGACGCAGCCCGGTAAACCCCGCAAGCCCCGCCGCATTGTGCGAGCGATTCGAGGGCGAATTCGACGCTCCATCCGGAGCCTGCTCGCGGAATCTCGGTTGGGATTTGCCCTCGACCGCTCGGCCTTCAACCGAGGCTTTAGTCGTGACATCGCCGACCATGGCGACTCTGAAGAGTCAGCGCCGCGCATTCACCTGTTGATCGCTCCGCCCGGGGAGGGAAACATTGGCGACCAGTCGATGGTGGAGTCATTTTTAGAAAACACCACGGGTCGGGTAATTGTTCTCGTGCGGCGGGTGAACGATATCCGGATTCCGCCCTCCCACGCCACCCGCTCACAATTGCTAGCCTTACCGGCCCTCATCTACGGCACCGGGAGCTCCCATCGCCACGACATCATCGCCTACGCGGCGCTTGTGCGGAAGGCCCTCTCGGTGACGGTGGTCGGCGCCGACATCATGGACGGCGTCTACAGTACGCGCGGTTCGGTGCGGCGTTCACAGCTGGCTGCCCTCGCCAGCATGTCCGGGGTGTACAGCCAGATTTTGGGCTTCAGTTGGAATGCGCGGCCACACCGTGGAGCCCTGATCTCGCTCCGGCGGGCCGACCGGGCAGGCACCCGACTCCTGCTACGCGACCCGGTTTCTGCGGCCCGCGCCCGCGCCAACGGATTAGCCGGAGTGACGGAGGTGGCCGACGCCGTCTTTTCTGCCACCACCGTGGCCACCACAATTCTTGCTGAGACCATTGCCGAGTGCGTCGGGGAGACCCGACCCCGCTACGTAGTCATCAATGTCAGCGGAATGACCTCTCGCTCCATGGATCAAACCACCGAATACGCCACGGTCATTCGGTGGCTGCGGGATGCCGGCCTGACCGTGGTGCTGTTGCCACACGTGATCCGTCCGAGCGCTGACGACCAAGTAGCCTGCAGCGTTCTGTTCAGCCGATTGACGGAGCACGCCGCAATAGATCCGGGGCTAATTTTTGTGGATCGACTGCTGGAACCCGCCGAAGTTCGTGGGCTTTGTGCCGAAGCCGAGTTCGTGTTGACCGGTCGAATGCATCTGGCCATTCACGCACTCTGGAGTGGTGTTCCAGCAATCACCGTGTCGACTCAGGGCAAGGTGGAGGGCATGCTCAGCCTGGTCGGTACGGCCGAGCTCTGCGTCTGTACGGGGGCTGGTTTCGCCGAGCAGGTGATTCCCCTGATGGCGCAGATTCTCGCCGATCCGATTGAACTCCGTGGGCGAATCAGCATTCGACTGCCCCGGCTTCGCGAACTCGCCCAGCTCAACTTCTCGGCGTTGACCTCCCTGGAAACGGCCGCCGATTCGAGGGCTGCCGCCACCGCAACCCAGACCCCGACCGCCCTGCTCGACCGGAAGGATCAGACCCGAACATGACCGCCTCCCCCACGCCCCGCAGCATCCTGTTCGTCGTGTCATCGCTCCGCGGGGGTGGCGCAGAATTCGTGGCCCGCACCTGGATGACTTGGCTTTCGCAACGCGGCCATGGGGTATCGGCGATTATCACCTCCGGTGAGATCGACACCGACTTTCTTCCGCGCGGTGTTCGCGTTAGAACGCTCCAGGCATCTCGCGGTCATCTGGCCAAGACCCTCGCCCTGAATCGCATGCTGCGAAGCGAGAAACCGGATGTCGCCATCGCACTGCAGACCTACCCCAACCTGCTCCTGCTCGCAGCTACCGCCCTCGGGCCGCGGACCCCCCGCCCACGAATCTTGATCAGCGAACGTAATCTGGTCTCACTGGGTCTGCGCGGAGCCGGGCTGTCGCACCGGCTCAAGATTGCGGCGGCAAAGTGCTTGTATCGGTTCAGCGACCACGTAATCGCGATTTCGCATCCGGTGGCGGCCGAACTTGTTGCTGCGTTTGGGGTCTCGGGCGAGACGGTCACCGTGGTGCCAAACCCCGCCACCGCCAAGGTTGACCTCGGAGGTCGCATCAGGCCCGTCCGAGAAATACAGACGAGTCGGGTGCAATTGGTCCTTGCCTGCAGACTGGTCGAGCAGAAACGCCCGCTTCTGGCTGTCCTAACCGCCGTGGAGCTGCAGAAGCGCGGAATCACCGCCCGAATTGTGAGCTTCGGCGCCGGGGCTCTTCGCGATGAATTAGCAGAAGAAGCCGCGCGCAAGGGAATCGACTGCGACTTTAGAGGATGGATCGACGACTGGTTTCACGAAATCGACGCCGACGCGGTGACCCTCCTGCCGTCACTGCGGGAAGGGTTTGGCAACGTTCTGGTTGAGTCTGCCGCTGCGGGATGCCCGGCCGTGGCAGTCTCCGGTGCGTTGGGCGTAGCCGACGCCATCGTTCCCGGGATCACCGGAGAACTCGCGCTCAGCGCCGACCCGATGGATCTCGCCGACGCTGTGCTGCGGGCCGCGGTTCTGCCGATGCGTGACCTCGAGCCGTGGCTTGCGCGGTTCTCGGTGACCTCGAGCGGGCGAGACCTTGAGCGCGTGATCGAGACGACCCTACGGTGAGTGAGCATGGGAGCAGTTTCCCGCTTCACGAACCGACGATCCAGCCCCGGGTCAGCATTGTTCTGCCGACCTTCAACGCCGCAGGTTTTTTGCAGGCTGCCATAGAACGTCTCCTCGAACAAAGCCTCCCCGAGCTTGAAATAGTGGTAGTTGACGATGGGTCAACCGATGCCACGGCGCTGGTCGGCGCCGGGCTCGCCTCCTCCTACCCGCGCGTGCGGTATTTTCGGCTTGAGCCCAACGGCGGGGTTGCTGCGGCCCGTGCCTTCGGTGCACGGAAGAGTCACGGCGAGTTCATTTGGTTTGTCGATGCCGACGACACCGCTCCCCCTAGGGCAGTGGAGCGGATGCTCGCTGCCGCTCAGACAACAGGGGCCGACACCGTTATCGGGTCGGCGGAGGTGCATTCACGAAAGGGAATCAAGATGCTGGCATCCCCCCATTTTCCGTTTCCGGTATCGGGCACCACGGCCTTCAACGCGCTCCTGACTGGGCAAATCACCGGTCACCTGTGGAACAAGCTGTTTCGGCGCGCGGTGGTCGAGAGGATCGACTTCACTCCGGCCGAAGTGCATTCCGATCTCGCCATGACGGGTCAGTTGCTGATTGAAAGCCGAACGGTCGCCACGGTTTCCGATGTGGTTTACCACTACCGGTTACAGTCGGGGTCTATCCTCAGCTCGGGGCGCCGCCGAGACCGATCGTTGCGATTGCTCGAGGATGCATTTGTTGGCGCCGCCCACCTAGCCAAACCGAGTGTGATTGCCTCTCGTGAATTTCGCTATTTTGTAGCCCGCTACGTCGTGCTGTCCGGTATCAAGGATGCCGTGCTCTACCCCTACGAATCCGGCGAGCGTCGGCGCATCCTGCAGCAGTTACGCAGGCGGCTCACCGTGCGTGCCATCGGCGTGATTCTCAGCCAGCGAGACTGGCGCCGGCTTCTGCTCGCCGTAAGCGCGAAACTGTCTGTGCCGCTTTACCGACGCCTACTGAAAATCGCTGACGGGAGCTGAAATCCGCTGCCAATCGCCAATGACCGCCCACAACAAAAGCCCCCACCACCAAAATTTGGCGATGGGGGCTTTCGTCAGCTCAATGGAGCGAGGTTTCGAAGACTAGGAAACCTGGCTCATTGCGCTCTTGTTAATGGCACCGTTGACACCGGCCGGGAAGAATCCGCCCGAGGTGACCTCGGCCGGGTTCAAGTAGACGATGTTCAAGACCTGGCCAGCGCTGCGGCTGTAGGTCAATGCGTTCGCGTCTACCGGCACCAGGTTCGGTGCGTCCAAGGTACCAATACCCTGATCATCGTCCGACTTACCGTCGAGGCTGTCGCGGGCATCCGAAAGCTTCTGCACCACACCGTAGACCGAGGGGGTCTGGATGCCGAGGCCGAAGAGGGTCGTACGGATGATCGCGGCGTGGTAGGCCTCAACCGACAGGATGCCAGCGGCGGCTTCCAAGAAGGTCTTGTTGGTGATCAACGGGGCGGCACCCTTGTAGGCGGTAACCCCGACGTCCTCGAACAGGAAGGCGGCGAAGAGGAAGTTCGTCTCGTTTGCATAGGGATCGAAGGACTGGTTCATTCCGACGACGCCTGCCGCGCGGGCGGCAGCGGTGAAGCTCGCGTCGAGGTCAAGTGCGGGACGAGACACCTTGGCGCCGCCGAGGGCCGAACGCAGGAACGCAACGTGTTCCTTCTCGTCCTTGGCGATCTCCATGGCGATCTTCTTCAGGGTCGGGGTCTTGAACGAAACCTCACGGCCACCAACAACGCGGCCGCGACGGCCAAGGCCGGTGGTCATGTCGTCGGGGAGACCCGCGCCGGTCGTGGCGCGCAGGTAGAACTCACACTCGAGGTACTCGAGGTTGAGGGCGAAGTTCAAGATGGCGGCGTCGGTGACTGCTCCGTTGTCAGCGGTTGCTGCCATGGCGGGCGCACCGGTGGAGAGGGCGACTGCGCCGACCCCGAGACCGGTGAGACCTGCGGCGGTGAGGAAGTTGCGGCGGTCGACCGGCGATTCTGCACTGCGGTTAATCGCGTTAACGATGAATCCCTTGTCAAACATGATGATGCTCCAACCAATGACTGGCGCGCACTCAGCAAAACGTCTGAGTCGCACAGCGATGATGTCTCTTTTATGGTCCGGGTGACCATAAACGAGATTGAAACCTAGGCTCCAACAGCGCCGACTTTACGGTCGGTTCTTGTGCCGATGCGGTTGGTTGACTGGGAGATTGCAGGCACCCCCAAAATGAGGGGAATTCAGGTTGACGAGAACTATTTCCGGTACCGTAGAGCCAGAGGCGGCAGGGGGGTTTGCCGCTCCTCTGATCTCCGCGAACCGGATGCTTTGCCCGCAGCTCATCGGGCACGCCGGCGGCCGTCCACCACGCCCCCACACATGTAATACCTTGGGGGCTTCTTTTGTCAGATAACAATCACGGTGGCAGCCACTGGTCGGCGATCACAGTCCGATCGATGATCGGTGGGCTCATCGCGGTCGCCCTGGTGCCGTTGACCGCGGGAGCCGCATCCGCAACCGTCACCACCCCAGCCGCACCGGTTGGGGTCTATGAAAATACCGCCACGCCAATCGTGTCCACTGGCACGTGGTCAAACATGTCTTCGAGCAGCGACAGCGGAAAATCCAGCTCGTACCTCAATCTTCCCGGTTCCGCCGCACTGACCTTCACCGGCACCGCCGTGCGCTGGACCAGTCGCACCACGCCGTCATCCGGTATCGCCTACGTGAATATCGATGGCGTGCGAGTGGCCACGGTTGACCGCTATTCCGCGCAAACGCTCTATCAGCAGACCGTATTTCAGACAAGAAGCCTGTCGGCGGGAGTGCACACCATCACCGTGGAACGTTCGGGGCTCTCAAATCCGGCATCAACCGGAAAGAATTTACTCATCGACTCGATCACCGTGATCGACACCACGGCCCCCGCGCAACCGACTGGCGCTCTGGCCAGCACCAGTGGGGGCCAGACGGCAATCAGCTGGCTCCCGGTCGCAGCAAGCGACCTCGCCGGCTACCGCGTCTACCAACTTCCCGCCACCGGCGCGGCGCGGCTCATCGGCTGGGTAACCCCCACGGCCACCAGCTTCACGGTGTCCGGCGAAGTGGGAGACAGTACCCTGCGCTATCTCGTCTCCGCGGTAGATCTCACCGGCAATGAGTCCGTGCGATCCGCACCGATCGCAGTAATTTCAGGAAAAACTCCGGTAACCAGCGCGCGCTATAGCCAATGCCCGACGGCCAGCGTCACGGTCACAAACTCCGCGGAACTCCTTCGCGCGTTGCCATACGCCAAACCCGGAAACGTCATTCGTCTGGCTCCCGGAACTTATACCGGTCAAATCAAGGTCACGGCCAACGGCACTCCCACGCAGCCGATCTGGATTTGTGGCAGCCGCGATGCGATCGTCAACGTGGGCGGAATTTCCCTCAATCACGGATTCCTCATCAACAATTCCTCGAATCTAATCGTCACCGGAATGACCGTTACCAACGGACTCAAAGGCGTCGCTGTGCTGGCAAGCCACCACGTCACCATTTCCGACCTCCTCATCCAAGAAATCGGTTATGAGGGTGTGCATCTGCAATCCCAGACCACCGACAGCACCGTGGTGGGTAACACCATTCGCCGCACCGGCCGACTGGATCCGTTTTACGGGGAGGGTGTGTACATCGGATCGTCTAAAAACAACTGGTGCGCGCTCACGGCATGCCTGCCTGACCGCAGCGACCGCAACGCCATTGTGGGTAACACGCTCTCCGAAAGCGGCTCCCAACTCATCGACGCCAAAGAGGGCACGACCGGCGGGGTAATTCGTGGGAATTTACTGAGCGGCCTAAACGGCATGGCCCGTTCCGACGGCTGGGTAATGGTGATGGGTAACGGCTGGTCGGTTACCGCCAATACCGGCAGCGTGAGTACCAAAAACGGTTTCCAGGTCAATGGCAGCATGCCGGAGTGGGGACTGCGCAACATCTTCGCCAACAACACCGGTGCTGTGAATTCGACCGGGGTCGGCTTCGACGTCTATGAACTGAAGGGGCGGGGCTCTAGCAACACCCTTGTTTCCTGTTCAAATACGATCACCGGCGCCGCGGCAGGTTTCTCCAATCTGCCCTGTGTCGCCTAACATCACCGACTGCCTCCGCTCGCGCGCTCTCCCACACTGCTTCCAGCCGCGGAAACACCACTGATGCGGAGAACCGGGCCTCGACAGCGGCTGCGGCCCGGTCTCCGAACTGCGCGCGAGCAGGCTCGTCAGAAAGTGCACGTTCGAGTGCCCCCACCAGAGCAGTTAGCTGGGCCGACGCAATCAACATCCCCGCCCCGTCAGCCAGCACCGCCGCGATTCCCCCCACGTTAGTGGCGATCGTGCAGTTGCGTCGGGTCATCGCCTCAAGGATGAACACCGGCATTGCCTCATCTCGGGAAGGCAGCACGGCGATCATCGATCGATCGAGAAGGTGCAAAAGGGTGTCATGGGCGACGGGACCAAGAACCTCCACCCCACCGATCCTGTTCCGTTCGAGATCTTCCCGAAGCGAGCTGTCGGTGAGCGGGCCGGCGATGACGAGGCGCCAGTCAGCGGTTATGCCCTGTTCGGTCAACACGTCCCAAGCTGCCAACAGCAAATCGACGCCTTTGCGCCTGCTCACCGCTCCACCGAACACGATTATCCGTTCCTTCGGAACCGAAAGCCCCTCCTGTACCGCGTTCGGCACCAGCACCACACGCTCGGCGGTGACAAACCGATTCACCGTTGCGCCGGTTCGCTCCGACAGCACCACTACCCGCAGAGCAGCCTTCAGCACAGTGCGCACCAGACCCGGGCGAGCCCGCGCGAATGCATCGAAGTCGCTGCCGTGAAGGTGCGCGACCGTGGCGAAACCCCGAGCGCGCGCCAGAACGAGCAGGGCGCCCTCGCGCAGAAACGAGCCGCGCTCGGAGAGGTGTGCAATCACCACGCTGTGGCGTCGATCGGCAAGCTGCCACAGCTCTCGGGCCGCTGCGACCGCCACCCTGAGCGCGGACATCCCGCGGCTGCCATCCCGAGATTCGATAATGCGGATGTCGTAGCCATCAAAATTCCAGTCGCGATAGCCATTCAGTACCTGCGCCATTCCCCCCGCCACTTCTCCGCTTCGACCAATGTGCACCGCCACCGGTCTCAACGTGCCCACGCCTCTACTCATCTCCCCTTCACCTGCAATACCGTATTCAAAAGTCGTCGTCTCATCGCCGGGTGGGCGCTGAAGTGAGCGCCGTCCCTAGACGTTCGCGAACGAGATTCAACTGTTTCTGGGCCGATCGCAGGAGAGCTATGAGTTCGAAGCGCCGCGCTAATGATGTCTCGAGGTGTGCGGCGATTTCTCCGGCCGAAAGCGCCCCCGCATTGATTCCAATTCCGGGCATTCCCGCGGCCGAGAAATGGCGCGCGATTTTGTCTGAGGAGTCGAGCAATAGCCCCACAGGCACCGCCCCCTCGGTGATGGCGGCAACCAAAACGTGCAGGCGATCGCTGACCACGACGGCGGATTGCCGGTAAAGCTCGCGAAGCCGGATCTCCTGAAGATGATGGTCCGCGCCATCCCAGCCCAAAAATTGCGCCCCGAGCAACTCAGCCAACCGACGATTGCGCTCCTCGTCGACATGCACCTGAGTTACCGTGAACAGGGCCAGAGAGTGCAGTTGTGCGAAATTTTGAACGGCGCTAATCCATTCCGACCCCGGGTACGGTCGCTCGCCCAGATCCGAGCGGAGAGAAATCACCAACAACTCAGGGCGCCGCGAAACCAGCTCAGTTGACACCTCACCGAACGCTAGATCGGGCATTACCTGCCCGCGTCCCAAGTATCGGGCGGTCTCAGAGTCTCGCCATACCGACAGCGTGGATAGGGCGATGGAGGGCCACATAAGTGCACGGGGAATGGACGCAAAGTTGCGACTACCCACCCCGATACGGGCAACCGTTCCGCCCCGAGCCCGCACGAGTGCAATTACCGGCAGCATAGAGACGTGCTCTTTCATTCCCGCCAGGGTGAGCTGAATTTCCCCGGGCTTGAAGACGTAGGAAGCAGTCCCGCGCAGTGACTGCCAGAGCGCCACGAGATACCACCGAAGAAATGAACGATATTGCACGTCTGAAGGCTGCAGTCGCAAACCCTCGGCATATCCGGGCGGCGACCAACCCAAGTACACATGCAGCGGGCCACTCTCGCGAGCCCAATCCAAGAGTTGTCGCCGCAACAGAATGTCCCCGACATTCTCATATTGCCCACGGGCGGGGACGAAGATGGTACGGCGGCGGCTAGCACTACTGTCGGTCGCACTATCCGTCATCCGTCCCCCTCTTCGAATTTCTCACCCAGCCGCACGGAATCTGCCGCTGCGTTGTACACGTGGCGGCGCGCGGCTGCATGAATGATTGCCGCGTCGAGTTCGGGCGCGTCGATTGCGGCGGCAACGCCCAAACGGCCCGCCAACTGGGAAATCTGATGTTGGTGATCATCAACGTGCTCATTGCGGCTAATTCTTCGACTCACTAACACCGGATAAATTCCCAGATCAAGTAGTCCGAGAAGACTCCCGACCCCCGCATGGGTGATCACCACATCGGCGTCTTGGGCCGCCTGCTGAAAGTCGCGGTAGCGCATTTGTTCGTGAATGGTTCCGGGTAGTCCAACCCGATCGGCGGTGAATCCAAGTTGCCACACGGTGCGATGATCGGCCAGCCCGGTTCTGAGTACGGCATCGATGAGCGCATCAAAGCGATAACCCTCAATGGTGCCGAGGGTGACGAAAAGACTTGGCCGGGGTGCGGGCGTTCGGGGCTCACTGTGAAAAGTCGACAGGATACTCGGCTGGAGCTTCCAGCGGTCGCTCGACCAGCTGGCATACTGCGTGCGCAGACTCACGAGCCGAGTCGCGGCAATAATTCGACCGCTCAACGACGGCCCGTCGACCCGGGAAACGCTTTCGATGTAGAGACTTGGCACGCCGTGCGCGGCTGCAAGGGGAAGAGCCGCTACCGCGATAGCAGCTCCGGTGCTCACCGCACCGTCGAAATTCTCGTGATGCAACACCCGTTGGATCACGGCCGCCGCACGGGCAACCCCAACGATGTCCCGCGGGCGAACATAAGGAACATGAATTCTCCGTCGCCCGGCGAGCAACGAGCGACTTTGTGGGGTGTCAAAGGTAACCCAGAGCGAGTCTGGGGTCGCATGAAGTTCTGGCACGAGGCGGTCAAGCTCTGCAAGGTGACCCCCAGACGACGCCACGAGTAGCAATTTTCTCGGCGAGGCTTTTTTGACAGGTGAATCTGACACGGTTCAACTTCTCCTCGGTTAGCAATCGGCTTCGGACGTCAGCGCCAGGTCACGCCGCGATCGGTGGTGACAACGAGTTCATCTCCGGCCCACAACCACAGCGCCGTGCCAGCATTGGAAATCACGACCTGCTGCGTGTCGGCCGCCGATTTATGGCAGGCGAGTACGGCACGATCCCGCGGTGCAGGCTGTGGGTACACCACCACGATTTGCACCCCGGCGCACTCGGAGCGCCCTGCAACGGCGACAAGATAACTTGTGGCGTTCTGGTCAATGCTTCTCGCCCCGGGAACGAACAACCCGGCATCCCAGCTTGCGGCGGAATCCCGCGAGCGAAAAAGTCGCTGGTCGCTGCACAACACGCCGACACTTCCATCGGTGCGAGCACTGACGCCCACGACAACTGCACACGGGGTAGGTCGCACACCCGAAGGGGTATTGATCGAATTTCCGCCACCGGGAACGACGTACCACTGTTTCTCGGCACCCCCGAGAAGCTGCCAACGGTCGCTGCGCGCAGTGGCAGAGAATAGCTGGGGAACGCATCCCGCTGCGGGTTGCCCCACCACTTCGGTCGAGCCCTGAGCACCCCGATTCATCGTCAAAACAGACGAAACCCCCAGTTTTGGCGCCGCCAGGGACGGGGTCCAGGTGGCGCCGCCGTCGATCGTGAACTCGAGTGCGGTAGGTGCGGCGGGACAACCGCCGGCTGAGCCGCGCCAGGCGCCGGACTCATTCAGGGCCAGCAGAACCCGGGTTGGTACTCCGATGGTTTCGGCTGGCGCTTCGTTGTTCGGAGCGATGCCGGTGGGAACCTCATAGGAGGGCGGCGGGGCCCCCGCGTTTGTAGTGGGGGTAGGCGTTGCCGAAACCACGGCCACCCCGACGAACCCGACCGCGACAACTGCCGAGAGCCCCAACAGCAGAGCTGAACCGCGCTGTCGAGCAGATGGTCGAACCCTGCCCGACCTACCAATACCGAATCGACCAGTACCGGATGGGCGGGAGCGGGGCACCATTGGACCACCCCTGTTTGGACGCGGCATGAGCGCTACTCGGGTGAAGCCGGGTTGGTGCCGCCGGATTTCGGGTTCACCGATATCGACCCGACGGCCGAATTTCGACTCGAGGTTTCCGACGCGACTGAGTGCTGCGGCGAAATTTCCGACGCAGTGTTTACAGATTCCGAGTGCGACGGTGCGTAATAGCCAGAGAACGCATAGCGTCGTGAGTCGGGGCCGCGTCGCGGAACCCTCGTGACGACCATCCCCACCGGCGTGGTGCCGCCAACTCGCAACATCTCGATCGCGGCAAGTAATTGGGACTCCTGTACCCGGTTCACTTCTGCAACCAAAATCGTCGCATCCGCCTCCCGGCTGAGCACGACCGCATCCGTCACAGGTAGAACCGGCGGCGCATCAATCAACACGTAGTCGAAGTTTTGCGACAATTCAGCCAGGACTGCGGTCATCGCGGTGGAGCCGAGGAGTTCGCTCGGGTTCGGGGGGATGTTTCCGGCCGGGAGAATCACGACTGCCGCACGCTGGCCCCACGGCCGCAGCGCCTCGGCGACGGTAATTCTCCCCACGAGCACATCGGTAAGGCCGGAGCTTGCGTCGAGGTTGAGCAGCTCGGCCAGGTGCGGCATCCGGAGGTCTGCATCGACCACAGCAACCGTCGCACCACTCTCGGCCAATATGGTGGCCAAATTTGCCACGGTCGAGGTTTTTCCCTCACCAGAAACCGAGGAGGTGACAAGAAAACTCTTTAATTGTCCGGCGAAATTGAGATATTGCAGGTTGGTGCGTAAGCCGCGAAATTCCTCGGCTCGAATGCCGCGCAGGAGTTGGCTCGAGATGATGGGGTGTTTTCTACTCACACGATCCGTCCCAATCACACCGATTGTCGGCAGCCCCGCAACGCGTTCGACGGCGGAACGACTGTGAAGACGTCGGTCCAGCAGTCCGAACGCAAGAGCAAGGGTAAAACCGATGATTAGTCCGCTGAGAGCACCGATTGCAAGATTCAGCGGGAGGATCGGAAATGCCGCCGTCTTGGGTGCCACGGCTGGCTGCAAGATCTCCACTTTGACCGGGCTCGTGCTGCCATCGGCGGGTTTTTCGATTTGATTTACGACCACGTTGGCAAAACTTTCGGCGATTGTCCTCGACAACACAGCCGCGCTTCGTGGGGTTTCAGCCAATGCAGCGATCTCGATGACCACGGAGTTGACCTGGGTACTGGCCGTGACCTCCCGCGCGAGGTCGGCCGCGGTGGTCTTCATCTTCAGTATCCCGATTACGGGGTCGAGTACTCGCGGGCTCGTTGCAACATCCACGTAGGAGGCGACCTTCTGAGCAGCGAAGTTGTTGCCCTGCACCAGGTCACTTGAGCTCGACCCCGGGGCGATCTGAACGCCCACGAACAGCCGGGTCGAAGCCGAATATTTCACCGGCGTGACGACCGCAGCAGCAGCACCCCCTGCTATTCCGAGAAGAATAAAGGCCACGATGACCGTCCAGCGGGTACCAAGAATGCGAAGCAGTCGTCCTATTTCCATGGCGCTGGCCTTTCGAACGATGGCAAGTATCTGACGACGGCACACCTACGACTCTTAACATGGGTTTCGTTCCCTAAGCAAATGTCGCTTTCGATTCGCATGTAGTCAACCTTTTTGAAGAAACTGAGCATTCAGGGGGAATCCGTCGTCAGGGCTGGTGTTTCGTCACTAATGATGACGTGAGAAAGTGAGCAATGTCTGCTCGCATGGTGCTGTCGAGCAAGCTGAGCCCGTGTTTGGTGCCCTTACGAACGTCGAGGGTTACCGGAACATCAGCGGCGATTAGCGCGTCGCGCATCACGAGGCCGTGACCAACCGGAACAACCTCGTTGTCGGAGATTGCAATGTAAAACGCCGGGTCAGTAGAGTCCACCCCGTATAGCGGTGAGGCTGGACGAGCATTGGGACAGCTGGTGATGTCGGTGCAGCCGAGGTAGCCGTAGACCATCCGCATTTTTGAGGCCGTTGGCAGACCTAGCTTTAGACCCTGCGCGGTGAGGTCGGTGGCGGGCGAAAGCGCGACAACGGCAGCGACGCGCGTGCCGGTTGCGGTGCTGCCCTCGCCGGTCGTTCCTACCGACGACACGATGATGGCACCGGCCGAACTTCCGAATAGACCCACCCGCGTGGGATCGACCCCGAACCGCGACTGTTGGCCGGTTTCCCGAAGCCAGCGCACCGCGGTACTGACGTCGTTCACCTGCGCGGGATAGCTAAACTTTGGCATAAGACGATAATCGACGCTGAATCCGGCAATGCCTTCCTCCGCCAGCAGGGCGCACAGTGTCTTCATCCCCTCGGCATCTTTCGTGCCACTGTCAAACCCTCCCCCGTGCACCAGCACCACGGCGGGGGTCAGCCCGAAACGTTTCGGTGGAAGGCAGGCGTTGAGTTTCAAATCTTGACCAGCGGCCGAACCGTAGCCAATGTCGTTGATTGAAACGACGCGATCTGTGCGCTCTGCGGCAAAACTCGACGGCGTCGAACAACCAACGAGCAATACCAAACCGGCAAGGGTCGTCGTAATTATCGGGAGGGTCAAGCGGCGTCTGGTCACGGGGTTACTCCTTCGGGGGTAGGCCGGGCATGGGAAGGCCGTGCATGGACTCGCTGGGTGCGGACTGGCTGGGTGCGGACTGGCTGGGTGAAACGCGCCGGTTAAGACGGGAACGGAGGGGGTTGACCCACAGCCACGAAACCCGACGCAAAAGTTTTCCGAGGGCGAGCGATGCCGCTAACGAGAATACGGCTAGCACGAAAGGCACAAGGTTGGCGTAGTTCGATAGATCACCGAACTGCGCGAGCGGAGCGAGGAGAGCTACAACCGCCGCGATGAAAAAGAGATGGACGAGATAGATCGGCAGGCTAGCTTGCCCGAGCACGCTAACTACAGATAGCCAGCGAAGCCGCACGAACGTCTGAGAAACAGCTACGGTGAGCGCGATAGCGATCACCCCCTCAAGGAGCGCGAGCCCCGGAATTCGAACACCGTGAAGGGGGATGAGCACGATCGCGAGCAGTACGTACGCAACCCCGAGCACTGCTACGTGCCAGCGCCTGACCCGGGTCACCCAGGAGTGGATGCGGTCGGCCGTGTGGAGAGCGAAAAGGAAAAAGAAGAGATTCTGGCCGACCCTGTCCCACCCCACGTTGTTGGTGTCCAGGAGGCCCGGGGTGGTGAACGCCACGGCAAGGAGTGCGGTGAGCGTTAATTGGAGCCGGATCGGAACCCGCCGAAGGAGCCAAGCCAGCACCGCGAAGAGCGCGAGCGCCCAAACAAACCAGAGGCTACTCGTAGGCCACACCGGTAGGAGGGCAATAACGAGGAGATCGGTGGGGGACGACTCCGATTCGCGCAGATGCGGAACGACCAGGTAAAACACCACACGCAGTAGAGACCAGATTAGGTAGAGATAGATCAGCCCTGCTATGCGTCGTCGCCAGAGCTCGGGAAAGGTCCAAGAAAGTGAGCGGCGGGCGGTAAGACCGGCAATAAAGAAAAACACGGCCATGGGCATAAAGCTGAGAACTGCCCGCAGCCGTGGGGTGCTTCCGGCCAGACCCACCTCGCTGAGAAACAGTGAGCAGTGGTAGAGCACCACCAAGATGATGGCGGAACCCTTGGCGAAATCAACCCACGCCCGCGGGGACTCCAGCATGACTTCCGAGGCCGGCCGGACCGAGCGATTGACCGTCACCGAGTCACCACCTCCGAACCGAACAGCGGGCACCAGATCAGCCGGCGCCCGCTGCCCCCGTGCGGC
>JACMPQ010000036.1 GCA_014377425.1 Microbacteriaceae bacterium | reverse complement strand
GCGTAGAGATCGAGATGGCTGCGTCGAACGGAAATCTGTTCATTGGCGGTGAACAGGCCATCATCGTCGAGCAGTCGAATCGCCTCGTGATCCACGTGCACAGAAGCCACGTCGGCGGCCGATTCCGTGAAGGGAAGCGCGAGGTTTTCCATACCTCTATTTTCACATATTCGAACATATATTCGAAGAACGAGGAGCAATCTGTGGATAACTTATTGGGGGAAGGAGGGTCGCCCGTCGCATGAGCGGATGCTCGGATACATTGCGGCAGGACAACGCGGACGCGGTGATTGCGTACAACACTGATCGGTTGACGCGGCGCCCGATCGAGTTGGAGCAGTTCACCGGTATACGTGAAGTGGCCGGGGTGCGTCAGTTGGTTGCGGTCACTGGGGATATTGACCATGGCAACGAAGACGGCAGGCTCAGTGCACGGGTGCTTGCCGCTGTTGCCGCGAAAAAGTCGAGGAGGAAATCGGAGCGGTTGAAGCGGAAGGCGCGAGAAGATGCCGAGGCTGGTAAACCCAACGCCGGAATCCGACCGTTCGGCTACGACAAAAGCCAACTGACGATCGTCGGGCCGGAAGCTGCGGTGATTCGCCAGCGGGCCGAGCGTTAACTTGCCGGCGAGTCGATGGGTTCGCTGAGGAGGTGGATCCAGGATCAGGAAATTCTTACCGTCACCGGTGTTGCGTGGCGCACGAGTACTGAGCGGTCCATTCCTGCCAACCCGCCCATCGCGGGATTGCGCGCACACAACGGCGAGATCGTGGGAGTGCGGAGGCGCCGGCGATCATCACACCGACGCGGCACCGGCAACTGGTCGCCACCTTCAGTCGGAAAACATCTCCTGGTCGGCGTGTGCCACGCAGTTACCTGCTCTCGGGCATGCTTCGCTGCGCAAACTGCGGCGGGAAGCTGTTCAGCTCTGCGCGCCGGGAAAGTCGCCGCTACGTCTGCCAAGCAGGCCCCCAACACGGCGGCTGCGGCCGAATCACCATCGTCGCCGCACCGACTGAGGAGACGGCTGCCGCGCGTTCCCCCGTCCTTCGGACGCCCGAAACCTTGCCCTCGGATCGCCCTGCCGGGCGTCCGAGTTATGTTGCCTATTCAAGTAAAGAACGTGGGTACGCCGCGCCGCGACAACGAGTTGGCGACGTGGCAGGCGGTCGAGTAATTCACTGTGCCGTCTGGGAACCGCAGGGCAGCGCGCTACCGACGGTTCGGGTCGTTCTCCTGTGGGTGTCGCGTGCCGGAGGGGTGTCGCGCGTCGGAGGAGTGGCTCACGATGGTCGGAATGACAGAGGCGATGAGCGGCAAAGAGGAAAACCACGGAGGGTAGTGCCAAATCAACGCGCCGATGAGTATTACTCCAGCAGCGATGATGAACACCCAGTTGAGTCGGTGCAGCACCGGCATCCGAGTCCAGAACGTGAACATTCCAGTATGCGCCCGGCAGCTCGTAGGTAGGGGTGTGCTCACAATTTATCCCGTCGGCAAATCATGTGAGTCGGTGGGAGGTGGTCTTCTTTTGAGCCGGGAGAGTGCATCCCATTCGAGCCAATACACGACTCATTGTCAGGTCTATAGGATGCACCTAGACCGAACAATCGAGTCTCAATTGAAAGGCCAAGATGAGCGTTCCCGGACCTGGCTGGTTCGTCAATCCCGACGATGACCGCCAATTGCGATGGTGGAGCGGCGAAGCGTGGACGGAGCACAAGCAACCAAAGTCGCCAGATCAGGAGCCTGAAGCGCCGCCATATGTGCCGATGGGAAGCTATTACGCTAGCCCGACTGCAACGGTGGCCCCGAACCTCAAGCGCGGGGAGAAGGATCGCCAGATCCGTAGGAACAACTCGTTTGCTTACACGGGTTGCGTTTTTGGCCTCCTCTCGTTCTTGTTTAACCCGTTCGCCATCCTCAGCAT
>JACMPQ010000035.1 GCA_014377425.1 Microbacteriaceae bacterium | reverse complement strand
GTAACCCTCGCGGCCCCGGCGCTGGTCTTTGTTTATGCCTCCGGCTGGACCTCGGATTGGCTGGCGTTGGCCGCGGTGATGGCCTACTGGTGCCTGCCGCAAATATTTTTTTACATCGTCTACGCCGTGCTCGCCCAAGTGCTCAACGCTCGCTCGGTCTTCGGTTGGCCCGCCTGGGCGCCAGCCATCTCCAACCTGGTGGCCATCGGCGGGGTGTTCGTCTTCATCGCGGCTTTCCCGAGCGGGCGCGGCGGGGTAACAACGTGGACCCCGACGATGATCGCGGTGCTCTGCGGAACCGCAACGCTGAGCATCGCGGTGCAGGCGCTCGTGCTCATCCGTCCGCTGAAAAAAATTGGGTTTCGGTTTCGCCCGCAGTGGGGGGTGGCTGGCCTCGGTCATACGGGAAAGATTGCCCTCTGGACCTTTCTCGGCGTCGCGGCCGGCCAACTCGCCTTTGTAGTGCTCTCTAACGCGGCCACCCGCGCCGGGCAAACCCTGCACACCCAGGGCATCGACGGCGCGAGCCTGAACTCCTACGGCTACGCCTTTTTGCTGGTGTATCTGCCGCACGGCATTGCCACGGTTTCGCTCGCAACGGCGATGTTCACCCGCCTGAGCCAGTCGGCCGCCGCCGGGAAGTATGCCGACGTTGCCCAAAACCTCGCCCGCACCTCCACCCTGGTCACCTCCATTTGCGTGGCGACCACCGCGGTGTTTGTGGTGGCTGGCCCGCTGATCACGCAGGTGCTGTGGGGCACGCCGGTGATCGGCGAGGTGCTGCGACCGCTGAGCCTCGGGCTGCTCGGAATCAGCCAGACCTACGTTTACAGTCGCGGACTCTTCGCCCTGCACAACGGATTTGGACCGTTTCTCGCTCAGGCCGCCGCCGCCGCCATCAGCGCGATTGGCGCCGCCCTCGCCGGTGTGCTGCTGCCTCCACCGTTGGTTGTCATCGGAATCGCCGTGGCGGTGGCGCTGTCGAACCTAGCTGCCTGGGGGATGGTCTACCTCTCGCTCAAGGTGGCTCTGGGCAAAAGCCTGGGCGCCCCCGCGCGGCTTCTTCCCGATCGCAAATTTGTGCTCGCCAGCGTGGTGAGTTTTGTGGTGGCGGTTAGCCTCGGCCGCTGGAGCCTCTGGGCTCTGGGCTTCGGCCTCGGGATGAACAAAGTGCTGCAGTTACTGATTCTGATGCTCGTTGCCGCGGTGATGATTGCAGGCTTTGTGGTCGGTGACTACCTGATTCAGCGACGACCGCTCTGGCGAGCCCTGCGGGAGCTTCGCTGAGCGACTAACTCGGAATGACCCACGGAGTAGTACGCAGCGCCAGCCCTAATGCCTATGGGCGATAAACCCGAGCGTGACTATTGCCCGCGCTGCGGCATCCAGCGCAACGCCCGCAGAAAAAGCAGGGTAACCGCGGTGGCCAGCCCCAGCACGATCAGAAGGGGTGCCCCGATCACCATCGACTGCACCGAATAGAAGAAGACGTCGGGCGCGGCCGAGCGCTGCACTTGGGTACCGATCTCGGGGAGGGCGCCGAGCAGGGCTGAGCCGGCCGAAACCAAAGCGGCACTAATCACCCAGAGCGCCCGCAAATAGGGGTTGCTTGCGGATGTCGGCACCGCTGAGGTTGGCTGAGCGAGATTCGTTACCGGCTCGGCATCCGACTCCCGCCCGAGCTGCGACTGCGGCTGCGGCTGCGGCTCGGACTGCGACTGCGACTGCGACTGCGACTGCGACTCAATCTGCGGCTGCCCCTGCGACTGCGACCCAATCTGCGACTGCGGCTCGATCGGCACCTGCCGCTGACCGCCAAACCCGGGCTGGAAAGCCGGATCGAATCGGGGGTCGAACCGTGGCTCAGGCGTCGCGCTCATGCAGTGTCTCCTCGTAGCGTTCGGCGATTCTAGCCGTGCCCCCAGCGCACAATCGGGGTCGCGTCTTCGCACCGAGTGCGCGCCTCGGCACCGGTCGTTCAGCTAGATGTTAGGTTTGCCTAAGTTGAGCTAGTTAAAACGTGCTAGTTCTCTTACCTGGAAGGCACATTTACTCAAATGAGCTATATCAAATCTTCTGTTATTGACGAAAAGGGCTACGTCATCCTGGATGCGTACGACCAGTCCGCCGACCCCAAGGAATGGCTTGACATCGAATATGTCGAGTGGAATTCTTCGGGCGTCACCCGCTTCGCGCCGCTGGCCAGCGCATTCGGCGAGGTCGAGGTCAACGGTTTCTGGAACCACACCCCGCCGCGCACCGACAAAGACGGCGTGTGGATTGATTCCGCCGTTGCGAAGGCCCCCAACCTCGTGCGTCGCGCACAGGAGCCCGGTGCAAACGTGGGCCGCTGCCGCGTCATCGAGCTGCAGCCCAACGAGTATGCCAACACCCTCTACAACCTGCACCAAGACGATAACAACCGCCTGAACCCGGATGGCACGGGCTGGATCGTTCGCGGATTCTTCAACCTCAGTGACGACGCCGAATCGTTCATGACGCTTCGCGAGGACCGCTTCGACCCGACCACCGAGATCCGCATCGCGCTGCCCGCCGGCGCCCAGATCATCGTGGACACCCAGCGCTTCTGGCACGCCGTCTGGCACAAGGGCCCCGAGCCGCGCTACTGCCTCATCACCTCGTGGGAGTCCGGCCCCGAGCTCGACGCCTACATCGCCAAGTACAACGGCACGAGCGAGCACACCAACCCGCCGCTCGACCAGAAGATCATCGACGACGCCCAGGCCGAGGTGCAGCGTCGCCTCGCCGAGCGCTCCGCAGCTCTCGCCGCCCAGGGCAAGGTCGACAAGGGTCCGGTCGACCCCGAGGCCTAAACCCTCAGCTCGGGTGTAACCGCATCGCCCTCGACCGTCTGGTCGGGGGCGATGTTTTTTGCCTAGCGCCGGATGCCGGGCTCAGTGAGCCTTAACGCCCGGCGTTACCCCGACGACGACGGTTCGCGGCATCCCGAGCCTGCGACTGGGTTTGCTGCTTGGAGCGCTGGCCCGGGCGAATCGGCTGCGTGCCGCCCTTTGCACCGGTCTTGGCGCGCACTGCGGCCTTCGACTCGGGGGTGGAGGTAGCCGGGGTGGGCGCGGTGCGGGAGCTGTGGGCAGTGCGACCGCGCACGATTCCGATGAACTCTTCTACGCGCTCGGTGGTGTTCGCGGTGAGCCAGGCCAGCGCGATGCGGGTGTCGGCGGCATCCGTCACCGGGCGGGCCACGATATCCCCACGGTTGTGCAGCCGAGCGATCGACTGCGGCACAATCACGACCCCCACATTGGCGGCGACCAGGGCGATCGAGTTCTCCCACGCGCCGGTCAGCACATTTTCGCCCACCAAGTCACTCAGCTGGATCGACTCGCGCTCGGCGAAGGGGTGCGCCTTCGGTACCACGATCACCGGAAGTTCCACGTAGAGCGGAATGATGCTGAGCGTCTCGTGGAAGGCGGGCAGACGAACAAAGGCCACGTCGGCGGTGCCGTCGAGCACGGCCTCAAGCTGCGTGTCGGGGGCGCTGCGAATGACCTCGAGCGGGGCATCCGCTCGGCGATCCTTCCATGCCCTGGTCCACTTGGTGAGGGTCACGCCGGGAACCGCGGCGATCGAGAACGGGGCTACCGTCGGTGTTTCGTGCTCGTCCATCCGCGCCGTGCCCCTCGTTGTGTTCCGGAATTGCTCACGAGAACACTTCAGGTTAATGCACCGGGGCCCGTCGCGACCGGCGCTCGGACTACGCTAAAGGGATGACTTCCGCCAGAACACCCCAAACGATGAAGCCCGAAACCGCAGCCAAGAAGCTCGGGATTTTGCTCGCGGCGGCGCCGGAAGAGTTTAAAAACGCTCCCGTTTCCCGGGACACCTTAAACGAATTGCTCGAAACCCCGCCGACCTGGCTCGTGCAGTTGCGCGAGACCGGCCCGCATCCGCGCCCGGTGGTAGCCCACAAACTCGGCGTTTCGGTCGCCGGGCTTGCCCGCGGTGGGGCCACTGAGCCGCTCACCACCGCCGAAATTTCTGAGCTGTTGAAGAAGCGTCCGGACTGGCTTGTGCAGGAGCGCGCCACCCAGGCCGATGTGCACGAAGAAAACGCCCGAGTGAAGGCACTCAACGCCTATAAGCGGTCGCTGCCCGCCCGCTAATGAGCAGCTTTTTCACCGACTTCCCTGGATAATCGCCGCCCCACGGTGCGCGTCACACTCCGGTCACGATCCGGCGATGGCCCGTTTGGCAGACTGGGCGCTGTCGAGGAAACCACAGCACAACGGGGTTCACATCTGCGGGGCCGGGGGGCTCACTTATGTGGGGGTTGGGCTGTCGAGTCTCGGTCGGATCGGGGGATCCGAAGGCATGGGTGCCTAAAGCTCCTGCGCCCGTGGCGGCCATTGCCACCGCGGGCGCAGCGAACTTGGCACCGCGTTCACAACAAACAGCTTGGGGGAGCTCATGACCATTTTTCGCCACGGCAAGACTCGACGTTCGGTAGGCCTACCGTCGCTCAAGCCAAACTCTGCGAGACCACATCTCGCTCGCCCTCGCGCACAGACTCGCGCTTGCGCCATCGCGGTCGCCGCGACGGTCGCCATCGGCCTGAGCTTCACCGGGGCCGTCTCCGCCTCGGCAGCCAGCCCGTTTACCGCCACCGGGGTGCAAGCGGTTGTCACCGGAACCTCGGTCACGGCATCCGCCACCATGTACGCCCAGACCAGCCAAACCGCGGCGTCGGCCGGTTTCTGTGTGCGGGATGCCGCCGGCACAAACGTCGACTTTGCCCGCAACTTCAACGTGCCACTCGGGCCCGCCGGCACACCACTGTCGAACACCAAAACCTTCACTCCCGGGGTCTACCAATTCTGGGCCTGCGCGAAATCGGGTCTCACCTACACCTGGAGTGAGGTCAGCGCCCGGCAAAGCTTCACTGTGTTCGCTCCCGCCGATAATTCGGCCCGGAGTCCTTTTACCAGCAGTGGCGTCAGCGCCACGGTCAACGGCTGGGCGGTAACGGCCTCGGCCACTCTGTTCGCATCCGTTGCGCAGAACGTTCCGATCGCCGGATTCTGCGTGCGCAACGCCGCCGGCCAAAACGTCGATTTTCCACGCAACTGGAATGTTAACGTGGGCCCGACCGGCACACCACTGAGCAACACGGTGATCTTTCCGGCCGGCAACTACCAATTCTGGGCCTGCGCCAAATCGGGCATCACCTACACCTGGAGCGAGGCGAGCGCCCGGCAAACCTTCACGGTGAAAGCACCGGCAGAAGCGTCTACCGCGATGCCGGTCGGTGATCTGCCCGGTTGGAAGCAGGTTTTCTCCGACGACTTCACCACGCCCGTCGCGGCCGGCGGTTTTCCCGGACCGTACGCCGCCAAGTGGCTCAGCTACAGCGGCTTCCCGGACACCTCGCACAAGGGCTGGTATGACCAGAAAATCATCTCCGCCCACGACGGCGTGCTCGACCTATTCCTGCACACCGAAAACGGGGTCGCCCTCGGCGCCGCACCCCTGCCACTGGTAAACGGCGCGCCCTACGGCTCACAAAATGGCCAGAGCTACGGCCGGTTCAGCGTGCGGATGAAATCCGATGCCCTGCCCGGCTATGGGCTCGGGTTTTTGCTCTGGCCCGACAGCGAGGTCTGGAACGACGGAGAAATTGATTTCCCCGAGGGTGGGCTGGATGACGTGCCGCACGCGTTCAACCACTGCCTGGGCAATCCATCGCTCAACTGCTACCTCGCCAGCGGCTCCACCTCGTACACCGACTGGCACACGTACACCATCAACTGGACACCGACCAAGATCAGTTTCCTCATCGACGGTGCCGAGATCGGTGCCACCACCGACAACATTCCGAGCAAGTCGTTGCACTGGGTGATGCAGGTCGCCACCACCGGGGTCACGCCCGACCCCGCCCTATCCGGCCACCTGCTCATCGACTGGGCCACCGTCTACCGAATGGTGCCGTAGCGGCCCCTCTCCCGAAGCTGCTTGAATCGAGCCAGACGTCGCCACCGATCTACCCGCGGCGGCTTGGCTCGATTTTGCGGTTCGATTAGGGAGACTCTGTGAGCACATCTACCGGCACGCCCGCGCCTGAGCCGCAGCAACAGCAGCAACAGCAACAACAACGGGCCCAGCAACAACAGGCGGCCCAGCACAGTGCCGACCGCCACGACCTGATCCGCGTGCAGGGCGCACGGCAAAACAACCTCAAGAATGTCAGCATCGCCATTCCGAAGCGCCGACTCACGGTTTTTACCGGCGTCTCCGGTTCGGGCAAGAGCTCGCTCGTGTTCGGCACGATCGCCGCCGAGTCGCAGCGCATGATCAACGAAACCTACAGCGCGTTTATGCAGGGCTTCATGCCCACCCTGGCCCGCCCCGACGTAGACGTTCTCGAGGGCTTGACCACCGCCATCATTGTCGATCAGCAGCGGATGGGGGCAAACTCACGGTCTACCGTCGGCACCGCCACCGACGCCAACGCCCTGCTGAGAATCGTTTTCAGTCGGCTCGGACAGCCGCACATCGGCTCACCACAGGCGTTTGCCTTCAACGTGCCCTCGATCAGCGGTGCGGGGGCGGTATCCATCCAGCGCGGCGGGCAAACCGTGAAAGAGCGCCGCAGCTTCTCGATCACCGGGGGCATGTGCCCGCGCTGCGAGGGAATGGGCGTGGTGAACGACATCGACCTAACCCAGCTCTTCGACGACTCGAAGTCGCTCAACGAGGGCGCCATGACCATCCCCGGCTACACGGCGGATGGCTGGGGCGTGCGCATCTTCACCGGATCCGGGTTTCTCGACCCCGATAAAGCGATCCGCGATTACACCAAGAAAGAGCTCCACGACTTTCTGTACCGCGAGCCGATCAAAGTGAAGGTCGGTGACATCAATATGAGCTACGAGGGACTCATCCCCAAGGTGCAAAAATCCTTTTTGGCCAAAGATCGCGAGGCCATGCAACCGCACATTCGGGCGTTCGTCGACCGCGCAGTCACCTTCGCTTCCTGTCCGGAGTGCGGCGGCACCCGCCTCAGCGAGGGGGCGCGATCCTCACGCATCGCCGGGGTCAACATCGCCGATGCCTGCGCGATGCAAATCAGCGACCTCGCCGCGTGGCTGGGCGCTCTCACCGAGCCGACCGTCGCCCCCCTGTTGAAGTCACTGCAACATCTTCTCGATTCTTTTGTCGAGATCGGATTGGGCTACCTCTCGCTGGAGCGACCGGCGGGCACCCTCTCCGGCGGTGAGGCGCAGCGCACCAAAATGATTCGCCACCTCGGCTCCTCCCTCACCGATGTCACCTACGTTTTCGATGAGCCCACCATTGGCTTGCATCCGCACGATATTCAGCGGATGAACACGCTGCTGCTGCAATTGCGCGATAAGGGCAACACGGTGTTGGTGGTGGAGCACAAGCCGGAGACGATTGCGATCGCCGACCACGTGGTGGATCTCGGCCCGGGCGCCGGAATCGCGGGCGGCACCGTGTGCTTCGAGGGCTCGGTGGAAGAGCTTCGCCACAGCGGTACCCTCACCGGGCGTCACTTCGATGACCGCGCCGCGGTGAAAGCCTCGGTGCGCCCGGCCACCGGTGCGTTGAAGATTCGCGGAGCAACGGCCAACAACTTACAAAACGTCGATGTCGATGTCCCGCTCGGCGTACTCTGCGTGATCACCGGAGTTGCTGGGTCTGGCAAAAGCTCGCTGGTGCACGGCTCCATCCCGGCGGGCGAGAACGTGATCTCGGTTGACCAGGGGGCGATCCGCGGGTCGCGCCGCAGCAATCCGGCCACCTATACCGGCCTGCTTGACCCGATTCGCTCGGCTTTCGCCAAAGCCAACGGTGTAAAACCCGCCCTGTTCAGCGCCAACTCGGCCGGTGCCTGCCCCAATTGCAACGGCGCCGGCGTGATCTATACCGACCTCGGCATGATGGCCAGCGTCGCCACCACCTGCGAGGTGTGTGAGGGCAAACGCTTCGACACCGAAGTTCTGAACTACCGCCTCGGCGGCTGCGACATCAGCGAAGTACTGGCCATGTCGGTTTCCGAGGCCCAGCAATTTTTTGCCACCGGGGATGCCCGCACTCCCGCCGCGCACGCGATCTTGAACCGGCTGAGCGACGTGGGCCTCGGCTACATCAGTCTCGGGCAGCCGCTGATCACCCTGTCGGGCGGAGAACGCCAGCGCCTGAAACTCGCCATCCACATGGCAGAAAAGGGCGACATTTATGTGCTGGATGAACCCACCACGGGCCTGCACCTCGCCGATGTTGAACAGCTTCTCGGCCTGCTCGACCGCCTCGTCGACTCCGGCAAATCGGTGATCGTGGTGGAACACCACCAGGCGGTGATGGCACACGCCGACTGGATCATCGACCTCGGCCCCGGAGCCGGGCATGACGGCGGCACGATCGTGTTCGAGGGCACCCCGGCGGCGCTCATTGCCGCCCGATCGACGCTCACCGGGGAGCACCTCGCCGCGTATGTCGGTGCGTAGCGGTTAGCTCGCGGGTTCAGGCAAACGGTGGCTACGGCATCCGGGTATAAATGGTGGCCCAGTCGATGAGCAGGTGACCCCGTACCGCCGGGTTCGGCGTGACCCCGGTGGTACCGGCCTGCATCACCCAGTGCAGCGGTTTGCTCGGGATGTTGGTGCTGGTGGTGGCCACCACCACCCCGTCTAACTCGAAGGAGATCTGAGTCGGCGTCCAGTTGATTGTGTAGACGTGCCAGTCGCCGAAGCCGGTTTTTGCGGTGTAGACCATGCTGTTTTTCGACGGATTGGTGAGCACGTGGTTGTAGCCGTGGGCGGGGCCGTCGAGGCCGCCCTCGGGAAAGTCGATCTCGCCGTCGGTCCAGGTGTTGGTGTCGCTCCAGAGCAAGAATCCGATTCCGTACCCCGGCAGGCTGTCGGATTTCATCCGCAGGCTGAAACGTCCGTAAACCTGGCCGGTCAATTTTCCGTTCATCAACGGCACCGGGGCCGCTCCCAAGGGGCGACCGTTCTCGGTGTGCAAAAACATGTCCAGAGCGCTGTCATGCACCGAGATGATTTTCTGGCGGTAGTCGCCCTTTTCGGAGGTGTCTTTGAAGCCGTCGTAACTCAACCACTTCGGCGCGTAGGGCCCGGGGAATCCCCCGAGCGCAACAGGCGTGCGGAAATCCTCGGTGAAGGTTTGCCGCCAGCCGGGCAGGTCGCCCACCGGCATCGCCGTCGACCCAAGTGGGGCGTTATTTGTCGTCACCGGTGCCCCACCAAGGGGACGCTTAATTGTGGAGATCGTCGGCGACAGCACGCGAAAACTTTGACGGGCACTTGCGGCAAACCAGACACCGCTTGATTGTACGCAGCCCCAAACTTGGTAGAGACCGGCGGGAAAGGCCCGCGTGCTGGTAATTCTTGTGGCCGTCGCACCGAGCGAAACCGGAGTTCGCAGCGCAAAATCCACCACCTGGTTGGCCGAGTTTCGCGCGCAAAATCCTGCCGCGACCGGAGAACTCGCACTGGCGACAAAGTTGGCCGAAACGGTGACGCTGGTGCCCGTTACCGTCGTGACAGTTTTAGAGGCCGTATAGGTAGTGGCGGCGGATGCGGGCGCGGCAGCCGCCATGACCAGACCGCCGATGAGCAGGCATCCGAGTGCCGTTTTGGTGGTGTGGATCGCGAGGCTAGCGCGGCTAGCGCTGCTAGCGCGGCTAGAAGGAGCGGTACGACGTGACCGATTTTTGGCACCAAACATGCGCGAACTCTCCCCCGGCGATTCCCCATAACCGAGGAAACCTCGGTCAATCTCAGTCTCGCAATCTGGGCGACGGAATCACAGTCCGCGGATGTCCCCAGTTCGGGTCACACTCGTGCTTGCGCGGTTGAGGTGGGTTAGCGCTCCTCAGCGAGAAGGCTGATTCCGTAGCGGCGCAGCAGCTCGTCGCGGATGGCCTCATCGGCGTCCCTCGCCACCAAATCCACATCGCGCCAAGCGATGGCCGTTTCGAACATCGTCACGATCTCGGCCGAGCTCG
This sequence comes from Microbacteriaceae bacterium, assembly GCA_014377425.1. Lineage (GTDB taxonomy): Bacteria > Actinomycetota > Actinomycetes > Actinomycetales > Microbacteriaceae > Marisediminicola. The sequence continues at coordinate 4,966 of JACMPQ010000035.1, read as the reverse complement.
CTGCATCCCACCAGTCGCTGCGCTGAACGAGGTCGAGCTGCGTACGACAGCGCGCACGGTCGGCGTCACGCTGGAGGCCATCATCCGGTGCCCCAGAAGTTACACGAGCACTTTGCTCGCCGCTGAGTGGATCCGGGCCCGACTCCGCCTCTGCGACGCCGATTAACGCGATTCGCAACACAGTAGAGAACGCCGTGGTTGCCGTGAGGTGAGCCACCATGAATCGTCCTCCCTCACGCTTACCGCTGTCCGAAAGATTGAGTCTGATTCGACAACGCGACGCCCAGCCAAGTTTTCCCCGGGTACGGCGAGTTTGCCCGACCAGCACCTCGCTCCCGCTGAATTCACTCATCACTACCGGGAGTCAAACAGGCGACGCACTTTGAACCTCCAGCCAAGCGCATAAGTGACGTGACTAAATTGGCATTTCTCAGATAAGCGAATGCTCGTCGAACACGCGCCCACTACTCGGCCACCGCTGTCGCCCGCCCTATTTCACCCAGAACCCCAGGACGCAGAGCAACCGCGTCTCGTCGTCGGCATCTGCTGGCGGTTCAATCGGAGACGGGAACACGCCGAAACCGCGCCACTCTTCGACGTTTGGCAGCACGTGCTCGTTCATTCCGCTGATGATTTCCGGGCTGAGCTGAAATTCGATACCGAGGTGCTTGGCGATCTGCCAGGCCTGAAATGCTCGGTAGCTGGCCAAATGCACGAGGCCGTCTTCTGCCGAATAATCGCCGTATTGGAAGTGGAAGATTGTTTCCGGGGCGACACCCGCACCCACGAGGGTAGTGGCGGTGTCGTTGAGCGAGTCGTAGGCGGCGATCGGGTCGTCGCCGAGGAGATCCCGATCGCGAAGTTCGTCGCCGTCTGCCATGGAGGCACCGGCGATGAGCTTCGGAATCCACGCTTCGTCATAAGCGTGGGCAGCCAGAATGTCGCGCACTGTTTTGTTTGGAGTGGGTAGCCACTCGGCGGGAACGGGTTTGGGGAGATCGTCTTGGGCGATACGGTCGATGACGCTACGAAGAGCGGCATCCGAGACAAGGAATAGCTGATCAGTCTTCATGTCGAGAGCGTAATCCGAGGCTGCGACATTGCCCAGAGCGGTTTTGAATCGCGGCCCGCGCGATGCCAAAGTTTGGACCGCTGTATTTATCCGAGCTGGCCGCTGGTATGGCGCTGGTGCGAAGAATGCCTGGGCCTATGCCGACTTGTGAGCGGATGACGGCGCATGCGGCAATGACCTCATAGGACCGAGCCAACCCCTACTGGTCTTCACGTGAGAAGCGACATTTGAATTAATCTAAAACTGCGTTACAACCTCTTCTTCCACCGGAGCTACCGGTGAAACTGCGGGAGGTAGGTCGAGACCGGCAAGAATTCTGCCGGCGGCGCGCCATTTTTCTGCTGAAGCGCCATCCAATGGGTGCTCGGGTGTTTCTTCCAGATCTTTCAGCTCTGGGCCAAGGATCGCGCTGGCAACCTTTGTGATGAGTTCGCGCAACGACTCTGTACGCATGTACGCCCCGATGTACTCGCCGTTCGGTACGGGCGCAAGTTCTGTCGTGTAGGCGCTGACAAAACAATCCGCAGCTTCCGCACGCAGGAACGGGCTCTTAAGCGTCGCGTACCAGCGGCGAAGAAACACGTCGCACGGGCCCTGGTCAGCAAGGAACCGTTCATCGTCGGCAAGAAGACGCTTACGGATTTCATCCGGAGTGAGCGGTTGCGCGACTTCAATCGCCCGATCCAAATCCCCTTGATAGACCAGGTCGGCAAGTTCAGGGCTCGCCGGTTGAGCCATCCGTTGCCGACGTTGCCTCCGAAACCGGCGCGGACGACGACGGTCTGCCCACGCGGAGCCCAGGCGAAATTCAAATTCTCGCCTGGTCTTGACGATGTCAGTCGTCACCGAGAGGACTAAAGCAGCTACGGCGATCACTTCAAGTGTGGTGGTGATGGGCGATCGTTTCATCAGCGTCTCCTTCTCTGGGCGGCACAGGGCAGCAAGCTTTGGACGACGCAGCACAGCGAGCCCCTGCCGCTGCCGCTGCCACTGCCACTGCTGCTGCTGCTGCTGCTGCTGCTGCTGCTGAATAAACCTCGACTAAGCAACAATCTCAAGAATAGCTAGGCCAGCATCGCCCCAGAAACACCAGCGCTACCGAAGCTGGCTAAACGACTCCACCTTGCGGGTTTGACCGGCGATCAAAATGATGTCCTCGGCCTCAATCACCGTCTCGAGGGTGGTGTAATCCCAGCCCTTGCCCTCCCGGTGGTAGGCGGTGACCGTAACGCCGTAGGTCGCCCGAACGCGGGACTCGCCGAGCGGCATCCCGATAATCATCTGGGGCGGTGTGGTCTTCACCAGGGCAAAATCTTCGCCCACCTCGATGTAGTCCTGCATGGCACCGCGCACGAGGTGAGCCACGCGCTGGCCCATGTCTTTCTCCGGCGAAACAATTTGGTGCACACCCAGTTGCGCGAGAATTTCGCCGTGCGGGTCGCTCACCGCTTTCGCCCAAATGGTCGGAATCTGCATTTTGAGCAAGATTGAGGCGGTGAGGATGCTCGCCTGAAGGTCACTGCCAATTGCGAGCACAACGCGGTCGAACTCATGCACGGCGAGCTGGCGCAGAACGGCCTCTTTGGTGGAGTCGGCTCGAACGACGTGGGTGAGGAGGCCGTTGTGGGCCTGCACGATGTCTTCGGAGCTGTCAATGCCAAGAACCTCGGTGCCGGTGGCCATCAGCTCCAGAGCGAGGGAGCTTCCGAAGCGGCCGAGGCCGATAACGGCCACTGAGTCGGCTTCGGCGATGCGAAGTGACGGCGGGCGAAGAAAGAATTTAGCCAATGATGGGCCTCTCTTGGGGTAGCTCGAAGGCGATCCGGCGATCGCTCAGGGCCAGTCCGGCGGCGAAGGTGATCGGTCCGAGTCGACCGATGAACATGAGCAGGATAAGGATGATTTGGCCCGCGGCGGGTAGATCGGCGGTGATCCCGGTCGAGAGGCCCACCGTGCCGAATGCGGAGACGACTTCGAACAGAAGCTTGTCGAGGGTGACATCGGTGAGGAGCATGAGGGCGACCGTCGCCGTCGCCACCACCGCCACCGCGAGAAGAACCACCGTTATCGCCTCCCGGTGCACCGAACGCGGCAGTCGTTTGCCAAACACGTTTACGGCACCGTGGCCGCGCACTTCGGTGAGCAGAATAAAAAACAGCACCGCGAAGGTCGTGATTTTGATTCCCCCGGCGGTGCCGGCGGGGCCCCCGCCGATGAGCATGAGAGCGTCCATCCCGATCCAACTGGCCGGGTCCATGGCGCCGATATTGATGCTGTTGAACCCGGCGGTGCGGGTCTGCACGGAGGTGAAAAAACCCGCCAACAGCTTTTGCGGCCACTCCAAGGCGCCGAGGGTCGCGGGGTTTGACCACTCGATGGCCGTGATGTACACCGTCCCGGCGACCAGCAGGGTGATGGTGCCGGCGAGCACAATCCGGGTGTTCATCGTCCACTTGAGCGTATGCCGAAGGTGTTTGCGCAATTGCATGATCACCGGAAAGCCGAGGCCCCCGAGAATGATCGCTGCCGCGATCGGCAGGCAAATGAGGGGGTCGAGCGCGTAGCCAACGAGGTTGTCGCTAAAGAGCGAGAACCCAGCGTTGTTGAATGCCGACACCGAGTGAAAAATTGCCAGCCAAGCAGCCCGGCCGACCGGCTCACCGTAGCCGATCATGAATCGCAGCCAGAGCAGCACCGCCACGACCACCTCAATAACGAGGGTGATGCGCACCACTCTCCCGAGCACCCCCGAGACGTCATCGAGGGCAAAACTATGGGTTTCGGCTGCCGTGGTCAGGCGGGAGCGCAGCGAAATCTTGCGCAGCACCGTGAGGCCGATCAACGAAGCGAAGGTCATGATTCCGAAACCACCCACCTGAATCAGGGCCAGAATCACCACCTGCCCGAACGGCGACCAAAAGGTGGCCGTATCAACAACGACGTGCCCGGTAACGCAGACAGCGGAGGTCGCGGTAAACAGGGCTTCCAGCACAGTCGCGCCGCCCGGGCCCGCCTTGGCGAGGGGCCATGACAGGAGCGCGGTACCCAACGCAATCGCCAAAGCAAACGCCACAGCAATCGTTCGAGCCGGGCGCAGCCGCGACGGGCACCCCACCGCCGCGCGTCGGAGTTTGTTCGTGGAGGCCACGAGACCACCCTAGATTGAGCTGGCCCTCGGCGGGTGTCGACGCGGATGGGTTGACACGTGCGGCTTGAGTGGCTGGGTGCGCGCAGGCGGGCGGGCAAAAAAATAGCCCGAACCCACAAACGTAGGTTCGAGCTATTCCGATGTCCCGCGATATCACACTGGCGGGGTCCTCGAAGAACTCCACACACCAATAGGCACTGGGGAACTTTTTCGCGTCAAAAAAATTAATCCCTCGGCCGGTGTGGAAAAATCCTTTGAAGGGGCCTCGATCGCAGTCGTTCCGGGGTTTCTTAACCCCGGTGGGGGCGGCACCGTGAGCCTCGACGAAGCAGCACGGAATCTGGTCCGTGGGTTGTCCCCGAGCGCAAAGCTCGAGAGCCACCATAGGGACGGAAGGTGTCAGATTGTTTTCTCGGCGCCTTACATATGGGCGGAGGTGGCGGTTTCTGCCTCAGGCAAGCATCGACGCCGGATTCTCAATCCGCCGCACAAAGACCGCCAAAAGCTGTGCCGCGACCGCGCCATCAACTGCTCGGTCTGGCCTTGCCCCCGGTTGGTGGACACGGGGTTAAGCGGCGAGAAGGACTTCCGCCGGGTGTGATGAGTATTGCAGTTCGAACTCGACAGGGCTGACCTGTCCGAGCGCGGCGTGCCGGCGGCGCCGGTTGTAGCGGTCTTCAATCCACGCCCCAACCTCGCGGGCTGCCCGTGCTTTTGTGGGCCAGATACGGCGGTAATAGAACTCG